>CALWIX010000073.1 GCA_944380825.1 uncultured Clostridia bacterium | reverse complement strand
GGTGGTCATCATTTTGCGCGCAGAGGTAAAGGCGATCTCCGCCACACGCGGATAGGCGCTGTCAAGACGCGCTTTCTGCCCCGGCGCCGCCAGAAGAATGGCCGCTTCGGTAGGTTCTCCTTTCACCGTACCGTCCGTTTCTGTACAGTTATTGCACAGCAGCGCAAGATCTAAAATTTCCGCTCCGGCCGCGCTGGAAGATTCCAGCTTTCCATCCATACCGGCTAGCTCCGTAACGGTCATTTTATTCTGAGTAAGCGTTCCCGTTTTATCCGAACAGATTACACTGGCGCTGCCAAGCGTTTCTACTGCCGGAAGCTTTCGGACGATCGCCCGGTTAGCCGCCATCTTGCGTACTCCCATCGCCAAAACGATTGTTACAACCGCCGGAAGGCCTTCTGGAATTGCCGCAACGGCAAGACTGATGGCAATCATGAACATTTCCAGCGGTGGGACGCTTTGGAACAGACCCATGATGAAGATAATAAGGCAAATGGCGATCGCGCCGATTCCCAGCACCCTTCCCGTTTGGGCAAGCTTTCGCTGGAGAGGCGTCTGCGGCGACTGTTCCGCGCTGAGCATATGGGCAATCCGGCCGACCTGGGTATCCATTCCCGTTGCCACAACAATTCCCACGCCGCGACCGCTTGTGATGCTGCTTGACGAAAACAGGAGGTTTTTCCGATCTCCTAGAGGAGTGCCCTCCGGATAGGTGGGCTTTGCTTCTTTATCAACCGGAACCGATTCTCCTGTAAGCGCCGATTCCTCCGCTTTAAGGCTGTGAGATTCCAGCACGCGCAAATCTGCTGGGACCAAATCGCCTGCTTGCAGCAAAACGATATCGCCGGGAACAAGTTCTTCTGACGGGACGGTACAACGGCTTGCGCTGCGGATCACCTGGGAATGTGGTGAAGATAATTTTTTCAGAGCATCTATGGCCTTTTCGGCACGGCTTTCCTGGACAACTCCTATCACGGCGTTGATCACAACAATAATCAAAATAATGATCGAATCAATATAATCGGAATCCCCTTGGACATAGGAGGTGATAAAAGAAACGGCCGCGGCTGCTAAAAGAATTAATACCATAAAGTCTGAAAACTGTTCTAAAAAGCGGCGCAAAAGCGTTTTCTTTTTTCGGCGTTCCAAACGGTTATATCCATAACGTGTCCGATATTGGCGGATTTGTTCCGGCGTCAGTCCGTTTTGTGCATTACTGCCGAGTTTTCGCACGCATTCTTCACGCGTGAGGCTTTGCCAATCCATTTTTTATCAACCCCCTAACTTTTCCTACCCATATATATGTGCCTCTGTGTTTTTTCATACCCTAAAAGCTTCTCTCTGCACTGCCCATAAAAGAGAAACCGGGATGATAAGCACATCCCCAAAAGGAGGAAAATGAAAAAAAGGACACAGACAAAGAGGGACAGCCGCTGCAAAACGGATCCAATTTTTCTGCTTGCAGAAAAGAATTGACAAACGATGGACCTTCCTTTATCATGAGGATCACAGGGATAGTAAGGTCCTTGCAGTCGTTCCGGCTGTGCTGCCGGGAAAGGGGAAAAGCTATGAAAAAGGATTCGATTTTTAAGAAATTGACGATGGGTGTGTGCTACTATCCGGAGCATTGGGACGAAGCTCTGTGGGACAGCGATTTACGCCGCATGAAAGAAGCCGGTATAGAGCTTGTCCGTATCGGCGAATTTGCGTGGACCATCTTCGAACCGGAGGAAGGTGTCTTTTCCTTTGATTTTTTTGATCGCTTTATAGAAGCGGCCCGGCGCCATGGGCTTCGCGTCATCCTCGGAACCCCTACCGCCACGCCGCCCGCATGGGCTTCGCACGATTATCCTGAAATTCTCAACGCCGACATCTCCGGCACCCTTTATCGTCATGGCGCCCGCCGCCATTACAATTATAATTCCGTCAAATATCTTCAGCTCACGCGCGAGATTGTTACACAGCTGACACGCCATTACGGCCACAATCCTGTGGTTGCTGGCTGGCAGATCGATAACGAACTTAATTGTGAACTCTCCGAATTTTATTCCGAGAGCGATACCGCCGCGTTCCGCCTGTTTCTGCGCAAAAAGTATGGTTCTCTCGACGCCCTCAACCGCGCTTGGGGAGCCGTGTTCTGGAACCAGACGTACACCAGCTGGGATCAGGTTTTCGTTCCGCGGCACACCATCAATCACACCATTAACCCTCACCAGATGCTTGACTATTACCGATTTATTTCCGAGAGCGCCTGCTCTTACGCCAAAGTGCAAAGCGATATTCTCCGCGCTAATATTTCTCCCGACCAGTTCATTACAACGAACGGCATGTTCCCCAATCTTGACAACCATCGCATGACCCGCGAATCGCTCGATTTTTATACCTATGATTCTTATCCCGACTTTGCATTTCAGCTTACCGAGGATCCGCTTAACAGCGATACGCTCGGCGACCGAAAGTGGAGCCGCAACCTTTCTGAAACACGGTGCATCTGTCCGCATTTTGGTATTATGGAACAGCAGTCCGGCTCTCCCGGCTGGAATACGCGCATGGAAGCTCCCGCCCCTAAACCCGGCCAGATGACGCTTTGGACCATGCAGAGCATCGCCCATGGGGCGGATTATGTCAGTTATTTCCGTTGGCGCACGTCCACTATGGGCACGGAAATCTACTGGCACGGTATTCTCGACTATTGCGGAAAGGAAAACCGCCGCTTGCGGGAGGTCAGGCAGATTACGCAGAAATTCGACGCAATTCGGGATATTGCCGGCGCTATGTATCGAGCCTCTTTCGCCTTTGTGAAAGATTATGACAACGTTTGGGATTCGCAGCTCGACGTATGGGTAAACCGCGTGAACAAGGCCAGCGAAAAGGGATGGTTCAACGCTTCGCAGCTTACACATACGCCTATGGACTATCTCTATTTACAGGACGGCACGACGCTTGATGAGCTGCTCCGTTATCCTTTGCTGGTGTATCCGCACGCCGCCATTTTGACGCAGCCGCGCGCAGAGCTTTTGCGCCAGTATGTAGAAGCGGGCGGAAAGCTGATTTTAGGATGCCGCACGGGATATAAATCGATTACCGGACAATGCTGCATGGATCCTATGCCCGGCCCTGCGCGCGATATTTGCGGCGCTGAGGTGGAGGATTTCACTTTTGTGGGGCCTGCCGACGAACCAGTGCACATTGTGTGGGAGGGAACGGTTCTGGACGGCGCCGTTTTTAACGATATTCTCTCTCCTCTCGATGGCGCCGAAGTGCTTGGTGTGTTCGATTCCAATTACTATCAGGGAAAACCCGGGCTTATCCGAAAAAAACTCGGAAAAGGCGAAGCTTATTATTTCGGCGCGGCCTTCGATTCGCAGGCAGCTGCTGTTTTCCTCAAACGGCTGGGCCTTACGGAAGCTTTTTCCGCATGGGTGGATGCCCCATCGGGCTGTGAACTGGCTATGCGCGAAAAAGAGGGCAAACGCTGGCTGTTTGCGCTAAACTACGGCGCTCATTCGGAAGAAATCGTTCTGAAGGTTCCGATGCAAGAAGCGTTTTCCGGCAAGGTGTGCACCGGCACCCTTACTCTTCCCGCCTACGGTACGGCTGTTTTCCTTGTTCCGCAGCTATAATTATTTCAAAATAAATACAGCCTGCCCAGCCGCTTCTCTGGTTTCAAACGGCTGGGCAGGCTTCTTTGTAAAAAATTTCAGACGATCGCCTTTGTTCAATTTTTGAAAAATTATATCTCTATGGCTTCTACACAGACATAATTATGGGGCTTTAGATATACAAAAAGGACAGACAGAAAATCCTGCCCGCCCTTTTTATGTTGTTTATTCAATGGAAATCTGATTGGACTTCGGCAATGCCTTTACAGCTTCCTTCTTCGGAATAGAAAGCTTTAAAATACCGTCTTCAAACTTCGCGCTGACATCCTTCTCGGTAATATCGTCACCCACATAGAAAGTACGGCTGCACTGACCCATGTAGCGCTCGCGGCGGATATAGCGGCCATTGTCATCCTTTTGATCCTTATCAAGGCCCTTGCTTGCGCTGATTGTCAGATAACCGTCTGAAATTTGGGCTTGGATTTCGTCTTTCTTAAAGCCCGGCAGATCGATATCCAGCTCATAAGAAGTATCCTTTTCGCGGACATCTGTCTTCATGAGGCCTTTTGCATGTTTTCCATACAGGGAATTGTGCGTCGAAAACATCGGAACCATGCCAAACGCATCGTCGAACATATCATCAAACAAATTCTCACCAAAAATGCTAGGCAACATAAGTCATTCCTCCAATTCAATATAACGGCTCGTAGACGGTGGAGTTTTGCTCTCGCGGTAGCGAGCTTTTGCTGCCTGACCCGCTAATACTTCAGCAGGCTATTTTGACCATTTACATTTTCTCGAGAACCCTTTCGGAATTCTCTTTTGTACCTCTTTCAAAGTACACTTTTATTATAGCACCGTTTTTAGCACTGTCAACAGGAGAATGCTAATATTTACAAAAAGATCATATTTCGTAAATAATTCATTCATGACACTTGCGATTATCGTGCGATTTCGACCAAACGAATCACATTCCACGAAAGAGGAGCCAGATCCGCACAGATTAAGCCATCTTGTATGCCGGCATTTCCATCGCTGTGCGGTGCTACCCGCATAGGTTCCTGTTCCGAGTTGGTATCCTCCGGGGCATCGCTTTTCAAAACGATGTGCTGCGCTACGCGATATTCCCCGAATCCGCGCAGCTCGATGGAAAACGGCGCGGATTCTTCCAGACTGCGGTTGATCGCAAAAACAGTCAGGGAACCGTCCTCGTTTTGAACGGCTGCCGCATCGACAAACGGAACTTCGGAAAAGTCTGCACAGTCGTACGTATCGCTGCGCATGGCCGTACGCAAGGAAGTGCCCCGGCCGTACAGCGAATAGTGCTGATAGACGTAATAGGGCGGAAGAACCCAAGCTCCGCCTCCGTTTCGGGTGCGGATGTGGGAAATACAGTTGACTAGCTCTGACAAACACGCAATTCCTATGCGGTCGGCATGATGGAGAATCGCGAGGAGCATTCCGCCGAGTGCAACGGCGTCCGCCATCGTATAGCAATCTTCCAGCAGGGGCGGCGCGATCTGCCATGTTTTATGGAACCGTTCTTCCGACGTCACGGTGTGCCATACGTTAAATTCGTCGAAAGAAATCAGCATTTTCTTTTTGCTGCGGACTTTTGCCTGAATATAGTCACAGGTAGCAGCGACGCTTTTAAAAAACTGCTCCGTCATTATTGGCCGGGCGAGAAAGCTTTTCAGATCGCCGCTGCGGTTGCCGATATATTGATGAACCGACAGATAGTCCACAAAATCATACGCTTCTTCGAGGGCGGCGGCGTCGAAAGCAGGAAAAGTATTCATTCCCGGAGAAGAAGAGCCTGCCAGCACCGTTTTAATATGGCCGTCGAGCAGTTTCATTCCCTTGGAGGCTTCGCGAGCCAGACATCCGTATTCGCCGCCGTGCTTCTGGCCCACCTGCCAAACGCCGTCGATCTCATTGCTCAGACACCAATACCGGTAACCGTGAGGCTTACGGTAGCCGTGCGACGCCCGCAGATCCGACCAATAGGTGCCGCTGTCCATATTGCAGTATTCCACGCAATCCATAGCCTCCAGCACGCCGCGGGTGGCGAGATTTACCGTCATCATAACGTCGGAACCATTGCGCTTTGACCACTCGGCAAACTCATTGAGGCCGAACGCATTCGTTTCAATACTCTGCCACGCTGGATCCGCCCGGCGCGGCCGTTTTTCCCGCGGGCCGATGCCGTCTTCCCAGCGATATGTAGAGACAAAATTCCCACCCGGGAACCGGTTCATCGTCAGGTGAAGCGCGCGCGTCAGTTCTAGCACGTCCTTGCGAAAACCATGCTCGTCGGCGAGGGGGTGGCCGGGCTCGTAGATGCCTCCATAGATACATCTTCCCAGCGGCTCTACAAAAGAGCTGAACAATTTGGAATCGACTTCTCCGACAGAGAAATCTTTGTCAAGAATTAAGGATGCCTTTTTCATATCACAACGTCCTCCTACAGGCTGGGGCGGTTCCTTTTCCCACAAGGCTGGGCCTTGACCCAGATCGCACACGCGGCGTGCCTCCGCCCGGCTTAGCAGTATATCGGGCTGGTATGCCCGTGTTTTCTAGTACTCTGCGCACATTGTACCATATTCCCCGTTTTCTTACAATGGAGTTTTGGAGGGCTGTGCAATCCATTTTCCTGTGATAAGGCAAAATCATTTCCGATTTTTGCAAAGGTGTGATATAATGATGCAAAAAGGAAAAGAGGCAGGCGGCGCGGCATTTCTTTTTCGGCCGTGGATATACCACCGCATTCTCCATATCCAGAATCGAAGCCTAGCGCGTTATGGGATGTGGGCTTACGGATTTGGGGGCAGGCTTGGCTAAAATTTACAGAAATCAGGTAATAAAAATATGCATCGTAAAAACACCATAAAAAAGGCGCTGAAAGCGGCGTTTCCTTACACAATTCCAATTTTTGCAGGCTTTTGGTTCTTAGGCTTAACGTACGGCATTTATATGAATGTGTCGGGATTCAGTTTCGTGTATCCTATGGTGATGAGCCTCACTATTTTTGGAGGATCGCTAGAATTTGTGGCCGTGGAGATGCTGCTTTCGGCTTATGCTCCTTTGCAAACGTTCATTATGACGCTGCTTATCCAAGCAAGACACCTATTTTATGGGATTTCTATGCTTGATAAATATAAAAATACAGGCTGGAAAAAATTTTACCTTATCTTTGGAATGTGCGACGAGAGTTTTTCGATCAATTATTCCGCCCACATTCCCGAAGGAATCGACAAAGGCTGGTTTATGTTTTTCGTTACGCTGCTCAACCATCTGTACTGGTTTACAGGGGCTACGCTGGGCGGCGTTCTCGGTTCTCTGCTTTCCTTTAACACGCAGGGGCTGGAATTTGTGATGACAGCGATGTTCGTCGTGATCTTTTTGGAGCAATGGCTCAAAGAAAAACGCCACAGCACCGCCCTGATTGGCCTTGCGGCTTCTACCGCGTGTTTAATCCTGTTCGGCCCTGACTCTTTTATGATACCGACTATGCTGTGTATTCTGTTTCTGCTCACCGTCTTGCGCAAACCGATTGAAAGGGCGGGTGATGCGGCATGACGCTGACACAGCAAATCGTCACCATCTCTTTGTGCGTTATCGGCACGATGGCCACCCGTTTTCTGCCGTTTCTTGTGTTCTCCCCCAAAAAGTCCACGCCTACCTACATTCAATATTTAGGCAAAGCGCTCCCCGCGGCCATTTTCGGGATGTTGGTCGTCTATTCACTGAAAGATACCAATATTCTTTCAGGCAGCCACGGACTGCCTGAATGTATTGCGATTGCCGTTGTCGTCGCTTTGCATCTTTGGAAGCGGCAGATGCTGCTGTCTATTGCCGGCGGTACCATATGCTATATGCTCCTTGTACAGCTGATATTTTAACTTTATTCCTTTTAAACATTCCTGCCGCCGATTCGTTTGGATTGGCGGCCATTTTTCTATACAGATATGGTATCGCCTAAAGATTTCGGGGAACACTACCCAAAACGGGGTGTTTTCCTCGAATTTTTTATGAGGAGGACCTGCCATGAAAAAACTTCTCACCCTTGTAGGCGGATTTTTTTCCGGAATTGCCAACGGACTTTTGGGCGCGGGCGGGGGAATGATCGCTGTTCCCGCTTTGCGTCGGGCTGGGCTTAGTACCGTAGAGAGCCACGCCACATCGGTAGCTGTCATTCTGCCGCTGTGCGCGCTCAGCGCCGGAATTTACCTTGCGCGCGGCGACGTAACGCTGCATGATGCTCTGCCCTATCTGCCGTGGATGATCGCGGGATCTCTTTTGGGTGCAAAGATTCTTCCCAGACTCAGCAGCACCGTGCTTCGTCGGATGTTCGGTGTGCTGATGCTTTGGGCCGCTTGGAGGATGTTCGCTGCATGAACTATTTTTGGATGGCCCTCGCAGGGCTCGGCTCCGGAGCGCTTGGTGCAATGGGAATGGGTGGTGGAGGTATTTTAATTATCTTTCTTACGTTATGTGCGGGGCTCGATCAACGCACTTCGCAAGGGATCAACCTGCTTCTCTTCGTTCCTTGTGCTGCGGCAGCCGTTCTCTCCTATATTCCTAAAAAGCTGATCCGCTGGAAAACGGCAATTCCTTTTGCCCTTTTAGGACTTATCGGAGCAGCTGCTGGAACGTACCTCTCCGGGGTGATAGAAACTTCTTTACTGCGAAAAGGGTTCGCCCTGTTGATGGCAGCAGCCGGGGTGTTTCAGATATTCGGTAAGGAAAAAAAAGAATCTACTCTTCAACAAAATCAAATAGATCATAGACACACGCCCTAAAATCCGTTATAATAAAGATAAATTCTAAAACAAAACCCATATAATACAGTTAATTTCTCCAAAATAAAAAAGGATCTCCGAAGGGGGTCTTCATCCAATCTAGGGGGCGTGTACAATGAATCCTTATCTGATTGTTACCGATTCCGCCATTGATATCTCGGCAGAAATGGCAAATGATCTTGAACTTGTAGTTATCCCACTTACGTTTACTGTGGGAGGAAAAGATTATCTTAATGATCTCGATGAACACGAAATGTCTACTAAGGAGTTTTACCGTCGGATACGGGCGGGGGAAATGGCTACTACTGCGCAAATTAACACGATGGAATTTATAAATGCTTTTACCCCTATTCTGGAATCCGGCATGGATATTTTATACCTCGCCTTTTCTTCCGGCCTGAGCGGCACTTATAACGCTGCGTGTATGGCTGCTGCTGAGCTGCAGGAAAAATTTCCTGATAGAAAAATTCTTGTCGTAGATTCACGTGCCGCTTCTATGGGACAGGGACTGCTTGTTTATCATACTGTCCGCCAGAAACGCGCCGGGTATCCGATTGAAGAAGCCGCACGCTGGGCGGAAGAGCAACGCGAGCATCTTTGTCACTGGTTTACGGTAGACGACCTTAATCATCTGAAACGCGGCGGGCGTATTTCTTCCGCCGCAGCATTGTTCGGCACGATGCTGGGCATTAAACCAGTGCTGCATGTGGATGATGACGGCCATCTGATCCCCATGGAAAAGGTCCGCGGGCGCAGAGCGTCGCTTGATGCTCTTGTCTCTCATGCAAAGGAAACGATCACGCATGCAGAAGAACAGGTTATCTTTGTCAGCCACGGCGATTGCCAAGCGGACGCAGAGTATGTAGCAGAGAAGTGCCGCTCTTTGCTGCATGTGAAGGAGACTGTGCTGCATACAATCGGCCCCGTCATCGGCGCGCACTCCGGTCCGGGAACCGTGGCACTGTTTTTCCTCGGCACTCATAAATAAGGAAAAACTCTTCCTCGTCCATCATCCTATATAGAAATTAACTCGATATATAAAAAGGACCTCCCCATACATCGTTTGGGAAGGTCTTTTTTATTTATCCACTCTTTTCTGCCGTCTGTTGCCGTGATACGTCCCCTCCCAGCATTCGCCGGAAAGGATGTATCCCTTTTGTTCATAATATGTATTCAGTTCTCGGTTATCTGCGGCGCAATCCAAGCGCACATATTCTTTTCCGGACTGGGCAGCCATCTTTTCTACCAGACGCAGAATTTCTTCACCCGCTCCGCGCTCCTGCACAGAACCTACTAAATTATGGATATAATAGGCAGACCGATTGTCATCCCATCTGTCATCGCTTTCGAGCAGCACAGCGGCCCCTACAATCTTTTCCCCCTTACGCAGCAGGTAGAGTTTTGCTTGCCGCGCCATATCTCGGTAATAAGATTCTGGGAATATCTGTGTATAATTTCCCACATTCCACTGGCGAATCCCTACGCGATCCATCCAGCCAATTCGTTCCTTGACAAGTCCAAAGGCATGGGTGGCCTCGTTTTCACTTGCTTGCTGCCATATATATTCCATTTTTATTTCTCCTTGACAAATTCCACAAGTGCTTTTTTCTCCAGCTCTTTGATAAAGGCATCTTTTCCGTCGCAATAGGACTGGATATCATAGGGAAACTTCTCAGCGAGAGATTTTTTCAGCCGGGCGTACTCCTCCCGCTCCTTCTCATGCGTTCGCAGATAATTGCGGAAAGCAAGATGACGGCTAGTGTTATATGTATCGCTTTGCTCGAAAATATGGATCTGGTGCGTACGCACATCGCCGCCCTTGCGCAGATAACGCCTGCCCTTGATCCCAAACTCTCCCAGATACTCATAGCCTATCTCTTCAAAAGCGAAAGCTTGTCCATCTACCAGCGTGAGATCTTTCACAAGGGGCATCATATCGATGATGGGCTTTGCCGCTAGCCCAGGGACAGACGTGCTGCCAATATGATAAATAGCAACGCAATTATCACCTAAAATAGTTTGAATATATTTGCTTTCTTTTAAAAATTCCTCCGGCCACTGCGGCTGGTAATCTACTACCACTACATGCTGAGGCATATTATCTTTCCTTTCTCCCAAATCAAACGGGAATATAAAAGCACACAACCGGCCTGCTCAAAAACAGCTGCACCACTGTCTGTCTTACAGGGTAAAGAGAAGCACCATGAAAGGCATTGTGACAATACACACTACGGTAGTAAACACATTGATGGCGCTGGCATAGGGAGCGTTGCGGTTATAAAGCTGGGCCATCTGCGTCACTGTGGTGGCCGAGGGTGTGATCACCGCTAGGAAGCTGATAAGCAAGATCGTTTCTGCATTCTCTACTGGAGCGACAGAAACCAGAATCTTCAAAAACACAAGCACCGCTAGCGGAAAAACAATCATTTTCAGCAGCACCATTCCATAAATCCGGCGGCCGGAAAAAACGCTTTTCCATTTTACGCTGCCTAAAAGCATCCCAATCATCACCATGCTGACAGGCCCTATCGTCGAAGCCAGCGAACTGACCGCATCGCCGAGAAGCTGGGGCAGCTTGATCCGTCCAAAGAACAGGATAAGCCCCACCATAATCGAAAGCAGATTCAGATTTGTAAGGATCTTCCGCCAGTTGATCCCGGCGCGGCCCTGCATAAGCGATTGTCCGTGGGTCCAAATTAAAATCTGCTGTACGCACATAAAAGAGCTCGCATAGATCTCCCATCCCGATCCGAGGACCGACGTCACAAGAGGGAGGATGAGATTTCCGGCATTGGAATAAATCAGAGAGCCTTTCTCCACAGGCTCTAAATGCAGAAACTTTCCAAAAACACCTGTAAGAACAAATAGGATTAAGTGGATCCCTACTGCCGCCAAAATGCCAAGCAGAAATCCATTGCGGATCTCGTCAGAATACTCCACCTGAAACGCGTGGATCATGACACACGGCAGAATCAGATAAATAGAAAGCAACGAAAGTGTGCGGCTCTCCTCCACTCGGACAATTCCAAGCTTAACGAGGGTAAAACCGCCTGCCATCATCAAAAATAAAACGCCTATCTGCTTGGCTAAAAGCCATGCAATCATGCGCCGTCCCCCTGCTCTCTCGCGCGGCGGTTGCGTCGCGACGCTAAATAATTTTCCAGAATGACCGTAGCCGCCACCGTATCGACAACGGCTTTGCGGCGCTTTCCGCGCGTATCGGTATCGTTCAAATACACATGTGCGGTAACGGTCGTTCCTCGTTCGTCACAAAAATCGACGGGCAATCCGCTGCACTTTTCCAGCATGGCACCGAACTGACGGGCACTCTGGGCACTTTCTCCCTCGCTGCCGTCCATATTGCGCGGCAGCCCCAAAACAAGCAGCTCCACCTTATGGGCCGCGGCCTCCTGTGCGATACGCTGGGCCAGTTTTTCCCTGTTATATTCTGCGACAACTCCCGCCGGCGAGGCGAGGATCTCCCTCTCATCGCATACGGCAAGACCGGTGCGCGCTTTGCCCAAATCTACCGCCATAATTTTCAACGCTATTCGCTCCTTTTGTGGAAAACTTTATCGAAACACATCGCTGCCGCGGTTTTCCGGCTTCCACCAATCCTGGGTGGCAAATGTAGACGATTCCCCCGTTAGATGGGACGCATCGTTCATCACTACGATATGGGGACGCAGCTGCTCGTCAAAATCCACGATGCTCATGCCCGTATTATCGCACCAATCCATCTCATTGAGGCGCTCGATAGGACGGCCGGAAGCACGGCAGAGAAAATTCCGGATTGCACACCCGTGCGACGCCGCACAGATCGTCTTTCCCACGTTCTCCTGCACCAGCTCCAGCACCGTTTTCCAAATTCTGTCATACACATGGCGCATACTCTCGCCGCCCGGCGGACAGAAAAGCCATGGCTGGCGATTCCAGTGCTCCGCCTGCTCCGGATACAGTACCGGAAACTGTTCAAACGGCTGATTTTCCATCTGGCCTCCGTCAATTTCACGCAGGCCGTCGCGCACTTCGATCGAAAGATGATGGTAGCGATTGATCGCTTCTGCTGTCTCTCGAGCCCGGCGCAGCGGGCTGGCATAAATTTTATCGATGGGCATATTTCGGCAGCGAACACTCAAAAGTTCTAGCTGCACACGCCCTTTCTCACTGACGGGCGCATCGGTGCTGCCTTGGAACAGCCGCTTAAAATTCCCTTCCGCTTCACAGTGGCGGACTAAAATAACTCTTGTATCCATAACTTAGTACGGACGGATTTGTCCCGTCAGCTCCGTTACGGAATGCAGACCGGCGCGGTCGAGATATTCCTGCAGCCCTTTCAGGATTTCCACCGGCGCGTAGGGGTTCGAAAAAAACACGGTGCCGATTTGCAGCGCGCTCGCTCCGGCAAGGAGCAGCTCTACTGCATCCTGCCATTTAGAAATGCCGCCCATACCCACAATCGGAATCTTCACACGGTTCGCCGCCTGCCACACCATACGCACCGCAATCGGCAACAGGGCCGGTCCGGAAAGGCCGCCGGTGTTGTTATGGATAATCGGACGGCGCGTGTGAATATCGATACGCATTCCGGTAAGCGTATTAATCATAGAGATGGCATCTGCACCGCCGCTTTCGGCTGCTGCGGCAATCTCGCCGATGTCGCTTACATTGGGGGAAAGCTTTACCATGAGCGGTTTTGTGCAGTGCCGACGCACCGCCGAGGTGATCCCCTCTACCCCTGTGCAGGTGGTGCCGAACTGCACGCCTCCCTGCTTGACGTTCGGACAGGATATGTTCAGCTCAATCATATCTACCTGTGTATCGGAAAGCTTTTCCGCCATTTCACAGTATTCTTCCGGCGTATTTCCGGCGATGTTCGCAATAATCCGCGTGCTCTGTTCCCGCAGCCAAGGCAGCTCTTCGGCGATAAAATAATCGACGCCCGGATTTTGCAGTCCTACGGCGTTGAGCATCCCGCCGGGCGTCTCGGCGATACGGGGCGGCGGGTTTCCGGCCCGCTCTTTGAGCGTCAGACCCTTGCAGGAGATGCCGCCAAGGGTAGAGAGCGGGTAAAACTGCGCATATTCATGGCCAAATCCAAAGGTACCGGAGGCAGCGATGAGCGGGTTTTCAAACTCCACCCCGGCAATTTTTACTTTCATATCTGCCATAGTTCAGCCCTCCCATACCACGGTTTGATAATTGAACACCGGCCCGTCTTTACAGACATGTCCGTAATACTCCGTGCCGTCCTTCCGGCGCAGTCTGCACGCGCAGCCAAGGCATGCCCCCACGCCGCAGGCCATACGCTCTTCGAGAGAAATCTGACAGGGAATCCCACGCTGTGCCGCCGCCGCGCACACCGCTTTGAGCATGGGGGCAGGACCGCAGGCAAAAATTACATCGGCAGGCTCGTCTTTCATGCAATCGGTCACAAGGCCGTGAAAGCCGGCGCTGCCATCATCGGTGGCTAGGAGCGTTTTGCATCCATACTTTTCGAAATCTTCTTGCAAGATTACGGCTGCTGCGTTGCGGAACCCCAGCACGGCCGTCGCGTTTTTTCCAAAAGCTTTTGCCGCCTCCAGCAGGGGAGGCACTCCGATTCCACCGCCAATGAATAGAGCCCGGCGGGATGTATCGCCCAAGTCGAACCCGTTTCCCAACGGCCCGAGAATGTCGTAGCAATCACCTGCGGCAAACTCCGACAGACGCTGCGTACCTTCTCCACGGATTTGGAACACAAATCGGAGCGTACTCGTCCCCTTATCGATCTCACAAATCGAAATCGGACGGCGCAGTGTTTTACCCGGCACCAGCAAATGGGCAAACTGTCCCGGACGCGCCGCCTGCGCAATTTCGCCGGCACGTACCGTCACATCAAAAATACCCGGGACAGGCTCTGCCTTTTTTATAATTTCACAAAGCTTCACTTCATATTTCATATGGGAAACCCTCACAGCGTAATTTTTCCGATTTTGGCAAGGATCGCATCGCGCATACGCACCGCTTCTCGTGCCGCTGCCGCTGCATATTCCTCCTCGCCGCAACCCTCTTTCTGCCATGCGCACATAATGCCGCGGGAGGAGTTGATCACTGCTCCGCCGCCGCGCTTATCGAAAGCGGGAGCCACGTCGTCTGCCGCGCCGCCTTGGGCACCATATCCCGGCACAAGGAAGAATGTATGAGGCAAAGCTTCCCGCAACTCGCGCAGCTGCTGCGGATAGGTGGCTCCCACCACTGCACCAACGCTGGAATAGCCGTATTGACCCATATACGGCGCTCCCCATTTCTCACACATCCGGCCCATGGCCTCATAGACGGTCTCCTCCCCCTCAAGCTGCTGATCCTGAAGCTCTCCCGAGGAAGGGTTAGATGTTTTTACTAATACAAAAATGCCCGCATCTTGTGCAGAGCAGACCTTGAGCAGCGGTTCGATACCATCGGTGCCAAGGTAACCGTTGACCGTTAAAGCATCTGCGCCGAACGCGCGGAAAGATTCCCCTTCTACTTCTGTTTCTCCCAGATGCCCTGTCGCGTAGGCCTGCATCGTTGTACCAATATCATTGCGCTTTCCGTCGGTGATGACAAACATCCCTTTTTCGCGCGCATAAGCGATGGTATCGTGCAGGGCGCGTACTCCCTGCCAGCCGTACATCTCATAATAGGCACACTGCGGCTTTATCGCTGGGACAATGCCGCACAACGCATCGATCAATCCCTTGTTGAACTGCAGCAGCGCCTGCGCCGCACCTTCCAGATTTTTTCCGTATTTCTCGTAAGATGCGCGGCGGATCCCTTCCGGAATATAAGAGAGTTTAGGATCAAGCCCAGCTACTGTGGGGTTTTGCAGCGAAGCAATTTTTTCCATCAAACGATCAAAAGACATGATAATCCTCCTTTATATTTCATTTTCCCAATTTTCGTAAACGATCCGCCCGCCGCACACTGTCATCTTCACTCGTCCGGTCAGACGCATTCCCTTAAAGGGGGTATTGCGGCTTTTGCCATGCAGTTTTGCGGGATCAACATTCCACTCTTCGTTTTCATCAAACAGTACTACGTCGGCGGGAGCACCAATCTGCAGGCTGCCTGCCGGGATTCCAAGAATCTTAGCGGGTATATATGTCATCTTCGCAAGAAGCTCTGACAAGGTGAGAATACCTGTCTTGACCAGCGCCGTGATTCCGGCGGCCAGTGATGTTTCCATCCCGATAGAACCATTGGGAGAAGAATGAAAATCGGATTTCTCCTGCGGCGTATGGGGGGCATGATCGGTAGCAATCGCGTCGATAGAACCGTCTCGCAGGGCCTCGATGATGGCTAGCCTGTCCTTTTCCGTGCGCAAAGGAGGATTCATACGGTAATCGGCATCACGCCGCAGAAGCTGCACTTCCGTCAAAGCAAAATAGTGGGGAGCCGTCTCTGCCGTGACGTGCACGCCCCGTTTTTTGGCGTCGCGGATCATGGCTGCGGAGGTAGCTGTGCTGACGTGGCAGATATGAACCGGCACATTGTACGACTCGGCCAAAGCAATTTCTCTAGCGGTGCCGCAATCCTCAGCCGCGGCAGGGATCCCTTGAATTCCCAATTTTTCAGAAACGACTCCCTCATTCATCAAACCGCCCTTTGCAAGATACAGATCTTCGCAATGGGCAACCACCCGCATGCCAAGGCTGCTGCCTAAAACCATTGCCTCCGCTAAAAGGCGGGTATTTTCAACGGGACGTCCGTCATCTGAAAGAGCAATGGCTCCCGCACCGCGCAGCGTACGCAGATCAGTGGGTTCTTCACTTTTCAATCCTTTTGTGATCGCCGCCGCGACATAAACATGCGCGTCGGCGCTTTGGGCGCGGTAGAGAATATCAGAAACGACCTCGGCACAATCTGTCGTGGGGCTGGTATTCGGCATGGCCAGAAGGCTTGTCACGCCGCCGGCCGCAGCCGCTCGGCAGCCGGAATAGATGTCTTCCTTATGGGTTTGCCCGGGATCCCGCAGATGAACATGCATATCAACGAGACCGGGAGCGGCGATGAGGCCTTTCGCCTCCACTACGCGCGCGTCTTGTTCTGTGATTTCTCCTCCGACTGCGGCAATTTTGCCATCTTTAAGCAACAGATCCCCCACCTCATCGATACCGCGGGAAGGGTCCAGTAAATGTGCTGATTTTATCAGGATAGTTTCCGTAACAAATCACTCCTTTGTGACAATGCCAAACTACGTTTCAAACAACTGCCCCTATTATACTATAAACCCTGTCTCCTCACAACCCTTTTTACACCGGTCTGACTTCGTTATATTTTTACGATTTTCTGAGCTATTATCGCTCACAATGACACAGAAGAAAAATAAAAAGAGCTCCGCTTTCATAAACCCGGTATTGCGTTCTCGAAAACCTTGGGTTTGTAAACGGAGCCGCTCAAATTTTTATAAGACCTCTTGCAAAAGTTGCTTGTCAAAAGTAATTTGTTTCTTCCTCGCTGCAAAGATTTTAGGAAACACGGGGAATATGCGCTATGATCGGCGTGGGGAGAGAGTCTGAAAAATTTTAAAAGTGAATCATAAAACTAAGCAATTATAAGATCCTTCGTCAGCGCCAGAAGCTCGCGCATATAACAGGCTGGAAAAATATAAACCAGGGTATCAACGCTCACAGCGCGGGGGATTAACCCTATGCGCCGCGCCAGAAGTCCCGCACGGTACTGATGGTATTCATCGGTTACAATAGCCACTTTTGTGCCGAGGCCGCGCTGTGCAAGAATGGCGGCTGCATTTTGCAGGTTCTCACGAGTATTGGCGGAAGCGTCTTCTAAGAGAATTCGATCGGCTGAAATCCCCTGTTTCTGCAGTCCTTCTGCGATGACCGAAGCTTCTGATCGATTTTCTCCCGCCCCCTGTCCGCCGCTGGCAATACACACCGCCTGCGGATGCTCCGTCAGATATTCCGCCGCCGTATTGATCCGCCGCTGAAGCTCGGTGCTCGGCACATCCCCTTTTACCTGACATCCCAGCACAATCACCGGAATCCCCTCTTCTCCCTCCTGCACCCGATTAGAAATCCCATACACCATCAGGCCGGAAAGGATGGCTGCCCAAACTACGCCTATTCCCAAAGCAATAGACACTATAAGATACACCACCCGAATTGGGCCTCCCCTCTGTTTTATCCGCGCACCTAAGCAGAATGTTAGAAAAAACAGAGTACAAACAGCCATTCCGAAAACGTTGCCGATATTCATTACACCGACCACAATCGGAAGTAAAAACCACAAAAATCCCGCTGCCGACAAAACCATCCCTACTGCCCGCAGGCGCGGGAACCGAGAAACAGCCCTTGATCTTCTTTGCATCACTCTTTCCTGTTTCATCCTTCCGCCTCCCTTTTTTCTCTTATTGTACTAAAAACCTCCGAAAAATCAAGTGCGGGTTCTTTAGGGAGAAACGCTATTTTATCATTTTTTAGTCTGGAAATCCATGTATCTTCTTTGGGAAATTAAAGCCAACTGCTTTTTTGACAGATTGTATATTTTGAGAAGCCGTAAACAAATGCGCCGATGCGTTCGATAACTTTGCTATTTCCTCTATTCGATTTTTTCAAACATAATTTTTCTTCCAAGCAATCGAGGTCATCACAAAGCATATTGCTTCTGTTATTTACTATTATAAAAAAGTTTTGTAATTTCTATCCAGCAACTTTCCCTTTAGCTAAAAAAGATTCTCCGGTTGTATATAAATACAGTATATGGTAAAATAAATGTATAAAATTTTTATTCTTGATTTTCAGCCTATCGAAGAAAAATAAATAGAAAGGATGGATTCAGATGAAAAAGATACGCTATCTTCTTCTGGCAACGGCACTGACTTTGGGCTTTACACTTCTTCCTGTTTCGGCAGCTCCAGACAAGTCTAAAGTATCTGCTTCGGTGCCCTCCTTTGCTTCTTCAAATTTTTCTTTCTCTGTTGCAGATATGACCGCAACCACGGTTGCTTCTGTGGATCCGCTGTCTACTTCTCCTATCGACTTTCCATATGATGATATGAGCACCGACGAGCTTTGGGAGCAATTTTCCTATGCGCAGGCATATAAGAAATTATGCGAATTTCAAGAAAAAGCGCTTCATGAGCAGATTAAATTGCTGGAAAAACCCTACGCTGTGTACAATACTAGCAACAGCGATTATTCGGCTGTATATTCTCAGTTAAGCGAACTAAAACAGCAACAGTATCTGCTCAAAACACAAAAGGAACAATATGAGTGGCAGAAAAGGCAGGCCGAAAAGTATCTGAAGCTTACAGGAGCTAAAATAGGAAAAGCAGAAGTACAATATTCTTTATATACCGGAACCCTCCCCTCGTCCGGATTAAGCTATGAAGAACTTTATGCGCAGCGGTACACCCTTCAGACACAGGAACAGCAGCTGGAACTGCAAATGAAAACTCTGGACTGCCAATATCAGATGGGGCAGCTTACAGAGGATGAATTTTTAAGCCAGTACGCTTTGGCTGTACGCCAAAAAGAAATGGTAAAAATGGAACGGGAACGGTACGAAGCCGAAATCGAAAATATGGCTAGTGTAAATACTCGCGCACCGGCGCTTCCGAAAATCCCCTAAACCCTTAAAAGTATAATTTTTATCAAACACAAAAGGACACATCCGCTGGGGATGTGTCCTTTTATTCTTTCAAAAACGAAATGCGTTAATGTGAGAAAAGCATCTCATTAAAAGCGCTTTCTGGGTACATAGGTGGTGTGGAGGAGCTCATGCGCCTTGTGGCTGCCGGGCTTACCGAGATACTCTTTATAAAGAGCCTGAACTTCAGGGTTTTCATGGCTCTTGCGCAGCGGAAGATTCTTATCTTCATCATAGAGAGCCTTTGCACGCAACGCCTTGATATCGGTGAAGTTGCGCACAGATGCCGGCTGAATGGGCTGGCCGCCGCCGTTGACGCAGCCGCCCGGGCAGCACATAATCTCGATAAACTGATAATCCGCCTCACCGCTGCGAATCTTTGCAAGGATTTCGTTAGCGTTCTTCAGGCCGCTGACAGCTGCTACCTTGACATCCATGCCGCCGACATGATAGACGGCTTCTTTAATTCCTTGCGTACCGCGTACCTCTGTATATTCGATGGCATCCAGCGATTTGCCTTCCAGCACATCGGCCGCTGTGCGCAGAGCCGCTTCCATAACGCCGCCCGTCGCGCCGAAAATAACGGCCGCACCGGTGCCCACGCCGAGGATCGGATCAAACTGCTCATCCGGCAGGCGGGCAAAATTGATCTTTGCAAGGTTGATCAGGCGGGCCAGCTCACGCGTGGTAAGGGCGATGTCCACATCCTCGATACCGGGGCCTGCTCCGTCCTGATTGTCACGCTGTACTTCAAACTTCTTAGCGGTACAGGGCATAATGCTTACTACCACAATATTCTTCGGATCGATATTATTCTTCTGTGCAAACCAAGTCTTAATGATTGCACCGGTCATCTGCTGCGGCGATTTGCACGACGACACATGCGGCAGCAGGTCCGGATAGTAATGCTCGCAGAATTTGACCCATCCCGGCGAGCAGGAGGTGATCATCGGCAGTACACCGCCGTTTTGCACGCGCTCGATAAATTCGTTGGCTTCCTCCATAATGGTAAGGTCAGCGCCAAAATCAGTATCGAATACACGATCAAATCCAAGGCGGCGCAACGCGGCAACCATCTTGCCCTCTACATTTGTGCCGATCGGCATGCCGAAACATTCGCCCAGCGCGGCACGGATGGACGGTGCTGTCTGCACCACTACAAACTTCTCGGGATCGTTGAGAGCATCGAGAACCTCTTGACACTGATCGCGCTCGGTGAGAGCGCCGGTGGGACAGCTTACGATGCATTGTCCGCAGGAGACACACGCTACCTCAGAAAGCGGGCGCTCAAACGAGCAGCCAATATGCGTATCGAAACCACGGCCGTTGGTGCCTATGACGGAGACATACTGGTTCTGACAAGCAGCCACACAGCGGCGGCACAAAATACATTTAGAATTGTCGCGGATTAAATGGAGAGTAGACTCATCTACCTGCGCTTCTGGTACATCACCAGCATACGTCTCCGTATCGTCCACACCCAGCTCGTTACACAGCGTCTGCAGCTCGCAGGAGCCGTTGCGCTTACAAGTAAGACACTTACGGTCATGCACCGAAAGCAGCATTTCCAGCGTCATCTTGCGGGCTTTTTGAATTCTGGGCGTGTTGGTGGAAATCTCCATCCCCTCATTGACGGGATAAACGCACGACGCCACCAGCGAACGCGCTCCCTTTACCTCGGCCACGCACATACGGCACGCGCCAATCTCATTGATGTCCTTTAAAAAGCACAGCGTGGGGATGTCATAGCCGGCCTCCCGCGCAGCTTCCAGAACCGTATAATCTTTCGGTACAGACAGGGGCGTACCGTTGACCTTTACATTCACCATATCCATTTCAGGCACACTCCTTCCTTATCTCTTGCTGATTGCGTCGAATTTGCACTTCTCCATGCAGGCGCCGCACTTGATGCACTTCGAGGTATCGATAGTATGCGGCTGCTTGACGGAACCCGAAATCGCCCCTACCGGGCAGTTGCGCGCACACAGCGTGCAGCCGCGGCATTTGTCGGGATCGATTACAAAATTGGTAAGAGCCTTACAAACTCCCGCCGGGCAGACCTTGTCTGTTACATGGGCAACGTATTCGTCGCGGAAATAACGCAGCGTAGAAAGGACAGGGTTCGGCGCCGTCTGGCCAAGGCCGCACAGCGCATTTTCTTTGATATAATAGCAAAGACTCTCAAGATTATCAATATCCTCCAGAGTACCATTGCCGCTCGTAATCTTGTTGAGGATCTCCAGCAGACGTTTTGTACCGACGCGGCACGGTGTACACTTGCCGCACGACTCATCCACCGTAAACTCCAAGAAGAATTTTGCAATATCCACCATACAGGTGGTATCATCCATAACGATCAAGCCGCCGGAACCCATCATGGAACCGATGGCAATGAGGTTGTCGTAATCGATGGGCGTATCCATCAGCGAAGCCGGAATGCAGCCACCGGAGGGACCGCCGGTCTGCGCCGCTTTAAATTTATGGCCATTAGGCACGCCGCCGCCGATCTCTTCGATGATCTCGCGTAATGTGGTTCCCATGGGAACTTCCACAAGACCGGTATGCTGGATCTTACCGCCGAGGGCGAACACTTTCGTACCCTTGGATTTTTCCGTGCCAATGGAGCTGAACCATTCCGGACCATTTAAGATGATCTGCGCGATGTTCGCATACGTCTCTACGTTGTTGAGCACAGTCGGTTTGCCGAACAGCCCTTTGACGGCTGGGAACGGAGGACGTACCCGCGGCTCGCCGCGCTTGCCCTCAATAGAGGTCATCAGAGCCGTTTCTTCACCGCAGACGAAGGCGCCTGCGCCAAGACGGATGTCAATATCAAAATCAAAACCGGAATCAAAAATATTCTTTCCCAAGAGACCGTATTCCCGCGCCTGCCGGATCGCAATTTGCAGCCGCTTTACTGCGATGGGATACTCTGCACGGATATAGATATAGCCCTGTGTAGCACCGATAGCATAGCCCGCAATGGCCATTGCCTCCAGCACACTGTGCGGATCTCCCTCCAAAACAGAACGATCCATAAACGCACCCGGATCGCCCTCGTCGGCATTGCAGCAAACGTATTTCTGGTCGGCTTGATTGGCTGCCGCGAAGCTCCACTTACGCCCTGTGGGGAAACCTGCACCGCCGCGTCCGCGCAGTCCGGATTTAAGGATGGTATCAATAACTTCCTGCGGGGTCATCTCGGTAAGAACTTTACCCAGAGCCTTATAACCATCCACCGCTATGTATTCATCGATCTCTTCGGGGTTAATCACGCCGCAGTTCTTCAGCGCAATGCGGTGCTGTTTCGAATAAAACGGCGTTTGATTGAGCGATTTCACCGTGTTGTCATCAACTACCGTCTCCTGATAAAGCAGACGGCGCACAATACGACCTTTGAGCAGATGCTCCTCCACGATCTCCGGTACATCCTCCGGCGTAACGCGGCTGTAAAAAGATCCTTCCGGATAAACGATCATAATGGGGCCGAGGGCGCACAGACCAAAACATCCGGTGCGCACAACGTTGACTTCTTTTTCGAGTCCAGCGGCTTTAATTTCCTCTTGGAGCCTTTTGATGATCAGCTCGCTATTTGAGGAAGTGCATCCGGTACCGCCGCAAACCAAAACATTGGAACGATACATTCTCTCTTCTCCTTACTTCAAGAATTCGCGCCGATGGTATATTCCGTCACGACATTGCCGTTTACCAGATGGTCGTTTACCACTCGGAGCGCCTTTTCCGGCGTCATTTTTACATAGGTAACCTTGTCCTTGCCCGGCTCAACCACTTCAACCACCGGTTCAAACTGGCAGATCCCGATGCAGCCTGTCTGCGTCACCGTTACATTTTTCAGCTGACGTTTCGATACCTCGTCTACAAACGCGTTAAGTACCGGACGTGCACCTGCGGCAATTCCACAGGTCGCCATACCTACCAAAACGCGGACATGATCCTCCATTCCCTCGCGAATCTCTACCTGTGCTCTTGCCCTATCGCGAATTGCCTGCAATTCAGCTAAAGATTTCATCGAAATATTCCTCCTATTCCATAAATGATCCGGCTATACGATTTCCACAGCATACCTGCAGACAGCCATGTTCCCTGAAATCGCACCAGCACGAGACATTTCCTTTTCCTAGCCCGCAACCTACCATAAAACATTCCCTTTGCGGGGTAAAAACTAATTTTCAACCGATCCGGGACTGTTTAGAGCCTCCGTCTGCTCCTCCAAAAAACCGCCGATCCATGAAACTACCTCGGGATCGCTCAGCGGTACATCCTTCCCCAATACCTCTCTCAGCTCGCGTGTATCGAGCGTAAAACTCCTGCTATCGAGAGAACGCAAAAATACAAAATCGATCTGCGGATTGCAGGAGATAAGCAGTTTTACTGTGGAGTTTATATCTCCCAGCGGGATCATATCCACATGTGACGGCACAAACCTCGCTGTCACATCCGTACCTTTTCCGGGAACGGAATCTATGGAAAATGCCCCGCCCGTCATTTCGGCTTCCATTTTAAACAGCGGCACACCCAACCCCACCTTACGGGTAGTGCGGGTCGTGTAGAACGGATCCGTCACACGGCGCACCTGCTCTTCGGTCATTCCGCGCCCGTTGTCACGGATGGTGATGACAAGCGAGTCCTCCTCACAATTCTCGCATACTGAGAGTGTGATAAGATTTGCGCCGGCCGAAATGGAATTCTGGACGATGTCCATGACGTTCAGTGAAAGCTCCCGCATAAATTATACCGAATATTTAGCCAGAACTCCTTCAACCTCTTCCGGCGTCATGCGTCCGTACACGTCGTCATTGATTGTCAGCACTGGGGCAAGGCCACAAGCACCTACGCAGCGGCAGGCTGTCAGCGAGAACTTTCCGTCAGGCGTGCATTCTTCCGGCTGGATCCCCAATAGTTCTGTCAGCTTATCGAGCACAGCGGCCGCTCCTTTAACGTAGCACGCTGTTCCCAAACAGATCGAAACGTTATACTTCCCCTTCGGAGTAAGGGAAAACTGCGAGTAGAACGTCGATACACCAAAAACTTCCTCCAGCGGTACGCCGAGGCCGTCTGCAATCATCGTCTGGACTTCAATCGGAAGATAGCCGTATACCTCCTGTGCTTCATGCAGAGTCGGCATTACAGCACCCGGTTCTCCCTTATGCCTAGCGATAATTTCCCTGAGTTTCTCCTCCTGCTCCTTTGTTCCCTGAAAGGGCAGATTGCTGATACGCTTTTGCATTCTTTTTCCTCCCTGATAGAGATTATAACGATAGGAATGGATATGGATTGTTAAATTTATAACTATCATACCCGAACGTACACTACAATGTAGTATAACATACTCAAAATATAAAATCTACTATTCTGTAAAAAAAGTCAAAATTAACAATTCTTATCCTTTGTTTTTGGTGTATCTTTTTATTGGCACGTTAAAAATCTCTTTTTTCAAAAAGAGCCCTCCCGGCCAACACCGGGAGGGCAAAAATAATAATCTTTTTATATAAACAAATGTCTTTCAATATCTATAACTGAACCCTTTGTACAGCTTTTAGACCATGAGAGAGCACACTTCGTTGGAAAAAGCAACCGGATCTTCAATGGGAAGGCCCTCAATCAGCAAAGCCTGTGTATACAAAAGATTTGCATACGCTTTGAGCTTATCCTTGTCTGCATCGTAGAGTTTTACAAGCGTTTGGAAAATCGGGTGGTTGGCGTTAATTTCCAGCACACGGGAAGCCTTAATTTCATTTTGGCTCGCGTTCGGCATGGAGTTGAGCACCTTTTCCATCTCCAGAGAGATGGCTCCCTCCGTAGAAAGACATACCGGATGCGACTTGAGCCGCTGCGACAGAACAACCTCTTTTACCTTACCATCCAAAGAATCCTTTAAGAAGCTGAGCAGATCCTTGTTTTCCTCCCCCTGCTTCTCGGCTTCCTTTTTCTCTTCTTCCGTTTCCAAGCCCAGATCATCTGAAGAGATATTACGGAATTCTTTCTCATCGTAATTCATCATTACGCGCAGGGCAAACTCGTCTACATCATCGGTCAGATAGAGGATCTCCATACCCTTATCACGCAGCCGCTCTGTCTGGGGAAGCTGATCAAGACGCTCTACTGTGCTTCCGCAGGCATAATAGATATATTTCTGATCTTCCTTCATGCGGCTGACGTATTCGCTGAGCGTGACCATCTTTTTCTCGCTGGACGAATAGAACAGCAGCAGATCTTTCAGGAGATCTTTGTGCATGCCATAGTCGGAATACACGCCGTATTTGAGCTGGAGACCAAAGTTCTTGAAGAACTTTTCGTAGCCTTCGCGATCATTTTTGAGCATACTTTCGAGCTCCGATTTGATCTTCTTTTCCAGACGTCCCTCAATAAGCTTGAGCTGACGGTCATGCTGAAGCATTTCACGGGAGATATTCAGCGACAGATCCTGCGAATCGACAAGGCCGCGTACAAAGCTGAAATAATCCGGCAGCAGATCCGGGCATTTCTCCATAATCATCACGCCGTTGGAATACAGCTGCAGACCCTTTTCGTAATCGCGCGTATAATAATCCAGCGGCGCCTGCGACGGAAGAAACAGCAAAGCGTTGTAGGTAGCCGTACCCTCCGTGCTACTGTGGATTACCTTCTGCGGATTGGCGAAGTCATGAAACTTTTCTTTATAAAAAGTGTTATACTCTTCTTCTGTAATCTCGTTCTTATTTTTCCGCCACAGCGGGACCATGCTGTTGAGCGTTTCGGTCTCCACATAGGACTCGTATTCCTCCTTAGAGCCTTGTTTTAAACGGCTCTTTTCCACATTCATACGAATGGGATAACGGATATAGTCGGAATACTTCTTTACCAAATTACGCAGACGGTAGGTATCAAGGAATTCGCTGTAATTCTCGTCGTCGGAATCATCCTTGAAATGGAGGATAATATCGGTGCCGCGGTCATCCTTCTGGCATTCCTCAATGGTGTACCCTTCCGCGCCG
The DNA here is from genome assembly GCA_944380825.1 of uncultured Clostridia bacterium. Taxonomy (GTDB): domain Bacteria; phylum Bacillota; class Clostridia; order Oscillospirales; family Acutalibacteraceae; genus Gallacutalibacter. The sequence continues at coordinate 19,039 of CALWIX010000073.1, read as the reverse complement.
CGGGAGTGCCACTCATACGCTTTATCGCTGCCGTAGGCACGCGAGCGAACTGTCACGCAGTCACTCACCATAAACGCCGAATAGAATCCTACGCCGAACTGACCGATAATATCAATGTCCTCTTTCTTTTCGTTCTCCTGCTTAAAGCTTAGCGAACCGCTTTTGGCAATGACGCCCAGATTATTTTCCAAATCCTCCTGTGTCATGCCGCAGCCGTTATCGCTGATCGTGAGGGTGCGGGCTGTTTTATCTGGTTTAAGCCAGATGGAAAAATCTTCACGGGAAAGTCCGGTATCTCCGTCCTGAAGCGTTTTGTAGTACAGCTTATCGATGGCATCGCTTGCATTCGAGATTAGCTCACGCAAGAAAATCTCTTTATGTGTGTAGATCGAATTGATCATGAGATCCAAAAGCCGTTTGGATTCCGCCTGAAATTGTTTCATTGCCATTATCATCAACCTCTTTATTATAATAAAAAAACCAGATTTAGCACTCTCTGGTTTTAAGTGCTAAATCTAGTTTAATACAAAACACGCGAAAATACAAGAACAAATTGTAAATTTTTTATACTTCTCCATTTTTTCCGATTTCGGACGGAACATAACTGTGATCGATAGTAATCACAGCGTTATACGAACTGTTAAGATCCGAAATCTTTTTGGAGATATAATCGCTTAAATCTTTATCCCGCAGTTTAAATTGAAATGGCACCAATACATCAAAGATCAAGTTGGAATGCGTTTTTCCCCAAACCACGCGAAAGTCGTGCATACGGATTTCCGGCGAAATCTCTTTGAGAAGTGCAAATACTTGGGCACGCAGGTTGTTCGTCTGTTCGTTATCGGTTTCAACAGGATCAAGATGGATAACAAGCTGGATGCCCATTTCCTTCTTAAAATCATGTTCAATCGTATCGATAATATCGTGGCTTTCCATAATGTTGCGAGAGGCGGGCACTTCGCAGTGTACGGAAGCAAAACACCGGCTTGGCCCATAGTTATGCACCATTAAATCGTGCAAACCGATGATGCCGTCATAAGACAAAATCTTTTTATAAATTTCATCCACCAGCTTTTTATCCGGTGCCATGCCCAAAAGAGGGTTCGATGTTTCGCGGACAAGATTGATCCCCGTTATGATGATCAGCACCGCCACCACAACGCCCATATAGCCATCCAGATTAAAGGAGGTAAGTTTTGTTATCACCATACCAATAAGAATTGCCGCTGTGGAAAATACATCGTTGAAACTATCAGCAGCCGTAGCCTGTAACGCTGTAGAAGCAATAGCTTTACCCATGCCACGGTAAAAGAGTCCCTGCCATACTTTCACAAGAATCGAGAGCACTAGTACCGCCGCAGCTACTACGCTAAACTGTGCCTGCTCCGGATGAAAGATTTTTTCCACAGAGCTTTGAATGAGCTGAAAACCCAAAAATAAAATCAAAAATGATACCACTAACCCAGAAATGTATTCCATCCGTGCGTGGCCATAGGGATGCTCCTCATCGGCCGGCTTTCCAGAAAGTTTGAAGCCAATGAGCGTCACTACCGACGACGCGGAATCGGAAAGGTTATTTACTGCATCCGCTGTAATGGCGATGCTTTGAAACAGTGTTCCCACAAGGATCTTCAGTAAAAACAACACAAAATTTGTGGCAATTCCGACAAGACTCGCTATTTTTCCGCATTTTTCCCTTACCAACGGATCCGATGTACTCTGTCCGTTCTTGAGCAAAAGCTTGAGTAAAAATTTTGCCATCCGGCATTCCTCCAATCTATGCCCCTGTTGTTCCCAAGAGACCGGGGCGTTGTGTCTCTTCCTTTCTTCCTATGTTATTCCATACAGCCTCCTGCGGCTCCCCCCTAAAAAAGACAAAATTTTCTAAGAAATTTATACAAATCAGCTCCATGTTTTCGCGTTTGCCTTAGAGAAAAGGGAGGTTTTTTGAAAGACTCTTTTTCCCCTTCACGAAACACTGTATAATAAACAAAGAGCAGATTTCGCAATTTTCTCGCTCTTCTAAAAATGGACGGCCCCAGACCGCGCAGGGCCTGATTCTGTAAATTTGCAGACGCGGCAGCAAGGGAGATTTATCATGATGCCACATCCTCGAAAGCTTGTCATTTTTGATCTCGATGGTACGCTCAACCAAACCGAGCTTTTCAGTGTGGGCGCGCACCGCATGGTGCAAACAGAATTTGGATGGAGCGCCCAGACCCCTGAACAAATCAAACGTATTTACGGGCTTCCCGCAACAGAATACATCCATATGCTCCTTCCCGGTGCGGATAAAGAAACCCAACAGCGATATCTCACGCGGGTAGCTCAGGTGGAACGGGAATGTATGGATCTTGCCGAGGCGTATCCGGGCTGTAAGGAAATGATGGAACAGCTTCACGAAGACGGCTGTGCTATCGCCGTGTGTTCCAATGCGCCTGCCGGATATATCGACATTGTGTTGGACAAGATTCATTTAGCCGATCTCGTCGATTACAAACAGCCACTGGAACCCCATATGCACTCCAAATCCCAGAGTTTGTGCGCCTTGCTTAGCCGCGTACAACCCGAAGAAGGAGCCGTCATGGTGGGCGATACTTCTATGGACCGTCTCGCCGCGGACGATAACCATATTCCCTTCATCGGCTGTTTGTACGGCTACCGTCCCGAAGAGATGAAAACGGAACCGCATCACGTTTCTGCTCCGACTGAAATTGCGGCGATGGTACATGAAATTCTTAAATAGCGCACCTGCATTTCAAAAATAATAAAAAAATCCTCCTGCCGCAGCATTTCTGGCAGGAGCTTTTTTTCTCTATGGTAACTTCCTTCTTCCGTTTCCAGAAGTTCCCCTCCATTATATCCAACACTTATAGCGTTAGTCAAGGCAGACAGCGCCATAGTCTGCTTAAAATAGTAAAAAATATTATTCATTAAAAACTTGAACAATTTGTATGCGCAAACGTCCGAAGTTTCATTGGATGCTATTATAATAATGAAAATAATTTAGTAACGACCTTCTTGCTGATCTAAACAGCTCACCTCTCGTTTGCCAATAATTTTGGTAATACTAAAATCTATAAATGAATTTACACAAAACTTTTGATACCACCAAAGTAGTGCATACCATCATCCGATTAATTCCAGTGTTTTATTTGTTGCGAAAAATATGCTTAAAAGGCAGGAGTCATCAAACGACTCCTGCCTTTTAAGCACCGAAATACTTTTAGAATGTAAAGTTATCGCGATTTATTTTTCTTCTCCAAGAATTCTTCATACCGTGCGCAAATCCCATGGACATCGTCCCCAAACTCAATTTGTTTTCCTTTATCAAGCCAAAGGATTTTACTGCACATATCTTCAATCTGGTTTAAGGAATGTGAAACAAGAATGGTTGTCGTGCCTCCGCCCATCATTTCCTGCATTTTCTGTTCGCTTTTTTTTCGAAAAGCTCCGTCGCCGACGGAAAGAACTTCATCTAAAATCAGGATATCCGGTTTTACAAGACTGGCAATCGAAAATGCCAGCCTTGACTTCATACCAGAAGAAAGCTGCTTAAACGGCCTATCTTCAAACTCTTTCAAATCGGCAAATTCAATAATCTCTTTAAAAGTTTCATCCATAAATTTTCGAGTATAACCCAACATGGCACCACGAAGATACGCATTTTCTTTAACCGTCAATTCTCCGTCAAAACCGCTGGAAAGCTCGAGAAGCGCTGCAATACTTCCGTTACGCTTGATCCATCCTTTTGTAGGCTCCATGATTCCCGAAATTACCTTTAATAGCGTAGATTTTCCCGCTCCGTTAGCACCAATGATCCCTAGTAAATCGCCTTTTTCTAGCGAAAAGGTGACATCTTTATCGGCCCAGAATTCTGTTACATGGTAGTTACCCGTCATTTTACGAATAAAATATTCTTTAAGACCTATTTCTTTAAAATCACCGGTAATATAACGGATTGATACATTATGAAGCTCTAAGATACTCATGATTTCCTCCGTTATACATAATATAAAAATTTTGTATTATACTTTTTGTACATCCAACATCCAATGCCTAATACAATCGCTACATCAGCGATCATCAGCAGGTGAAACCATACACTAGGAATCGTTCCGTCAATAACAATCTTTCGGAAATACCGAATATGCAGATAAATGGGATTGAGCAAAAACAGTTCCTGCATTCTTTCATTGTAGGAATCAATCGAATAAAAAATAGCCGAAAGATACATCAAAAGCTGCGTGAATATTGACCACAGATATTGAATATCTCGGAAAAATACAAATAACGCAGATAGAATTAAGCCTACTCCTATATTAAACAACAACAAAGAAACAATGGGGTAAATTAAAAGAATAAACTTCCAAGTAAATGTGATTCCATCCAAAATACAGAAAATAAAAAACACAATAAGTACTAATCCAAAATTAATAAGGGATTGTACATTTTTAGAAAACAGAAATAAATATTTTGGAATATTCACTTTGGTAAAAATAGAAGAATTACCCATCAGAGAGGACATTCCCTGTCCTGTAGATTCACTGAAATAAGAAAACACTAAGTTTCCACAGAACAAATACGTAGTATAATGCTCCATATTCCTACCAAAAAATTGAGTAAATATAAGACGCATTACTAGAAGCTGCAAAAGGGGTGAAAGAATACTCCACCCCATTCCTATTACGGTGCGTTTATATTTCTTTTTAAAATCTCGTTTTACAAGTTCCTGAAATAAAAAAGAATATTTTTCTAATTTTTTAATCATAACATTACCTAAAATAGTTTTGGAATATCACATCATATTATTTTTACATATAATAAAGTCATAACCAAAACAAGAAAAATAGTGATAGTAATCTTTCCGTTTATAGTTAAAGCCAAAATTACTTCCATATCGTAGAGATACACTCTCTTGGGATAAATTTTACTTGTAAAAACAAGCAAAAAGAGATTAGATATACATTACTGTTAAAAATTATTTAGCAGTGATATTTTTACCTTCCAAGGTTATCATCTTTACTATGGCTTTAACATTATAAGCGTATCCATTCTACTAAATTTAAAAATTTTTATAGCTACATTTATTATGTTGCATTTTTGATAGATTTTTCCAGATGGTTTTTATAAGTTTCCAGATCTTCATTCCAATGCTGATAATTTGGATCCTGCCGATGATCGGGCAAATCATAATGCGTATTTAAATATTCGCCTAAATGGTTTGTAATAATGGAACCGCCCCAATAATTCATATGGCTATAATTATACAAGCACTCCCACCAGTCAAAACCAATTTCGTCTACTAAATAAAAATAATTGATATAAGGTATTTCTTTTTCCTGCGCAAAATCAGAAACCCAATTAAAATATGCCATATCCTTGCTAAGATCGTGCGTTGCATCTTCCAATTCATCGGAAATAAAATATGGCAATGCAACCAGCAGCAGCTTTGTATCGGTTTTTCTGCATAAATCAACGATTTTATTTAGATATTCGACAGGAATTTCTGGAGGACGAATTTTTACGTTTTCCGGTGTGCTTTCAAAAGTAAGCCCTACAATATCTTCGGCAATAGTAAAGTTTTGGGCACATCCTTTGGAAATAGAATTTTCTCCTACAAAATCAGTTTCTGCTATCTCTTTCCAACGTGAATGGTAGAACGAAAGAGGAAATAAAAACTCTTCCCAGTTCTTTAAAGGTACCAAATTTAAAATGGCTGGAATTCTATTTGCAGCAGATAATCTATCCATACTTTGGTGCATCCATGAAATATTTCCGTCACGACGGCTATGGTAAAGCATATATACATCTAACACCAGCACTTGGGGATGATATTTCTCAATTGCCTCTTTGCAGGTGTAATAGCTGACCGGGAGAATTTCGCCCGACTGTGCATTATTAAATGAGGTAAATCCATACTCCTCCCACAGAAGCATTGGATAAACGGCATTATTCATATGACTACTTCCCGCAAAAATGACATCGTAAGAACTTTCTGTATCCTTTTGCCCGTTGAGAATATATTCGGTCCCTGCTCTGCTTAAAAACAAACCGTTAAGCCCATATAATACTACAAAAAGGACCATAATGATTGCTAAGGCTTGAAAAAAACCTTTTTTGGTTACAGGTTTAACAAGTATTTCTTCCTTTTTCTCGAATGAATCTTGCGTTACTACTTCTTTATTCATCAAAACAGGATCATTCTTTCCACGCAATGGGGAGTGGGCACCCCTTTTTTTCATATCTCCACCACCTTGATTAATAAAAAGTTACTTTTAAAAATCTACATAAATAAAAGAAGAAGCGCTGTAGGATGAACCATAAATTCCAAATACAACCAGCGCCGTAATGCAAGCAACATACACAATCGCCCGAAATACAAAACCTTGATTCATCAAATTCGTTTTCCAATCAATGTTTTTATATTGGCAGACGCTCATAATTAACAAAATTATCAGAGACAAAAGTAATACCATCATATCGGGCCAATCCAACCCTAAGGTAAGCAGCGTTCCGTCAAATAATTCCCACGGATTCCACATGGACACGCTTTGCCAAATTATTTGAAGCGACTGGGTAAGGCTTTCAGCTCGAAAAAACAGCCACGCAAAGTTAATAAGGGCAAAATTAAATGCCATTTTTAAAAATCGGTTCCCAGGTAAATCGGGATCGATATGGAAAGCAGAAATTATTTTTAATCGGACTGGCTTTAACAAACCTCCTATAATTTGATAAAGGCCGTGCAAACCACCCCAAACAATAAAGCTCCATCCGGCGCCATGCCACAATCCGCTTACCAAAAACACGATCATCAAATTTAGATATTTCCGTGCTACTCCCTTTCGGTTTCCTCCCAGAGGAATATATAAGTAATCCCGAAACCATGTAGACAACGAAATATGCCATCTGCGCCAGAATTCACCAACCGACAGAGAAAAATAAGGCGTTTCAAAATTGCGAATAAGAGAAAATCCTAACACTTCTCCCGCGCCTAAGGCGATGGTGGAAATTCCTGCAAAATCGCAGTACAGCTGAATCCCGAACGCAATGACCGCCAAAGTTAAAACAACTCCGCCATAAGCCTGGTGATCCGAAAAAACAGTATTGACAAAAATATTCAGCCTGTCGGCAACCATAATTTTTAAAAAGTAGCCATACAGCATTTCCAGCAAACCATGGCGGATTTTATTTGTATCTATACGGATTTTAGCACTCTCATCAATTTGAGCTAGAAAGTTTGTGGAACGTTCGATAGGCCCTGACATAATGATGGGAAAAAACGAAAGAAATAACGCATAAGAAATTATATTTTTTTCGGCCGTCCGTTTTCCGCGGTAAACGTCGATCAGATACCCTGCCGCTTGAAAACTGAAAAAGGATAGACCAATCGGTTGTACCAGCTGCAATTTAGAAAATGGGGGATCCACCTGTAAAATTTCAAGGAACCGGGCTGCATTTTCGGTGAAAAATCCACCATATTTTATAACGGCAAGAGCCGAAAAGGTTCCCACTAATGCAAATGCCAAAAACAAATTTCTTTTTCGGTGAGAATTATGCGACATTCGTTCTATCGCTATACCCATGACATATGAAAACAGTGTAACTGCCAGCAGATAAAATGGGAACTCAAATGACAGCGACAGGTAAAATACCCAACTCACTAAAAGGAGCCAATACTTTTTTAACTTTCCAGGAACAGCATAATATACGATACATAAAACAAAAAAGAATATTAAAAATATCATCGACTGAAACTGCATAGATAATCCTCTTCCCTCCCTTTTTAAAATCTTTAAAACGATTTAAGTTATATTGCAGTATCAAAATTACTTTTAATATATTATTTCCACAACCATGCTCTTAGGCGTCGTGGGATAAAATAATATATTTTTTTTGCAATTCTGAATAGCTTAGTAGATTTTATTTTTTTTAATTCTTGTTCAGCGTAGGAATTGCTTGCTGTATTTTTATTTGTCGTTTGAACACATACAGCCTTTTGGGCACATTCCCATGCAAATTCATTCATCCAGAAAGGAAGGCTGATAAGTTCTTCCTGAGAATATTTTAGATTCGTATAATCTAAAATACTGTAACTTTGCTTAGGCGTAAGGGAACGAACTGCATCGCCGAAAGCGATGATATGCAAGCCATGATGACCAAATTCTTCTTGCCCGTCTAAATGGACACCGCATTCACCCACTAAAACATGTGCTGCACAATCTGCTATGCTTTTCCGTTCCCATCTTACAGAAGGCATTTCAACAATTTGTAAAATTCGAGACAGCAAAAAACTATCTTTTTCTCCTCCAAAAGCGCACATCAAAAGAGAGGCAGAACCTCCTGATACGAAAAAGGTACTTCTAAAAGCTTCTCGGTTAAAAGAGGTTGTGATACGCACCGTCGGGGCAATGTATATTCCACCATTCGCTACTATTTCTTTCAAAATAAAATATAATCCCTTTTCTTCTTCCGAATGATCGGATAACCACTCCGGCAAACTATTTATATCACAGCAATTTTCATCTATCGTCTTTACTTGTGGATTAAACAGGTATGCCTTCTCCGCTTCTGCTTCATAACGAGAAAAGTCTACTATTTGATTTTGCATAAATCCATTGAGATAAACATTTTTAGGAATTAAAATATCATCTGGTCTCTTTTGTATCGTTTCAAAAGCTTTTTGATAAACAGTCGAAAAATCCTCTTCATGATATTCACATAATTTCAGCGCTTCTTTCATATGGAAAACTGTATAATCGTGAATAGAAGGTTCATTTCGATAGATTGCACAAGCCCTTTTTAACATTCGATATTCATAAGAAGATTTCCAGTTTTGACAAACGTTTTTTATCCCTATAAAGTTTGCTTGGAACGAATCATTCATCTTTTTACTGGAAATTTGCTGAGAACAAATACTTCCTCGACGTTCATATCGATAGAAATAGTAACTTTTTTTGTTATAGGAGCCTACTCGCTCAGCCCGGCTAATCAACGCCGGCATAGCGGCAGCGTCCTCATAAAACATTGGTAAGAAGGCAACTTCTGATTGCTCAAGAAGAAATTCCTTTCGAAAGACAGCTCCACAAAAGGCTGCTTGACCATCTTCGATAAAAGCGTCCTTGTCTTCTCTTTGCGGAGGTCTCAAAACCTCTTTTTTCCCACTTTCTATCCAGCATCTTAAAATTGGGAAAAAATCTATATCTAAATCGCGGCTCACTATATCTTCCAGTAAATCTTGAGCTAGCTGACCACTTATAAAATCATCAGAATCAACAAATAAAACATAAGGTGCATTGGCTGCATTTACTCCGCTTCTTCTTGCGTACGCTAATCCCTGATTATGCTCATGTACTATGCATCGAACACGATCTGGAAAACGCTGAACAAATTCGTCAATAATCTCCTGCGAATTATCGGGACTTGCATCATTAACAACAATTACTTCTACTTCGGGAAGAGTTTGGAAAACAACAGACATTAAACAGCTGCGAAGATACTGCTGCGTATTATAAACAGGAACTATAATTGAAAGATACGGCGGATTAATGCCAGAAAGCCGCTGTCTCCAATTTGATTGACTCATTTGCTCCAACCTCCAACTTTTTCCTCAAGAATATCCAATACGATTTCCAATTCTCTCATACTTTTCGGTCGCCACGATACCATTTCGTCCTGATTAAATAACTTCTCGGCCCTCTGGAAGAATTTTCGATATCCTTGATCTTCTAAAAACGGCGCTTTTCCCACAAGCAAATCTTCCAAAAGGATCGATCTTGAAACACGTCCATACATTTCTTTGGCCGAAAATGCTGTAAACGAAGCCACCGAAACCAATACTTTTTCGGACAGATCAATATCTTTAATCATGACCTCCCAAGGAAGGTACTGCTGTTTCATGACATGAAATCCCAGCGGTGTAAAGCGATCAACTTTATTGCGGGGGTGGCGTTTTACTACAATGTTTTCTTTTCCAATATAGTCTGCGATTGCAAGGAAGAGTTCCATCTCGTTAACTAAATGATTATCCCCCCAAAAAACACCTTCGAAGAAAATCAGTTTTTCTTCAATAGGTTCTGCCTTGCCAAAAATCTCATCTATCATTTTGTAAACGGAAGGATCCAACGATGAAAAAACGGGAATTTCTACAAGATTAACAATCTTCCTGTTACCGGTAAAAAGCTGTGGCTGATAAACATAAACATTTTTTACCTTTTTTAAAAAAGCTTTATCCTTATAATATTCATGATCAATAGTATCTCGAGCTGTATTGGCAAAATCGAGCGCATATGTCCCCGTACCTTCACTTACAAAATGAACATCCGGATTCATTCCCTTTTCAATTAGACTATAATAAAAAAATTTAGCTGCATAAGAATCTATATGGACACATAAATCTGTATATTGATCATTTAATTGAGGAATATGAAAAACTTTTGAAGGTTGATGAGAAACTTGCATTTTTTCACGTGGAGTTAAATCATGATAAGCTGATTTTTCTTCCAGAGAATTCCAATAAAAACATTTTTCAAATATTGGATATTTCATAAGTCTTTCGCTAATTTCAGAAAAATCCATGGTATTTTCAAAAACAATATCTGCTGGAATTCCTTTGTTTACAGTTAATTGCGTTACAATACTGTTCATTAGCGAAATTAAAGTAGGGCATAGATAAATAATTCTTTTACTGTTCATTTTATCCTCCAATTACGTTATTCTCTTTTCGCAGCCCAAATCAGTTCAGAAACCATCTTTCCGACATGCATAAAAGGTCTCTTTTTTGTCAATTCCGTATAGGAAAGAGACTTGGAAACTTCGTAAATAAATCCCGCATCAGACAAAATTTTTAATATTTCTGTTAGAGAATTATTTTGTATATTAGATCCATAATGATATTCTACAAACATCTGAGAAACATTGGGTAGTTTTTCCTTTATTTCTTCAAGCACTGCGTTTTCTAATCCTTCTATATCCATCTTTATAAAATCCACAGGGCGGTTAATATAATCGGAAAGTTTAACTACCTTTACATTTTCTACACTTTTTTCCCAATGTTTTCTTTCAATTATCTCATCCAACCTTCCAACGAGGCTGCCCGCTAAACTATTTTCTGCAACTATCGTCAGCTGTGTTTCATCTTCCCGTTCTCCTACTGCTGCATGGTGAACAACGACATTTTTCCATCCGTTTCGCTCTACATTGCGTAAGGCGCACGAAAACGCTTCGTTCCATGGCTCAAAGCCTTCAATTTCTGCGTCGGGATAGTAATGTTTTATATAATAAATTGCCATCCCAATATTGGTACCGCAATCTAAAACATAGGGATCTTTTCGGGAAAAGCGGCAATAATACTCTTCGGAAAACAACAATTCTTCCATCATTAGCCACAGCTGTTTCCGATCGATAAATTCTATACAGGCGTCTTTCAAATAACAAAGATTTCCATTACAAATTAAATCTAATAAAGCTTCTTGTGAAGGAATCCCCTCTAAAACCACTCTTTTCAGGGCAGTATCTTTTCCATTTTTCCATTCTGGACGCTGCTCATCAATCCAAGGCGTTAAATTTTTAATATCTCTTTCAAATGCCAGATATGTTTCCAACATTTTTTGAATTTTAGAATTTTCCTGGGGACATGATTCTATTATTTTTGTAAAGCAACTAATAAGCTGCTGTTCTGAGATAGGGCAGGACAGTAAATAAGAAAGCATTTCCTCGCGCTGCTGCTTTCGCATGCCTTTCGATTCAATCAGAGCACGTGTCAATACCGGGACACTTTCTACTGGGACAGCGTAATCCGAAAGCTTTTCCCAAAGCTTTTCTCTTTTCTCTTTAGAAAGCTCTCTCTCACAACACGCGCCGATTATAGATTCCATCTGTTTTTCCGAAATGGGCTGCGACAGCAAATAGGAAAGCATTTCTTCTCGCTGCTGCTTTTGCATGCTTTTCGACTCAATCAGAATACGCGTCAATGCCGGGACACTTTCTACTGGGACAGCATAATTTGAAAGCTTTTCCCAAAGCTTTTCTCTTCTCCCCTTAGAAAGCTCCCTAGCACAACACGCGTCGATTATGGATTCCATCTGTTTTTCCGAAATGGGCTGCGACAACAAATAGCAAAGCATTTCTTCCCGCTGCTTTTTATACATAATTCCGTCGCGTAACGTTAAGCGACCGATCATTTCGGAAATAGAATCTGGAGACAGATCCCTTTTTAAAAGGCTTTTAAGCAGAATTTCACAACTTTCGGAAGATAGAGACGAAACTCGTGCAAGAATAGAAGCCGATAAATCTACATTTCTAAAAATAAAAAATGAAAATAATTTTTCTTTTAAACGCGCAATAACTTTTAACACTATCTACTCAACACTCCTATTCCTATCTGCTAAGCAGTTTATATAGCAAATGTTAAAAATGGTACTACATCAAAAAATTTTTTAATTCTAAAGCAGAGGCTACCATGGCAATAGCTTGTAAATTTTGGAGTTCTTTCTCGCTTTGGAATCCAAATCCATAAGTTACGCCAATAAAAGCACAGCCGGCCTCTTTCGCTCCTGTATAATCGTGCAATGTATCCCCCACCATAATGGTATTTTCTGGTTTTTCTTGTAATTGCGACAGGCAAGCGGCGATTACGTCTTTTTTGGTTTCGCTGCTGCTTCGCGAGCCTAAAGCAATATCTACCAGTGAAAGTATCCCTTTTTCCAACATTAATCTTTGCGCATAATCGTTTCTTTTGTAGGTCGCTATTCCTATTTTCCAATTTTCTTTTCTCATCCATTCGAGAAGATCTAAAATTCCCGGATAAGGGTTCGCTTCCATTAAATACTTTTCTGCATAAAATTTACGGAAAACAGCAGCGGCGGCATCAGACTCTTCCGGCGACAAACGGTAAATTTTTCGGAAGGATTGCTCAATGGGCGGACCGATCATCGATTTTTTTTCTTCTAGCGAAAGGGCTCGAAATCCTAATTTTTCAACAGTACTATCAACAGCTTTTAAAATTCCAGGAGAAGTATCGAGCAGTGTACCATCCAAATCAAATAAAACCGCTTTATATTGCAATTTATTTTTCATAACATGACTCCGTCAAGAACTCTATATTTATTTGAGAACGAAAAGCTTGTACACTTTCCTTTACTGTTTTATTAACCATTTTAAGCTGTTCGTAGTCTGCAAAAAAGTCCATATATTCATCGTAATAATTTTCCATATTTTGCTCTGAAAATCCATCAAAACCGGCAAGTGTAACCCCATTAACTCCTAACAAAATTAATGCTTTTAAAACCATGATAAATGCATTATCTTCAATAATATAATTATCATCTCTTAAAGTACTGTAGTTAAAAATATAATCAAACGGTTTATTCACGCTTGAAATATTGGAGGTAGCAATTATCTTACACGTGTCTTCCAAATTTTTGAAAAATTGGAATAACATATTATACCTTTTTGCATTTCCAATAAATACATAATCTAAATGGTATTCAAAGGGAATACAGTTAACGGAGATAACAATGGGCTGATTTTCTTTAATATAATTTTGAATTTCATCTTTCTTTATATTCAAAGATCTTCCAGGCCCTAACAGAAGCAATTTTTTATCTGCCAATTCTGTTTTAAGCTGCTGTATTGTATCGCTTTCAAAAGCAATTTTCTTCTGATATTGCTGATAAAGAGATTCTATATAATTTTGATCATAGTCCAATTTTTTCTCGACCACAATTTCGCGCGCAATGTCATTAATAGCCTTAATAGAAAGTGTGTGTTTTCCCAAAAGATAATTGATATAGTTGGGATGGCAGTCGTTGGATGCAGATAAGAAAAACAGCAGAGAATATCCCCAATAATGTTCCTTATAAATCCGCATGACATTGACATCTATAATTTCAAGAATCTGGTCAATGTCATAATCGCCGTCATAATTCTCATTTAAATATTGCGCCAGCAGCTCCAGCGGAGCATTTCCAGCACTTTTCCCCATACCATATACTGTTCCATCAATCAACAACGGACGCGACGTAGAGCGCCGAATCATTTCCACTTCGTTGGAATATCCTAACTGGAAATTATTATGAGAATGGTACCCAATAATAATATCCGGAAGAAGATTCCGATTTAAAATATGAAAATAATGGAGCATCTCTTCTTTATGCATCAATCCATATGTGTCTACCATAGAAACTGCATAAGGTTTTATTTCATTTATTAAATCAATAAGATCCAAAAGATCGCGATCGCTGTAAGAAGTAATCGATACCATCTGCAACGATACTTGATATCCTTTTTCCATCAGCTTGCGGCCAAATTCTACGGCTTGGCGCATTTTAGGCTTTTTAAAAATAACACGAATCCCATCGATAAAAGATTCTTCACATGGGCCAATATTTTCTAACGCACAGGTACCGTAGTCGATCATTGCCATGACAATCGAATTTCCTTTATTGCATCCAGCAAAAATTTCATCATAGCATTTTGTAGTAGGCTGTATGGTGCGGTTTCGATCAAAAGGACGACGATCATCTAGAAATCCAATTTCTATTAAATCCACTTTCGCGCTTACCAAACGTTCAAACATAGAAATGATCGTACTATAACCAAAATTCCAATCATTTACATAGCCACCATCACGCAGCGTGCAGTCTAATAATTTAATCTCCTTTTTCATTTTGCTCCTCCTTTCGGCTTACAAGGGATTCTAACATCTCTAAAAATTCAGTCTGACTTTTTCCAAAACGTTTTTCACGAGGAACCAGATCGTCATAAAGATAATATTTCAACATTTGCGCTATATGAAGAATAAATGCCTTCTTCTGCGAATTTGAAAATCCTTCTTTAAGCGCCCTTTCAATACTCTCTTTTAAATCCGTATTCCCCTGAGATTGATACACAATTCCTTTTCCATAAAGTTGATGATAGCCCAGCATGACCACCGGTTTGTCTCGTAATAGGGCTTCATAGCTACATTGAGAAGCGATGGTTATTGCTACATCAGATACCTCTATTAGCTTAAAAATGCTTACATTTGTCATTACAATTACATTAGACGGAATTTCTCCTATTTGTGACGATCTGACCATTTCAGGATGTGGTTTATAAATGATATTCCAATTACATTTTTTCCCTAATTTTGCCAGATCATACAAAAGCGAAAAACTACTCTGATAATACGGCGAATGATATGTCTTACTTATTTGTGTATAAGGATATAATCCCGATTCGTAATCGCTCTGGCCAAAATAAACTATCGTTGGGATATCAGGGACAAGTTTTTCTTGCAGATATTTTTCTTCATCCGGATCTGACTGCTGTGGATTGCGGTTACAATCATGGCAAACGAGATAATCACACACCTGTTGCGCCTGTATCAGCTCTGTTTCCGTCACTTTCAGATCCAAAAACTCCCGTGGATGTCTGCAAACCCAACTCTCCCCCATTTGGCCCGTAGGATCAAACGCCAGCGTACCGGCAAGTGAACCAAACTCCATCCACAACATAGGAATTTTAAATTCCTGACACAGAAATTTCCAAATGCCATGAACCGGAACAAATTCGTTCCAGACAAGAACGGCGGAAGGATCAAAAATTGAAAGACATCGTTTGGCATATTCAGCGTAATATTCAAATAAATAGGCAGCATAACCTTTTCCCATTTGCGGAAAATGATGTTCCATATTCATCGCCGACTGCTCTTGCAACTCCATTAGGGGACCTGTTAGGGGGACTGTATCTTTGTGCAAAATCGAAAGATTGGGATCAAAACATCCTGCAAACGGAGCCTTTGGCAGCACCAAAAAAGGAATATGAATTTTTTGAGCAATTATACTTCGTGCAACCGCTGGTGTTTCTGATAAAAGCACCCAATTCCATTGCGGTGTATGCTGTGCAGCCTCATTGAGGTAGTGACAAACGCCTTTATCAAAGGCTGCAATATGGCCTACAACCAAAATTGTATGCTTTCGGGGCGACAAACTTTTTTCAAGACATTCTAACTCGTCAAAGGATTGGCGGAGATCTTCCTGTAATCTTTTATATCTTCTTGCAGCAAACAACTTTTCATTGTTCTCTATAATCCGCCTTCCCTTACGATAAACTTTTCTTAGAAACAGATAAAAAACGGGAACACGACGAAGCCCCTCTTTTACTCGCAAGAGGGCTTCTTTTTTCATGATTCTTCCATTCCCTTTTTTTCCTTTAATCCGCTGTCCTCGCAATTCTTTATTATACTGCTTTTTCCAATTTGAAAAAGCAGGCAACCCTTGACCAGACATCCTTTGAGCATTTTCAAGAAGAAGCGAAAACAGACGCCCTCTTCCCCATGACATTTCACCGTCCTTTTTAAAAAGCTCCAAGAAAGAGTTCTTATATTCAGTACTTGCCTCTTGAAATTCTGGAAATTTCGACAGCAAAAGCTCTAGGGCTTTCATAGCTTGGCGTTGCTGTTCATTTTGTTCTGATCCGCCTTTACTTCCAAGCAAAGAGCATAATGAAAAGATTGTACGCAGCCATACGCTTTCTGTATTTTTCTCCATAGGGGAAAAATACAAGCGTACAGCATTTCCTAGAAAAAATGTGTCTTCACAATCCCAATCAAATGACGCACGCATTCTTTTCCACAAAGGTGTTTGCTGAAAACATTCGATGGGCGAAGGATACCAAACTGTTTTTATTCCCATCTCCCGTGGGTTTAAAAAATCACTTTTCCAATTATCTCCTATATGCAGGATTTCTTCCGGCATAATTCCCTGAGGTTGAAGATCTTTTATCAAAATCTGGAAAAGAGTTCCTTCCGCTTTTGTATATCCAAAATGACTGGATACATATACAGAGGAAATTTCGGTAATTCCATTTTTACGCAAAGCCGTCTGTATAACTTCTTGCGGCAGATACATATCAGAACAAAAAATAATTTTCTTATTCTCTGATAACGCCTTTTTATAGACGGCTCCTATTTGTGGATTTAAGGATAAATGATCTAACTCCACTTGGATTTCTTCTTCATAAATCCGAGCTGTTTCTGCGGATGAGAGCCCCAACACTTTCTGGATCCTTTGGTAAATTTCCCATAGGGTAATCTCTCGGTTGTTTCCAACCTGTTCCCTTCTGAGACTATGCTCTGCGTTCTGGCGAACGAGCTGAAATCCCTTTTCAAGTCCGCATCGTCTTTCAAGCAAAAGAAACAGATCTTCTGGCCTGAGACAAGGGCGCAAAAGCATGGTATCAAATATATCAAAACTAACCGCTTTACACTGACGATATTTATCCTCAAAACCCTTTTGCTGCAAAATGAAATCGTCTGAACGCTGCATTAAACACCTTCTAAATTCAAGTATTGTATTCCTTCTTTCTGCAGACCCTGTCTGGCCATCAACGCCGCTTCTGCGATTCTCCAGTCAGCTTCTGTGTCCAAATCGGCAGACTCATCTTTAGGAATAGAAAATCTTCCCACATTTCCGCCAAAAATCGGGCATTCTCCATTTTCCTGCATTTTGATAAATGTTTCACGTTTCCATGCAGTTAATGCCCAAACTACGATTTCTACCGGCTCCAAACGTTCAGAAGGTATTTTATCTTCTCCCGTAAAATTAATCCGATTCCCCTGATAAAATGATTCTGCCTGAATAGATTCTACTGACAACACCACATCAAATACATTTTCTTGTAAAAACTCGATAAATCGATTTAACGTTTCTGCTCTGAGTGCAGGCGAGGTTGGATTAATCATTACGACATAATCACACTCATGTTTCTTCAAAAATTCATATACAAAGTCTCGATTTGTCGCCGTATCACTCGACAATTCTAACGGACGCTGATGAAACTTCGCTCCCATTTTTTCGCAGGCATGCCCTAACGGAGCGCTTTCTGTATTGACCCAAACACTCTCAAAAGCATCGCTGCCAAGAGCTAAATCAATTGGATATTGAATCAGCGGTTTTCCTAACATATAGCGTATATTTTTTTTCGGAATACGTTTAGAACCCATTCGCGCAGGAATCATAGCCACCAGTTTATAATTATTTTTCATAACCCACTTCTCCATTTCCTTATATTTTTAAGATATAGCTTTATCACATTAAGAGTTTCTGCCTATTATATAGCAGCGTATCCATTCCCACCAATACACATTTTTTCGATACCACCACTTTTTCCATTGCGGTAAAAAAGCAATCGCGCCATAGGGCCAATAAGGTGTAGGTCGACTCCTTTTCGAAATCTTTAAAAAAGATAAAATTCTTCTGGAAATAAGGCAATTCCGAAGTAATTCTTTGTAGTTAGACTCTACCAAAAAGGAAGTATAGAGCGCTGTAATATCATCACTAAAGCGCAAAGTTCCATAAAACTTTACTTCTTCTTGGGAGGGATACATCATATATCTTCGTATCAATTTACGTGTTTGTTCTTTTTGTTCTTTTTCTTGAAAATGATCAAAATCCGTTGTCTCTAGCCGGTTTTTTGTATATTGCAAAAGCGCTTCCTCTCTAGAGGAAAAGAAAGAATAATTTTCAGCCGCCTGTAATACAGGAGAAAAGCCGTTCCCGTTAGAAACATAGGCTGTTGTCATCCCATGCGGAGCGCCCAACAAACACTCAAATAAATTATTGCAAAATGACGCTTTATCCGCAGCACCTGTACTCGCATCAAAATACCATGCGTAATATTTTCCGCTTTTGTAGTCTGAGGGAACAGTATACAATCCAAAATAAAATCCTTCTATTTCTCCTTGAAATCCCATGGAATGTAAAAGACGGGCCAAAAAAAACTGCATAGAACCCAGCCATCCACTATCCACAATAGCAAATTTTTTTAGATCAGACGGAATCTCTTGGCGCAGATATCCAATGGCTGTCTCATAGGCAGCCATTGATTTTTTCATAACTAATTCTTTATAAACCAAGCTATTTCTTAAACTTTGCGACCACTGTTGAAATTCTTTTTTTCCTAGAACCTGATCGGGTTGTTTCCATGTACAGCCGCAATCCTTGCAAACGCGCTTCATTTCTTCCTCCGTTAAATCGGCACGTTTCATTAGGGTCCG
>CALWIX010000072.1 GCA_944380825.1 uncultured Clostridia bacterium | reverse complement strand
GACAGGCTGCTTCCCCTGGGCACCTTCCACCCCTCGAATCGCATTATCCAGAAGATTACCGAAAATACTGCATAGATGAATGGATTCTACCGTAAGGTTGGGCGGCAGTGATAACTCCACCGAAAGTGTGATCCCTCTCTCTCTACAAACTTTATCTTTTTCAGAAAGCAGCGCATTAACCACTGGAATGGAACAGTAGACATTTTCTTTTGTCTCGTCAATCCTGTGGCTTATCGAACGAATCATCTGCCGTGCCTCCTGCTCCTCTCCTAATTGAAGAAGCGCTGAAATAGAGGCTAGCTGGTTTTTAAAATCATGGCGAATATGCGAAAGTTCCTCCCGCTGCTGGTCAATATTTCGATAATAAGCCTGCTCCAGTTCCATGCCATGGCGGGTTTCCTGCAGCTGAATCTCCAGATCTTGTTTTTTCTCCAGTGAGCTGAGCAGATACATCAGAGCAATCAAAGCCCCGCACCCCAGCACAATACTCAGCATAAACATCCATGATCCCTCCGGAGTCGCACTGGCATAGGACATTCCCATCAGGCTTAAGGGAAAAAGGAAGGCTGGGATATAGAGATTGGAAAATCTTTTAAACTCCAGTGCCTTGGCAAAGAACACTACGGCACAGTCAGCGATAATGTTCACACTGAGAGTCACCAGCGAGTAGGGAATCATGATGGGAAGAATATCTTGGGCAATATCTATCTGCGCTGTTATCTTAGCGCCGATAAAGATTGTGGTAGCCGTCACCTCTCCTAGCATCTGGCAAGCAAACAGAGATAGGTTTACCGCCAACCGGCGCCATACACTGCCCCGAAATGCCAAAAGTGGATATATCACCATGCCAATGGGAATAAAAATTACACGAGTGATGTTTGAAATGAGGGAGAATGGACCCCAGATAAGTTTTGGAATGTTGCCAGTGGGGAAAAACAGCACCATCACAAGTAGCTGCCACAGCTTTAATCGAACCGGAAACAGCCTTGACATGAAAAAAAACAGGATACCGTAGGTTACGGCGGGGAGGAAATAAGATAACAAAACCATCTGAAAAGACTCCATAAAATCAACCCCTCTAAAAACTCCGGCCGATGAATCGCAGGTAAGATGCTTTGGTTTGTGCATAGCGGTTGCGGCTCACAGGCACCTTATGGCCACTTTTTAAAAGTAGATCTGGCTGTTCTATCCGACGGATCTGCCGCAGATTTACAAAAAAGCTTTTATGACAGCGACAAAAGTCTCCGGACAATAACTTCGCTATATCGTCCATGCGGCGGTAGGCGGAGATGACCTCCGTAGTGGTATGAATGAGGACTGTATGCCCCTGGCTCTCTAAAAATAAAATCTCATCCGTCATTAAGGTGATGGGCTTGCCTTGGCTGAAAATCGTTACTGTGGGAGAGGCTGCCGCCTTAGTTTTTGCCACCTTTTCTAAATTGGCTTGAAGCAGCATAGGATCAATCGGTTTGGTGAGATAACCACTGAGATTGGATTTCTGCAAAAATATCTGCTGGACAAATCTATCTCCATAACCCGTAATATAAATAATTTGCGTATGCGGAGACAAAACAAGCAACTGTTCCGCTACATCCATTCCATTTTGCATCTGGTTCCAATCAATGTCCAGCAGAACCGCATCATATTTGGCGCCATCTTCAACCGATAACAAGAAGCTCTCCAACGTTGAGAAAGCTGCCACATTCTCAATTTGGGAAAGGGTTTGCAGATACTCTTCCATCTGTATAAGGAAATCCAGATTATCGTCACATATGGCAATTTGCATCAGCAATACTCCCCTTTTTAATATACATAAAATAAATTATATTACAGAAAAAACAAATAGCAGTGCCGCAAAAAGCAAAGCTGGATAAGCAATTAGAATTGGGGTATGATCTTATTACTACAACCTCTTTTAAAGATCCACAGCGCGCCGACGTCCAAAGAGAAAGCTTATGGATTCGACGATTTTCTATAACTGGCGACTTTGATTTATTTCATTCTACCATAAACCACTTCAAAAATAAAACAAATCCGACTGTTACTTTTTCTCTATAAGGAAAGTATTTATCGACAAACCAAAAATCCTATCATTTCCAAAACACAACGAGTCACAGTGTGCAATTATGAAAATCATCAAAAGATGTATTCTTTTTTCTTTATAAAATATTTTAAATACATAAATTTTAACAAATAAAATAAATCTTTTCTTTAGATAAAATTTATCTATTTTATTTTTATATTTCTCTTTAAAAAATAGATTTTTCATCATTATTCGGATTATATTTTTCAAGAATTCATGTTATATTTTTTAAAAATATAACAATAGTAATATAAATCAAAATTCCTATTGGGTTCCAAAAGGAGAAGATTTATGAACGTAGAAAAACGACATAAAAGTATACTGGAAGTGTTAGAGCGCGACTCTTATGCCGATATTGCCACATTAAGCCGCATCTTACAGGTATCTGAAATGACAATTCGCCGGGACCTTTCTCGTATGGATGAGCAGGGGCTTCTTACCCGCGTATATGGCGGAGCACGCGTTATTCCTAAACGAAGCTTTGAACTGCCCATCGAACAGCGCACTCTCTGTCAGACGTCTTCAAAGAGGCGATTGGGCCGTTATGCGGCATCGCTTATACAAAGCGGCGAGGTGATCGCACTCGACGCCAGCAGCACCGCCCGCGCTGTGAGCGAGTATCTTGATGGAGATATAACGGTGCTGACTAACTCCATTACTGTGGCCGGTATACTTGCCGAAA
The DNA here is from genome assembly GCA_944380825.1 of uncultured Clostridia bacterium. Classification (GTDB taxonomy): domain Bacteria; phylum Bacillota; class Clostridia; order Oscillospirales; family Acutalibacteraceae; genus Gallacutalibacter. Next base: position 2,800 of record CALWIX010000072.1, on the reverse strand, counting down.
ATCCTAAAGTAGAAGTGATCCTTCTAGGCGGAGGGCTGCGTAAAACATCCCTGTCTCTTGTTGGATTCGATATGATCGAAACGCTTCATAAATACCATGTAGATAAAGCCTTTCTCTCCTCTAAAAGTATTGACGGATCCCACGGCATTACCGATGCAACTGCCGATGAAGCGGAGGCCAAAAAGGCAATCCTTACTTCGGCCGTAGAGGTCTATTTTTTGATGGATCATACCAAGCTGAATACTTGTGCATTTTATCAGGTCTGTCCTATTGCACAGATACAGCACTTAATCACAGACTCCGAACCGGGAATTTACGAAAAGTGTGCTTCCCTCTTCTCGGAATGTGAGAAAAATGATGTGAAGGTTCAGATCCTCTCGGAAGAAACGGAATCATAAAAAGAATAGAAGAACGCGCCGGTTGAAGAAGTCAACTGGCGCGTTCTTCCTATTTTTTACTCTAGACGCAAAATACATTTTTATTCACAATCACTTTGTCTGAACTTCACTTTCAATAGCCAAAACTCTCTTTTGCTCTACTTTGCCGAATTTCTGTTTATCAACTTCATGTCTGTATATAAGCTGGGCACTGCATTCGCACTATATTATTCATTACTTATCATCTGTGCTACGAAATTTAATGCTGAAGCAATTTGGGGTCCAATGTTATTGCCAGCTTCTGTGATTGCATTTCCGATAATTAAAGAGCTTATTATAATTGCAGCTGCCATAATTAATCTTCCAATCAAATCTTGATATTCTTTCATTTTTCATAACTCCCATCGATTCAATCTTAATGATTCCGTTGAAAAAGATTTATATTATTTGAATATAAATTTCCCTTTTTCATATTAAGAATAGAAAAGCTGTCCGCCTTCCTCAATAATTTAGAGCAATAGACTACACTTGCTGTTAATAAGTGTTTCTGTGTCTACTATACAGATAAGAGGGCAAAAACAACAAATGTTTTCGCCCTCTTAATTATAATAGTATTGAGTTATTATCTGCTCGTATCGTTTTATATTTCCATGAAAAATGGAAAATCTTTGAGCACTAAGACATTAAAAATTATTGCCGTCTTGCGCTGCTTAACTCGAAAAGTTAATATTCGCTATATTTTCTATAGTTTAACGTTTTACGGCAACACAAATTCAACTACTGTTTTTATTTTACATTTTGCTGAAGGAATCCTTACCAAGTCCGCACAACGGGCATACCCACTCCTCCGGCAGGTCGTCAAAGCTGGTGCCGGGAGCAATCCCGTTATCCGGATCTCCTACAGCAGGATCATAAATATAACCGCAAGCATCGCATACATATTTTTCCATAAGAAACATCCTTTCCCTTTCAGATAAAATTAGGAGTTTTTGTTGTCTTTACTATACCAAACTAGTGACCTATTGTCAAGAGCATCGAGACCTTTCCGCAACTTTTTTCCACGGCCGCACAAAAATTTTTCTATTTCCACAACAACCAGCGGCGTAATCGCTAAAGCCGCTACAATCCCCCACTGCCCGCCGGAGAGCTGCGCTGTACGGAATATACGAGCGAGCGGATCGATGATAATAACACCTGCCTGCAAAACGATACAGACTGCCGCAGCTAAAACTAACTTTTGGTTGCTGAAAAATCCAGCGTGGAAAATCGACTTGGGAGAACGCATATTGAATGTGTGCACAATTTGCGAAAGACTCAGTACTGCAAACGCCATTGTCCGTCCAATGATCGGTGAAGACGGATCCGGATCGAAAAACACGCGTCCTATGGTATAGGCAAGCAGAGAAAGCGCTCCAATGAGACAGCCCTCTACTGCAATATGATACCCCATTCCTCCCGAAAAGACACCTTCTAATTTAGAAGCCGGACGCCGTTTCATGACGTCGCCATCGACGGGATCCACTCCCAGAGCCAGCGCAGGCAGAGAATCGGTCACCAGATTCACCCACAAAAGCTGGATCGCCAAAAGAGGTGTGGGAAGTCCCAGAAGGAAGGAAATAAAAATTGTCAAAATTTCTCCAATATTGCATGAAATTAAAAAATGAATTGTCTTTTTGATATTGCTGTAAATTCCTCGGCCTTCCCGTACCGCTTCGACGATGGTGGCAAAATTGTCGTCTGTCAGGATGAGATCGGCGGCAGCTTTTGCTACATCCGTGCCGGAAAGTCCCATTGCGCAGCCAATATCAGCTGCCTTCAGGGCTGGCGCGTCGTTGACGCCGTCCCCCGTCATGGCGACGACCTCGCCGCGTTTTTGAAACGCGCGCACAATTCTTACTTTATGCTCTGGAGACACGCGCGCAAATACGGGGTAATGATAAATATTTTTAACCAATTCAGCCTGATCCATTCCGTCAAGCTGTGCACCGGTAACGACCGTGCCGCTATCATCAAGAATGCCGAGCTTTCGAGCAATCGCTGCTGCCGTGGCGGCATGATCGCCTGTGATCATTACCGGACGGATCCCTGCCTCCCGGCATTGACGCACTGCCTGCGCCGCCTGCGGGCGCGGCGGATCCAGCATACCGATAAGGCCGCAGAACGTTAAATCACGTTCCATTTCACCGTCTTTGGGGATCGTTTCCACATCGCGGTAAGCTACTCCCAGCACCCGCAGCGCTCTCGACGCCATCTCTTCGTTGCGCCGCATAAGCGTGCGGCGGCCTTCCGGGGTAAGAGCGGAGGAAGAAATTCGGCCTCGGAAACTGGTACACCGCGCTATGAGAAGATCGGGTGCGCCTTTTGTAATAATGCGGTACTTGTTCGCCCCGATGCGATGTACGGTGGTCATCATTTTGCGCGCA
>CALWIX010000071.1 GCA_944380825.1 uncultured Clostridia bacterium | reverse complement strand
CGATTATGGAGCGGCTGCGGTTTTTATCCATCACCTCTTCGAATCTCGACGAATTTTTCATGGTACGCGTGGCCGGTGTAAAGGAGCAGGTTCTTTCAAAATACCGCGCCGCCGACCCTTCCGGTCTGACGCCCTCGCAGCTTTTACCCAAGCTCACGGAGAAAATCCGCGGTTTTGTCGACAAACAGTACTCCTGCCTGCACCGCTCGATCTTGCCTGTGCTGCACCGCCAAGGATTTTGTTTTCTTACCCCCGACGAGATGAACGATCAGCAGCGCCAGTTTATCTCCAGCTATTTCGACAAGGTGCTCTTCCCCGTGCTCACGCCTTTGGCCGTAGATCGCAGCCGCCCGTTCCCGATGCTGGCCAATAAAACGCTCAATATCGCCGTCCATCTGCAAGACCGCGACGGCGCATGTTTTGCCGTGGTGCAGGTTCCTTCTATCCTCTCCCGCTTTCTTGAGCTGCCCTGCGCCGAGGGACGCGCGTTTGTGCTGCTGGAAAATGTGATTATGTATAAGATGGGGGATCTGTTTGAGCTGCACGAAATCAAGGCGTGCTCTCCCTTCCGCATTACGCGCAACTCCGATTTGGAGATCGACGAGGAGGCTGAGGATCTGCTCATTGAGATCCAAAAGTCGATCAAAAAGAGAAAGCACGGCCGTCCCGTGCGCTTGGAAATTTTACAGAAATGCGACGCCGAAACGCGCGAGTTCCTTGTGGAAATGCTCGGCGTGCAGGATGACGATATTTTCGAGGTACCCGGTCCGATTGACCTGACGTTCTTCTCAAAATTTGCCTCCATTCCCGGCAGCGCTCCCTTTAGTTTTGAGCCGATTGTGCCGGTCAATCCACCCGCCGATTTTTGGGGCTGCGACGATATGTTCGCTGCCATTCGCGAACGCGACCGCATGGTGCACCATCCTTACGACAGCTTCAACTGTGTAGTGGATTTCGTGCGGCAGGCCGCCGAGGACGAAAACGTGCTCGCTATTAAACAGACGCTGTACCGCGTCAGCGGCCATTCCCCCATCATCGCGGCGCTCATCCGTGCGGCCGAAAACGGCAAGCAGGTGACGGTGCTGGTGGAATTAAAGGCACGCTTTGATGAAGAGAACAATATTATTTGGGCGAAAAAACTCGAGGAGGCCGGCTGCCACGTAATCTACGGTCTTGCCGGGCTGAAGACCCACTGCAAGATTTTGCTGGTCGTGCGCCGTGAGGAGGACGGGATCCGCCGTTACCTGCACATGGGAACCGGCAACTACAACGATTCTACCGCTAAAATTTACACCGACATCGGCGTATTTACCTGTAAGGAGCCTTTCGGCACCGACGCTTCTTCCCTCTTTAATTCCCTTACAGGATATTCCCGTCCGCCGGAATATAATAAATTTGTGGTGGCGCCGCACGATATGCGCGGCTTCTTTGAGCGCATGATCGAGCGCGAAATAACGAACGCCCAAAATGGGCTGCCCAGCGGGATTACCGTAAAGGTAAATTCGCTTGTTGATTTCGATATTATCGAGCGCCTGTACCGCGCTTCTAATGCGGGCGTGCAGGTCCGTCTGATTGTGCGCGGCATTTGCTGCCTGATCCCCGGGCTGGAGGGCGTGAGCGAGAACATCCACGTTCACAGCATTGTGGGCCAGCTTTTAGAGCACAGCCGTATCTTCCGGTTTGAAAACGCGGGCAACCCCAAAATCTATATGGGCAGTGCCGACTGGATGCCCCGCAACCTCGACCGCCGTGTGGAACTCGTGTTCCCTATCGACGATCCGCAGCTCAAGGCGCGCGCTTTCTCGATCCTCGATTTGATGTGGAACGACAACAAAAATACGCGCGTTATGCAGCCCGATACGTCGTACCAGCGCATCGACCGGCGCGGAAAACCGCTGCTTAACTGCCAGATCATGTTCTCGAAACTCTCCCGCAAGGCGGTAAAAGAGCTGGAAACTCTCGATAAAAACGAACCTTTCCGCCCCATTCACAGCGCGGATTTGAAGGAGTGATTTTGTTTTCTGCCATCTAAATGGTTGATCCTATAAACAGAAAAGAGGAAACGTCATGAAAAGAATCGGTATTCTGACAAGCGGCGGCGACTGCCAAGGCCTTAACGCCGCCATCCGCGGCGTTGCAAAGGCTCTGTACGAAGAGCTGGGCAGCGGCGTCGAGATCTACGGGATCCGGGACGGCTACCGTGGACTCATCGAAGGGGACTTTCATCGTATGCACCCAGGGGATTTCTCCGGCATTTTAACGCTTGGCGGGACGATCCTCGGCACCTCGCGTCAGCCGTTTAAGCTGATGAAAGTGGCAGCCGAGGGCGACGAAACGAGCAAGCTGGAAAAGATGAAAGCTACCTACAGCAGGATGGGGCTCGACTGCCTTGTCGTCCTCGGCGGAAACGGCACCCACAAAACGGCCAACCTGCTCAGCGAGGAGGGGCTCAACGTCGTTTCTCTGCCCAAAACGATCGACAACGATCTGTGGGGCACCGACATGACCTTCGGCTTCCAAAGCGCGGTGGACATCGCCACAAACGTTCTTG
>CALWIX010000070.1 GCA_944380825.1 uncultured Clostridia bacterium | reverse complement strand
GGGCGCCTAGAGTTATCAAAAAATTTTTGTTAAAAAGGAGATATATCCCATCGCGGTCTTCTGCTCTTTAAAGATTTTATTCTGCAGAATTTTTATTTCGCCAAAAGCTTTTCGGCAGCAGCAAGCTGCACGCAGACACAGAAAATCTCCATGGCCTGCTCCAGCTCAGACACGGGCGGATAAGTGGGAGCTACACGGATGTTAGAATCCTTCGGATCTTTTCCGTAGGGATATGTGGCACCAGCGCCTGTAAGTACAACGCCTGCCTCTTTGCACAGCGACACCACACGCTTTGCACAGCCTTCCATCACATCTACGCTGATAAAATAACCGCCATTGGGTTCCGTCCAGCTTGCCACACCCTTCCCCGTAAGCTCGGTACGCAAATAACGCAACACTGTTTCAAACTTTGGTGCAATCAGATTACGGTGCAATTTCATGTGTTCGCGGACACCGTCGATATTCTTGAAGAACATCACATGGCGCAGCTGATTGAGCTTGTCGGGACCAATCGTTTGGAACGACAGATGCTCACGGAATACGATCAGATTGCTGGGACCAGCCGCCATGGCTGCAACGCCTGCACCCGGAAAAGAAATCTTCGATGTAGAAGCAAAAATAACCGGCATATCAATATTCCCTGTCTTTTTGCATTCTTCATAGAGATTCAAAAGCTGATCAGGAGTATCTGTCAGATCATGGACACAGTAGGCGTTATCCCACATAATGCGGAAATCCTTCGCCGCCGGTTTAAGGGCTGCAAAACGGCGTACCGTTTCGTCGGAATAAGTGATTCCGAGCGGATTAGAATATTTCGGCACACACCAGATACCTTTGATGCTAGCATCTTGGGAGACAAGCTCTTCCACCATATCCATATCCGGACCAGTGGAAAGCATGGGAATTGTGATAAGCTCCATACCAAAATATTCGGTAACGGCAAAATGACGATCGTAACCGGGAGATGGGCATAAAAACTTAATATGTCCCTGTTTAGCCCAAGGCTCACACCCCGGGAACCCGTGCGTCATGCAGCACGAGATAAAGTCAAACATCATGTTAAGGCTGGAATTTCCGCCCACAATCACATTCTCCGGCTCCACACCCATCATCTGCGAGAAAATATCGCGCATTTCTGGCAGACCATCGGCCATGCCATAGTTGCGGCAATCCATTCCAGTAGATGACATCATATCAGAAGAGGAATTGAGCATATCCAGAAGCTTCATGGAAAGATCAAGCTGATCCACACTCGGCTTGCCTCTCGCCATATTCAGGTTCAGCCCCAACGCTTTCAGATCGTCATACTTTTTCTGAAGCTCCGCCTTCACCTGAGAAAGCTCCTGCTTTGACATTTCTGTATACTGCATTATGCGCATCTCCTATCTATTTATTGCATATAGGCTCGAAAAACCTTTCTTATTTTACTATATGCAAACATAAAATGCAAGTTAAAAATGTAAATCCTGCATTTTCTGCATTTTGCCGATTTCATCGATCAATTTATCTTTTTTTCTGTATAACTCGTCAGGAAATATATACCGACAAACAAGAAGAGGACAGAAAAATACTTTTTTCTGTCCTCTTCTTTTCCTATTTTGGAATTAGAATTCCGCTGTCCCCGTAGTACGCGGGAAGGGAAGCACATCACGAATATTTGCGATACCGGTAAGGTACATAATCAGGCGCTCAAATCCAAGGCCGAAGCCCGCATGCTTTGTACCACCAAAACGGCGCAGATCCAAATACCACCAATAGTCCTTCTCATCGAGACCAAGCTCTTTGAGACGCGCAAGCAGTACATCTATACGCTCTTCACGCTGGCTGCCGCCAATAATCTCTCCGATACCCGGTACAAGCATGTCCACGGCAGCTACCGTTTTGCCGTCATCGTTCAGACGCATATAGAACGCTTTGATCTCTTTCGGATAGTCGGTAACGAAAACGGGACGTCCAAAAACTTTTTCTGTCAGATATTTTTCGTGTTCGGTCTGCAGATCGCTGCCCCACTCCACTTTATACTCAAATTGATCGTTGTGTTTCTTTAAAATCTCCACGGCCTCCGTGTAGGTGACACAGCCAAATTCCGACTCTACCACATGGGTCAGGCGCTCCTTGAGTCCTTTATCCATAAAGGTATTGAAGAACTCGATATCTGCAGGACATGTCTCCATCACATAGCGGATGACATATTTGATCATATCACGGGCCAGATCCATATCGTCCTGAAGGTCAGCAAAAGCAATCTCCGGCTCAATCATCCAAAACTCTGCCGCATGGCGCTGGGTATAGGATTTTTCCGCACGGAACGTGGGTCCGAAGGTGTACACCTTACCAAACGCCATTGCCATGCATTCTGCCTCCAGCTGGCCAGAAACCGTCAAGGAAGTATGCTTGCCGAAAAAGTCCTGGGAAAAATCGACCTTTCCGTCTTCGCTACGGGGCGGATTCTCCATATCCAGCGTTGTAACGGTAAACATCTCGCCGGCGCCTTCGCAATCGCTGCCGGTGATCAGGGGGGTATGGGCATAAATGAAACCGCGCTCTTGGAAAAACTTGTGAATTGCAAAAGCCGCTGCCGAACGCACACGGTACGCCGCGCTAAAAGTATTGGTGCGGGGACGCAGGTGAGCGATGGTACGCAGATATTCAAGAGAGTGACGCTTTTTCTGAAGCGGATAGTCCGGCGTTGAGACACCCTCCACCACAATTTTCTCGGCATGGATCTCAAACGGCTGCTTGGCCTCCGGGGTGAGCAGCATCGTACCGGTTACGTTAAGAGCCGCACCGACATTCTGCTTTGCAATCTCCTTATAATTATCGAGCTTATCTGCCTCAAAGACAATCTGAACGCCCTTAAAGCAGCTGCCATCGTTCAAATCAATAAATCCCAATGCTTTGGAATCGCGAATGGTACGCGCCCAGCCGCACACGGTGACTGTTTTTCCTCCAAACGACTGCGGATCCGCATACAGCTTGGAGATCTCTGTTCTTTCCAAAGAAAAAACCTCCTCTACGTTAATCAGTTACTCTTTATTCTATACCACCATTGCCACAAGTGCAAGAGAAAATTTCCAATTCTCTTGTAAAACCGCGTCACGATAAAAACAGACGATCGAGCATCTTCTCTGGATTTTCCAAAAAAGCACGCGTAATCTGGTAATGCTGTGTATCACGATACTCTATGCGGCCGATCCCTCCGCCATCCATTTGCAGGATCTCAGCGCTGGGGTAGGCCATAAGAATCGGCGAGTGCTTTGCAATTAAAAATTGTGACTGCTATCACTTCCAACAGCGTGGATTTACCGCATCCATTCTCCCCCGCTAAGAACGTCACAGGACTGTGAAACTCTAATCTTTTCAAATTTTGGGCCGCCGGAATTCGGGAGAGGTACCCATCCCCACCATCCCATCCAGCTTTTTTTAAATTGCGCGAATATATAGTTCCATCTGGAAATGCCCTCTCCTTTTCCATACTCATCTTCAAACGTATAGAAAAACCCGCAGTGCGCAATCATCTGCTCACTGCGGGTTTGGCGGAGAGGATGCGACTCGAACGCACAATGCCTTGCGGCACACCACATTTCCAATGTGGCTCCTTACCATTAGAATACCTCTCCATAAAGGCCTTTCTCTTAGGCAACGGTGATATTATACCGGATCTTTTTTGAAAAATCAAGACCTTTTTTTAATTTTTTTATTTTTTCCTGAAATATTTTGTTTTCGGCGCTCTTTTACAACTTCAAACCGAACTATTTTTCTAGAAAAATCTCTTTTTCAAAGTCTGTAAGTTAAAAATAAACCACATAACCAAACTGTGATTATCCCTTTGTTCTTATTATTCTTAAAAGCGTTTCCATCTATTTATAAAAATTAAAAGTTCGATCCGTTTTTATGCGGATCGAACTTTCACATATCTGTTTAATGCTTCAAGAATCTTCTGCCAGAATCGGTAAAGCTTCCTACAAGGATCATAATAAAATCAATTAGGACTCCAATTCCCATAATACCTAATGTGAAGAGCCAAAGAATTCCTGTACCAATCTTTCCCACATAAAAACGATGAATTCCAAGCCCTCCAAGGAAAAAGCACAAAATCAATGCTACCCATTTGCTCTTTGGGCTAATACCAGAATCTGCCCCGCCTATAACATTACTGTTAGAATTACTGTTATTAATAATAATCGTCGGCTGCTGGGAATAAGACTGCTGATAAGTTGTCTGCGGAGGTGTTTGCTGTACAACTGTCGCCGCCGGTTGCTGTACCGGAATCTGCTGCGGTTGTACCGGCTGAAATTCAGGCTGCGACTGTACCACTTGCTGCGTATCCTGTTTCAGAGATGTACCGCACACCGTGCAAAACTTTCCTTCTACCTCTGCCCCACAATTTGGACACTTCATAATTTTCCCCTCCTAAAATGGGATATTTTATAATACTTTTATATTATAATAAAGTTTTTGTAATATTTTTTTGTTTTTTAGAATAAAAATTTTTTAATTTTAGATTTTAGCCATTATCTGGAAGAATTTCAACTGTATAAATTTTTCCATCTTTCATAGAAGACACTCGCAGCAAAAAGTTCCGAAAAACCACCGAATTTCCTTTTTCGGGCTGCTCGCCCTGCATCTGCAGCTCATGCTCCACAAGCTCACCAAGCGTTAATTCCAAATCCACAGGCAGCCCACTCTTCGACAAAACGCGCACATCTTTAATTTTTGACGACGCTAAATACAGATATCTCTCTGTACGCTCAAACGAATCGATGAAAAGGTATTTACGGATAGCAAACACAGCCCCAATTGCCAAAATTCCTACAAGAGTTTCCCATGTAGAGGTATGTTTTACCACAAGTTCTCGTGCGATGGCGTATAAAAGAACCTCGATAGCAGCTCCAGGCGTATGCTTTAGAAGCATTTTAATAAATTCTACTCCGACAACAAGTCCTAATGCCGATGACAAAAAATCATCAAAAATTTCCAACTCCGGCATTTTACCAGAAAAGATCCCCGTATCCAGAAGCAGACGAACCGCCGAAAGAGCGATAGCCAGCAGGACAATTCCAGAAATAATGATTTCCAGCGCATCCGTCACACGAGAAAGACCTTTTATAATTCTCTTTTTCATCTCTCACTCTCCTTCCAAGCAATTTTCAAACTCGCCAAAAGGCTTTTAAGACTAGGTTTTTAAAAAGACATTTTTTACTTCCCAACACATTTCGCGCTTATCGATCGTATACCATAGATATAGGAGGTACACTCTCTCGTTTTAAAGGGAGGAAAGGAAATGTTGAAAATATGGTGGAAGCTCGCTTTCCACTTCAATCCAACGGCCATCGCGCGGATGACGGAATCCGATAAAATAGGCATGCAGGCACTGACCTTGGAGCGATGTGATCACCTTTTTGGGACCGTAAACCGGATCTCCGGCAACGGGATGGCCGATATAAGCCATATGCACCCGGATCTGATGGGTACGGCCTGTCTCCAAACGAAGCCGAATGTGTGTGAACTCCCGAAACCTCTGCAGCACCTCATAATGCGTTACAGCAGGGCGCGAATTTTTCTCCGTCACCGCCATTTTCTTCCGATCTATGGGGTGGCGCCCGATGGGCGCGTCTACGGTACCGCTTTCCTGCCGAAAACCGCCGTAAACAACCGACTGATACATACGCGTAAAGGAATGCTCTTTAATTTGCGCAGCAAGATTCTGATGAGCAAAGTCATTTTTGGCTACAATCAAAAGACCACTGGTATCCTTATCAATGCGATGTACAATGCCGGGGCGGACAACACCGTTAATCCCCGAAAGAGAATCGCCGCAATACGCCAGCAGTGCATTGACAAGCGTGCCCGAATCGTTGCCGGCTGCCGGGTGCACCACCATCCCCTTTGGTTTATTGACTACCAGAAGATCATTATCCTCGTATCGTACATCTAGTGCCACATGCTCAGGAAGAATATCGAGCGGTTTAGGATCCGGAAGCTCCACGACGATCTCCTCTCCTGCTGACGGCCGGTAGTTTTTCCCCAGAACAATGCCTGCCTTACGAACACAGCCATTCTCCATCAGCTTCTGCACGGCGGAGCGTGTCAGTTCCTGCAATCTGCCGCCCACTACTTTATCTAGCCGAGCGCCAGCTTCTTCCTCTGTCACCACAAATACCCGTGTCTCCATTATGTCTGTTCCCTCCGCTCGGCGAAAAACAAGACATGGATCATTACCAAAATCGTACCTATTACAACGCAGCAATCGGCAAAATTAAATACCGGAGGGAAAAAGGAAACATGAATATAATCCACCACAAATCCTCTTGTCAACCTGTCGATTAAATTTCCTATTCCTCCGGAAAGGATCAGGGCTGAACCTATCCTTGACCAAAGCGTATGGTGGCGATAGCGGAACCATAAAATAATAACAGCGGCCGAAATTAAAATTGTAAGAATCGCAAAAAACCATACTCGATTTTGCAAAATTCCAAAAGCTGCTCCGCGATTTTCTACATACGTAAAATCAAGCAGACCCGGAATTGCCTGCACCGAGCCATCTGGAGCAAGATATCTGAGCACAATATACTTGAGAACCTGATCGACAGCAATACCTACGGCTACAAGAATGGCGCCAAATACAATAGACAACAGTAAACACTCCCGATTGTTATTTTCTTTCATGAAGAAAGGGGCGCGCCAAACCCCGGCTAGACGCGTCCCCTAAAAATATTTTTATTCCTGCTGCTGATATTGCCCCACTGGGGAAGAATTATCAGCGGCAACATCATCATAATCATCGTTAAAATTAAACAAAGCATACCGTAAATCTTGATCCGTCCCCTTCCCTGTTCGGGAGGTAGGATTTACATTAAACTCACGGGTTGCCTCAAACGATTCCACAGCAGGTGCCTGTTCAGGATCAGGACTTTGCTGCTGATAGGCGGCCGCAGCGGCGGTTTCTTCTGGCTTCTTAGACACGGGCGCTGCCGAAGGCTGCTGAACCTGCGGCTGCGGCGGCGTTGTATCTTCTTGACGCTGCTGCACCGGCTGAGAATGTACAGGCCTGTGCGGATGCTGCGCCGGTTCGGTACGCTGCACAGGCAGAGCGTTGATAAGCGTCAAATGCTGCTTATATAGATTCAAAAGTTGGGTGCGGAAATCACTAACCGACTTACGCAACCGTTCCATTTCTTTTTTTTGCTCCACAATTTCGGACTGCGCGCCACCAACAATCCGTTCTGCCTTCATGTTGGCGTCTTTGATGATAACTTCAGCTTTATGACGCGCCTCGCGGATAGAAGCATCGCCCAGCTTCTGCGCGCTGACAAGAGCCGACTTGATCTCATCCTCCTCACTGCGGTACTCTTCAATTTTAGCAGCAAGTACATCTATCTTCTTGAGAAGCTGCGCATTTTCTGCGGTGAGTGCTTCTATTTTTTCTTTCTGTTCAATTCCTTTTTTAAGAAGCGAATCGTAGGAATCACGGACCTGATCGATAAAATTATCTACATCCTCCGTACGGTATCCAGCAAAATTCGCCTTGCGGAAACTAATGTTGATAATATCGTTAAGCGTAAGCATATCTAATTCGATCCCTCCAATATGGTTTACAGGTACTTTCTGGCCTGAAAAGAAAGGCGGCCCTTTTTAGTAGGGGGACCAACCCTATCTACAACATAACGCCCCTTTCCACGCACAGAAATTTTATCCCCTTCAGCAACAGCTGCCGAAGCAGACAAAATCTCTTCATGACTTAACATCACCGCTCCTGAGCGAATAAGAGAGGCAGCCTTTTCTCGGCTAAGTCCACAGCACGCAGCCACTACGCAGTCAAGACGGGCTGATGCGATTACCGCGCCGATGGACTGAAATCCGCGCCCTTGCGGCAGCTCTCCCTGTACGCCTTGCGATATTTTTATGCCTACTCGGCCAATTTTAGAAATCTGGCTAAGCAGGTAACCGGCTATTTCTTCCCGAACGAATACGACACTTTTACCTTCCCCTACGAGAATATCCCCCAACGAAGCCCGTGTGATGCCACAGGCCATGAAGGATCCCAAAAAATCCCGATGTGTCAATGTATCACACGCGCGGTACGACACAGTAACAGCACATAACGGAAATTCCGACAGCGCAGGCTGATCGTAATACTCCGGAAACGCCCCAAACATTACACGTTCTGCATCCTCATAGCCGCCCCAAAAGGAAGACTGGAAAAATCCTTCTCGACGGACGATCTGCTGGGCAATTCCAGCCTCTCTTTCATCAAGAAACCCTACAAAACGAGGTTGATTTGTTTTATTACACAGACGGATCGCATCTAAAATCTTCGCCTCCAACAAGGCATCCCCCGCCGGAGATCCTCCTGCCATCACGAGTATGGATATACGCCGCTGTTCTCGAGCTCATCCATCAGGTCTTCGCCTGTAAGATCAACATTATACGGCGTAATGATATACGTATCCGTTGCAATTTTTTGGATCTTACCGCCATTTGCAAATGCTACACCGGTAAGAAAATCGATGATACGGCGTGCAGCGGTTTTGTCGGTCGTTTCTAAATTAAGCACTACCGTGTGCATTTTCAAAAGTTCTTCCGCCACGGCACGTGTCTCTTCGTTAAAGTGCTCCGGCTTTGCAATTACTACCTGAAGCTGTGCCGTTGCATGAATATTTACCACTTTATTATTGCTTACCGATCGGCTGTATGTAGCATTGCTTTTTCGTGAAAAAAGCTCGCGTTCTGCTTCATGCTCGCGCTCGCGGTCACGCTCTCTGCTTTTTGTCTCCACACTTTCTTCCGGCTCAGACTGGGCAGCGTATTCCTCGTCGCCTTCTACATCGTAATCATACTCATCGTCCGGCTGGTTCCACATATCTTTCAGTTTCTGAACAAAGCCTGCCATCTTTCCATGTCCTCCTAAGTGTTCTTGTAAACTCGTGCGCCAAATAACGCGGAGCCCACCCGGACCATATTTGCTCCCGCAAGGATTGCCTGCGCATAATCGGCAGACATCCCCATTGAAAGATAGTCCATACTTACATTATCTATTTTTTGCGTCTTAATGTCAACAAAATATTGTTGCATTTTAGAAAAAAATTGCATTGTTTCTTTTTCAGAAGCGTCTGCAGGCGGGATCGCCATTAAGCCGCGGACATAAATCGATGGCAGGGAGGAAATCTCTGCCAAAAAATCCATCAAAGCGTCGGGATCCACGCCGGATTTGTTCTCTTCTCGGCCAATATTTACCTCCACAAGCACATCCATCTGTGTGTTGTGCACACCGCACTGGCGAGAAATTTCCCCAGCAAGCTTTACGCTGTCTACAGATTGGATCATCGACACCTTGCCCATCAGATTCTTCACTTTATTCGTCTGCAGATGGCCGATAAACTGACAACCGCACTGCGATAAATCAAGCTTGTCGAACTTTTCGCACAACTCCTGCACACGATTTTCGCCAATTTGCCGCACACCCAGAGTAATTGCGTGGTTGATTACCTCAGCCGGAACCGTTTTGGTTGCCGCCAAAAGTGTAATCTCCTGCGGATCACGGCCTGATTTTCTTGCAGCTTCTGCAATATCCTCGCGAATACGTTTCAGATTTTCTTCCACAGAAACGAACCGCTGCGCATATTCTTGCTCACTGTATAACTTTTCCATCATAAAGATCTGTCCCTTCTACTACAACCTCATCGGAAAGACGAACACTCTCCTGTGTTACAATTTCATCTGCACTTTCCGAATTCTCGTTGATCTCCTCACAGATGACATAGCTTGTTCCGTTGTACAGAGGGAGAATCTGCACAAACTCTATCTCTCCTCCACGCCGGACAAATACACCGCGCACATTTTCGTGGACAACCGTAGAGGTATTTCCCTGCTCATCCGTCACCGTTTGCTCGACATCTTCAAAATGAACGGCCTTCTGGCTGACACGGATTCCTGTATATTCCCGAATTTGGATCTGTACCGTTTCATCTCGGATAGTGGCAAGCGATTCATCCATATAGGAACATTTAAAAATCACTGCCGCTTCGTCTTCTTTTTCCCCTTGATTTATTGCTGCTATATCTGCTGGAATCGTCTTTTCGGAAACAAATGGCATCGAAATTGTAACCGAGCGTCCTTCATTTTTGAGATCGTTGAGTTTAATGGCATCTTCTGCACTGACAATACATGCAATATACCAGTTGAAATCCTCACATACTTTTCCGATGGTTCCAGCCGGAATTTCCTCGGGAGTAACGCGTCTGCCTCGGATTTGCTCCACAGTTAAGCTCTCAGCTTGATCATAGGAAAAACGTTTTTCCAGACCATCTGCTTGGGGAATAAAATATCCTGAAACAGGGCTCGTTACCTGACCGGTTTTTACAGGGCTCAACGCAGCCAGAGAATCTCTCTGGGACTGCAGGCTAGCCATTTTTGAGGAAAAATCGGTAGTCTCTCCTATAACAATCTGCTTTTCGTTGATCAAATATAACACATTTGACTGGTACTGTGCCGCAGCAGTATAATCTCCGCTATGTACCGCATTTAGCAGCGACGACATAGTCTGCGAAATCTGGATGTTGAGCAGGTCGGGGTTTGCCGCATACGTATCTCCCGGACGGCTCAGCTGTGTCAGCTTCTCAATTTCACTATCGATGCGTTCGATCTGCTGCTGCGTTACGGCATCCTGCTCGCTTTGATAAATATCGGCGACCTTACCTCCCGCCGCAACTTTACCGCCCGCTTCCAGTGTATAAGCCACTACACCGGATACCGGCTGGGTAATAAGCGTCTCTTTTCGAATCACCGAACCAGTAGTCTGTACCATATCGGTCATGGTAGCATATACAGCCGTTTCCGTGCGGATTTGGCTGTAATTGGCGCTGTAAATCTGATATCCTACATAAAATAAAAGCAGCAACCCCAAAACAATTTTAATTAATCGTTTGAGAATCGGGCTATTTATCTTTCGAATTGCGCTCAACGTTTCCCTCCTTTCCGGTCTGGGGGAATCCCCCAATCCACCTTCTTCAGGACTCTTTACTGTTTCTTTCCATGCAAATCAGCACAGTTTTCTACAATAGCGGTACTTTGCTGCAAAACCTCTGCCCATCCACCCGGACAATCGACCGAAAGCCAATGAATCTCCGGATCGCGGCGGAACCACGTCATCTGCCGTTTGGCATATCTCCGCGTTTCTCTTTTAATATTTTCTTTCGCTTCATCAAGCGTAATTTCTCCCGCAAAATAAGGGACAAGTTCCTTATAACCAATCGCCTGTATCGCCGTCGCCTTTTGAAGCGGTGATTGAAACAAGCGGCGCGCTTCTTCCAACAATCCGGCATCCAGCATTAGGTCTACACGACAGTTTATACGCTCATACAGCTTTTCTCTATCCGAGAAAGTCAAACCGATCATTACCGGGCAATAAGGAGACGGCTCGCTGCGGGACAGTGCAAGCTGCTGCGTCATAGTGCGGCCGGTTGTTCTGTAAATCTCTATGGCACGAATTAGGCGGGGAATATTATTGGGATGGATTCTTTCGGCAGACTGCGGATCAAACTGCCTGAGTTCTTCCACAAGAGCGCCGCCTCCCTCTGCCTGCGCCTTTTGGCGCAGTGCTTCGCGCAAAACGGGATCCTGCCCCCCTCCCGGTGTAAGTTTTGTTCCCTGCAGCAGCGTACGCACATATAATCCAGTGCCTCCCGCGACAATAGGAAGCTTCCCCCTTGCGTAAATGTTTTCTATCTTCTCCCCCGCAAGCCGGACATACTCCGCAACGCTGAAGCTTTCGGACGGATCCAGAAAATCAATAAGATGGTGGGGCACACCGCACATTTCCTCCGGCGTGATCTTCGCCGTTCCAATATCCATCCCTTTATAGATCTGCATGGAGTCGGCTGAGACGACTTCTCCATCATACCGCTTCGCAAGTTCCACAGCTAAACGGCTTTTGCCGGATGCCGTAGGTCCCACAACCGCTAAAACGGGAATCTTTTTACGATTGTATTCTTCCAAATTGTTTCTCCAAATCCTTCCTTTTCATAATGATGGATACCGGTCTTCCATGTGGACAGTACCGAACAAGGGGATCGGCCTCCAGTCGACGTACCAAATCCATCAGTTCCTGTGCCGAGCTGTGATCTCCGGCTTTCACCGCCGCTCGGCACGCTACATTATGATACAGCCAATCGAGGCGATCTGTTGTGAGATCCATACGGCTTGATTCTAAATAACCGGCCATTTCTTCCACCGCAGAAGCCACATCTTCCGCACCAAGCCATAACGGAGCGCTGCGCACCAACAGCGTACCGGAACCAAAATCGCTGATTTCAAAGCCTGCTTTGGCGAACAAATCTACCGCCTCAATCGCCGCCGCATAGCTGCTCTTTTCCAGTGTTACTGGGATAGGAGAAAGCAGCATCTGGGAAGACGCTTCTCCTGCGCCGGTACGCAGTTTCTCATAGAGCATACGTTCATGGGCAGCGTGCTTATCAATAAAAATCAGATCGTCGCCTTGCTCGACGATAATATACGTTCCAAACGCTTCCCCTATAAGACGTTTGAGATTTTCTTGCGTCACACTGTGCAACACGGACGTTTCAGGGGGGAGCTTATCCTCCTGTGGCAAATCCGGCACACGAGAGGGCTTCTCTGACTGCACCGAAATTTTTTCCTGCTTTACCGGTAAATTGCTTTCTTTTACAGGCTCCCCGCGCGCCGTTTGCAGAAGCTGTGCGCGAGGATCATCCTCCTCATCACATTCCACATCGATGTCCGCTTTGTATACATGGGGCGGTTCGGTCACAGGCCGCCACTGCTCTGCCATGGTGACGGGACGCACGGCCGGAACCTTCTCGTATGAAGAAACGGCCTCCTTTGTATCTCCTGGGATCTCTCCTTGCGCCTTTTCCTTCCCCGTATTTGCACTGGTGAGCTCTGCCGCATTCTTCTCCTGCGCCGGACGAATGGGAACTTCGTCTCGATCACCCTGTTTTTCGGCAGATATCGCCTCCGGCTGCGCAGCAAATTTCATTACCGAAGGAGTATCCTCGCTGTTAAGTGCTGTACGCACGGCATGGTAAACCGCATCGAAAATAGGACGCTCGTTAAAAAAACGCACCTCCAGCTTTGCCGGATGGATATTCACGTCCACTGCTTCAGCAGATACATGGATGTGCAGTACGCAAGCCGGAAATTTTCCCACCATGATAGAACCTTTAAACGCAGTTTCCAGCGCAATCTGCGCCGTCCGGCTGCGGATATAACGTCCGTTGAGAAAAAAATGCTGCATAGCCCTGTTGGCACGGGATGCGGCTGGTTTGCTGATAAATCCTGTCACACTCACACCGCCGAGATTATATTCCACCGTAAGCAAACCTGCGGCAAAATCCCGGCCATAAACAGAGTAGATCGTTGATTTCAAATCTCCATTTCCAGGGGTGTGCAGCGTTTCTTTTCCGTCCCGAATAAGGCGCAGCGACACTTCCGGATGAGACAGCGCCATACGATCCATCACGCCTGCGACGGAATTAGCCTCTACCGTATCTTTTTTCAGGAACTTCATACGGGCCGGCGTATTGAAAAACAGATCCCGCGAGATAAGGGTCGTACCTTCCGGGCAGCCAATATCTTCACATTCGCCGCCCTCTCCGCCTTCGATGACGTAGTGCGTACCGGTTTCGTCCTGCTGCCTGCGCGTAATTAGCTCCACTCGGGAAACGGCGCAAATAGACGCAAGCGCTTCTCCACGGAATCCCAATGTTGCAATACGGTCAAGATCGTCCTGCTCCTTCACTTTGCTTGTGGCATGACGCAAAAATGCAATAGGGACATCCTCACGGGCCATGCCGCAGCCGTTATCCGTCACGCGCAGGTACGACACCCCGCCGTTTTGGATCTCTACCGTTACCGTATCGGCTCCCGCGTCGATGGCATTTTCCACCAGCTCCTTCACCTCGGACGACGGCCTTTCTACCACTTCGCCCGCGGCGATCAATTCCGCAACATGTTTATCTAAAAGATTGATTTTTCCCATTTTATTCCTCCTTACCTTTCTTTCCGTTGATAGCCGGAAAGAAAGCGGATCCGGCTGTGCAGCCCAGCGCCGCAGCGACGGCAGGGGGGAAGAAAGCTTCCGCTACTTCAGAAGGCGTCTGAGCGCAAAGAGCTCGTTCATACATTCAATAGGCGTAAGGGTATTAACGTCCAGCTCACGCAGTCTTTGCAGAACCTCCTGCTCGCCCGCTGGAGCAAAAACCATTTGGTCAGGCTGCTCCTGCGGCTGGGATTTTCCCTGCTTTTTAAACTCTTCTTCGGAACTGTCGAAACCTTCCAGCTCTTTGAGCACCTGTTTGGCGCGGCTAATCACACGATCCGGCAGTCCGGCAAGCTTCGCTACCTCGATGCCGAAGCTGTCGTCGGCACCTCCCCGCACGATACGCCGCAAAAATGTAATATCATCGCCGCGTTTTTTCACAGCAATATTATAATTTTT
>CALWIX010000069.1 GCA_944380825.1 uncultured Clostridia bacterium | reverse complement strand
ACCGTCACAGGAGAAGCCAAGACCGATCTAAAGCATATCGCTATCTATCCCGCGTCCCACTACATCGTGCCGCGGGAGAAAATCCTGCGCGCCGTACAGGAGCTGGAGCAGGAGATGAACGATCGCGTGAAATTCTTTGAAAGCCAAGGCAAGCTCATCGAAGCGCAGCGGATCCGCGAGCGCACTACCTACGATATGGAGATGCTGCAAGAGATCGGTTTTTGCAAGGGAATTGAGAACTATTCGCGGGTTCTGTCGGGCCGCGCGCCGGGAAGCTCGCCGTTTACGCTGCTCGATTATTTTCCGAAAGACTTTTTGCTGTTTGTAGACGAATCTCACGTCACGCTGCCGCAGGTGCGTGCGATGTATGCCGGCGACCGTGCGCGCAAAGAAAGTCTTGTGGAGTATGGTTTTCGTCTGCCGTCGTCGTTTGACAACCGGCCGCTCAACTTTGATGAGTTTTACAGCCATATCCATCAGGCGATCTTCGTCAGCGCCACGCCCGGCGATTTTGAGCGGGAGAAGTCGGCGCAGATCGTCGAGCAGGTGATCCGGCCCACGGGGCTTGTGGATCCCGAAATCATCGTCAAGCCGACGGAAGGCCAGATCGACGATCTGATTTCCGAAATCAACCTGCGCGTTGAAAAGGGCAACCGCGTGCTTGTGACGACGCTTACGAAAAAAATGGCGGAGGATTTAACGAACTTTCTCGAAGGCGTGGGCATCCGCGTGCGCTATATGCACCACGACATCGATACGGTAGAGCGCATGGAGATTATTCGGGATCTTCGTCTGGGAGAATTCGACGTGCTGGTAGGGATCAATCTGCTGCGCGAAGGGCTTGATATCCCTGAGGTTTCCCTAGTGGCGATTCTCGACGCCGATAAAGAGGGATTTCTGCGTTCCGAGCGTTCGCTCATCCAAACCATCGGCCGTGCTGCGCGCAACGCCGAAGGACAGGTTATCATGTATGCCGACGAGGTCACCCCTTCGATGGAGAGCGCGATCCGCGAGACGCAGCGCCGCCGCGAAATCCAGCAAAGATATAACAAAGAGCACGGAATCGTCCCCAAAACCATTGTGAAAAAGGTTTCGGATGTTCTGGAAATTTCCACCGGCAAGGAAGATTCCAAAAAGAAAGGGAAAAATCAAAAGAAAAAGCGCATGACAGCCCTCGAACGCAAACAGGCGATCGAGTCGTTGACAAAAGAGATGAAGGCCGCCGCCCGCATGCTGGAATTCGAGCACGCCGCTTATCTGCGCGATAAGATCAAAGAGCTGTCAGAAGGGAAGGAACTATGAGTTCGAAAAATATCTTTGTAAAAGGTGCACGGGAGCATAACCTGAAAAATATCGATATTACGATCCCGCGCGATAAACTTGTCGTGCTGACAGGTCTTTCCGGTTCGGGAAAGTCCTCCCTTGCGTTCGATACGATCTACGCAGAAGGCCAGCGCCGCTATGTAGAGTCGCTTTCCTCCTATGCGCGGCAATTTTTGGGTCAAATGGAAAAGCCGGATGTGGACTATATCGAAGGCCTTTCTCCGGCCATTTCTATCGATCAAAAAACAACGTCTAAGAACCCGCGTTCCACCGTTGGGACCGTGACAGAAGTTTACGATTACCTGCGTCTGCTATATGCGCGCATCGGTGTGCCGCACTGTCCCGTATGCGGCAAAGAGATTCGCCAGCAAACGGTGGATCAAATTGTAGACCAAGTGCTGACGCTGCCGCCGCGAACACGGATCCAGCTTTTGGCGCCTGTGGTGCGAGCCCGCAAAGGAGAACACATCAAAGAGTTAGAGGCTGCCCGGCGCGGAGGATTCGTCCGTGTACGCGCAGACGGTATTATCTACGATCTTTCAGAGACGATCACTCTGGAGAAAAATAAAAAGCATACCATCGAAATTGTAGTAGACCGCCTCGTCATCCAGCCGGATATCCGCTCCCGTCTTGCCGATTCCATCGAAACGGCTTCGTCGCTTTCGGGAGGACTTGTGGTAGTAAACGTTGTTGATGGTGAAGATATCATGTTCTCACAAAATTATGCCTGTCCGGAACACGGTATCAGTGTGGAAGAACTTACGCCCCGGATGTTTTCATTTAATAATCCCTATGGCGCCTGTCCCAAATGTACCGGTCTGGGTGTGTTTATGAAGATCGATCCGGACAAAATTATCCCCAACCGCAATCTTTCCATCAATCAAGGCGGACTCAAGGGCAGCGGATGGGCGATGGAGGGCAATTCTATCGCTGCTATGTATCTGAGTGGGCTGGCCAAGCACTACCATTTTTCATTGGATACGCCTATCGGTGAGCTGCCGGATGAGATCATCAACATTCTCCTGTACGGTACAAAGGGGGAGAAAATTGATCTAGATCGCAGCACCGCCTACGGAGAAAGCCACTACAAAGCGGAGTTTGAGGGGATCATCAATAATCTGGAACGTCGTTTCCGCGATACGCAGAGCAGCTGGATTAAAGAAGAGATTGAAACATATATGAGTGAGATCCCCTGCGATGCGTGTAAAGGGCGCCGCCTGTCTCCCGTAAGCTTGGCGGTGACCGTGGGCGGGATTAATATCAGTGAATTTTGCGATCTGTCCGTCACTCAAGCGCTGGAGTTTATCGGGAATCTTTCGCTTTCGCCGCGCGACCAGAAGATTGCCCAGTCGATTCTCAAAGAAATCCGTTCACGGCTGGGATTTTTGCAAAGCGTGGGGCTGGAATACCTAACGCTTTCGCGCTCTTCCGGCACGCTTTCGGGCGGAGAAAGCCAGCGCATCCGTCTGGCCACTCAGATAGGCTCGTCTTTAATGGGCGTTCTGTATATTCTTGACGAACCCAGCATCGGGCTACACCAGCGAGACAATGATAAGCTTCTTGCAACGCTCAAGCACCTGCGGGATTTAGGAAATACGGTTTTGGTGGTAGAGCATGACGAAGAGACGATGCTCGCCGCCGACCATATTGTAGATATTGGTCCGGGCGCCGGGATTCATGGCGGAGAAGTGATCTATAACGGCCCTGTCGAAGGAATTTTAGCCTGTGAGAAATCTATCACAGGCCAGTACCTCAGCGGCCGGCGCCAAGTGCCCGTTCCGGCATACCGCCGCCCGGGAAACGGTAAGAAACTCACCATTGTCGGCGCCAAGCAGAATAACTTAAAAAATATTACCGTCAATATTCCCCTCGGGGAATTTGTATGCGTGACAGGGGTTTCGGGTTCGGGAAAATCGTCGCTGATTAATGAAATTCTCTACAAGCGTCTGGCGTCCGAGCTCAACGGCGCGCGCACCCGCTGCGGCGCGTGCAAGGAGATCCGCGGCATAGAAGCGCTCGACAAAGTCATTGAGATCAACCAAGCCCCTATTGGCCGCACGCCGCGCTCCAATCCTGCCACTTATACCGGCGTATTTTCCGACATCCGCGAGCTTTACGCATCCACCCAAGACGCAAAGATGCGTGGTTTTGGCGCGGGGCGGTTCTCTTTCAACGTAAAGGGAGGGCGCTGTGAAGCCTGTCAGGGCGACGGCATTATCAAAATTGAGATGCATTTTTTGCCGGACGTTTACGTTCCCTGCGACGTGTGCAAAGGCCGTCGCTACAACCGCGAAACGCTGGAAATTAAATACAAAGACAAAAGTATTTACGATGTTTTAGAGATGACGGTAGAAGAGGGACTGGCGTTCTTTTCTAATGTTCCCAAAATTGCGCGCAAGCTGCAAACGCTTCAGGATGTAGGGCTCAATTATATCAAAATCGGCCAGCCTGCCACAACGCTTTCGGGCGGCGAAGCACAGCGAGTGAAGCTTGCCGCAGAGCTCTCGCGTCGTTCCACAGGCCGTACGATTTATATTCTGGACGAGCCTACTACCGGCCTGCACATTGCCGATGTGCACCGCCTTATCGAGGTGCTGCAAAAACTTGTAGATGCAGGCAATACGGTGGTCGTCATCGAGCATAATCTTGATTTAATCAAAACGGCCGACTATATTATCGATCTTGGTCCCGAAGGCGGCAGCGACGGCGGGCGCATTGTAGCGCAGGGCACACCGGAACAGGTAGCTCAAGTGGAGGGATCGTACACCGGCCAATACCTTAAGAAACTGTTAGAGCGCTCTAAAAAGTAAGATTGTACAACGATGCGCGTTTGTGCTCGTCGGCAGCATTCGTTTTTCTGCCGCCAGCTTTAGCAGAAAAATCCAAACACAATCCCATTGTTTTCGACAAATCAAAAAAGCCACAGCAGAAAACCTGCTGTGGCTTTTTAAGATGCCTGCGGCGGCGAAAACGGAGAAGACTCCCCGCATTCTTCTTTCGACAGATTCCGCAGGAACAATGCCCGATCACGGGGGGAATCGCAGCGGATTTGTGCGCTGATCGATCCGTCCTGTGAGCGTTCCATCATTTTTTGGACGGCATAAAGCTGGGAGAGCCGGCTTTTCAAGGAAAAGCACACGCCGTCGGTAATGAGGAAAATATCTCCCGTGCAGTGTTCCAATAGGGAGAGCAGCTTGTAGGGTTTCACATGATAAAGTCTCATAAAAGGCCTCCTTTCCTGCCTAATTTCATTCTATCATCTTTCGAACGCGCCTGCAAACGTCGGAAAACAGCAGGAGAGGATGTGACGGTCTCTGGGAGAGGGTATGGCAAAAAGGCCTGCGCTATACAAAGCCGCTGTGCAGGAAGCTTAGTTTTTTTCGTTCGCGCGAAGGAGCACAACAAAAACCGCCCCTTTTCCCAAAGGGAAAGGGACGGTTTCCTTTTAGCGAAAAAACAAAGGATGTAAGCGCTCAGCTTAGCTTTGAAAGGATCTCCTTTTGGAAAAGCTCCTGAGTAGTTTCGGGAGTAAAGGTGAAGAGGGTGCCATCAATTTTTACACACACGCCCTTTTCACAGTTTCCCATGCAAAAAGCGCCTTCCATCTGGATTTTATCCTCCAAATGATTGTCTTTGATTAAGCGGCGCAGCGTTTCCAGAACGTGATGCGAACCTCTTACATGGCAAGAACTGCCTAAGCATACGGTGACGATCATAAGGAATAAACCCTCCTAAAAAGATAAATGGAAAATGAGTCGATTTCTTGCACTCTTAGTTATTGCTTTCACGGCGCTCAATCGCACGGTTGCGGAAGTACAGGCCAATATCGGTGCAGACAAGGATAACATTCGGGAAATAAAACCAAAAAGCAAGATTATACGTTTGGGTCATGCATTTAGCAATGATGCCGCACACGTAACCGAAAGCGATAAAGCACATAAACAGAAGGCTTTTTCCTTTGGTAGACCGAGAGCGCACCGAACGCACGATAGACAGCGGCCACGAAATACCAAAGCTGATGATCATAATCGTCTCAAAAATTTCTGCAACAGAAGGCATAATGGCTTCCTCCAAATTTGATTATTTTTTTCTCCTGTAATCCGGCAGGAGTTTCGGGGAGACTATATCACTGACGATGCCGGCGTCCGCCATTTCTTTGGCGTAAGCATCGACATGGGCGAGGGTGAGCGCGCCGGTCGTGGTTTCTTTGGCTTTAGCAGAAGCACTGCGGCCCGCATTGCGGCCGAAGACGATAACGTCGAGCAAAGAGTTGCCCATCAAACGGTTGCGTCCGTGAATTCCTCCAACGGCCTCGCCCGCCACAAAGAGGTTTTCCACCGTGCTCTGGCCGTCGCTTGTGATGTCGATGCCGCCGTTCTGGTAATGCAGAGTGGGATAAACGAGGATCGGTTCCTTGCGGATGTCGATGTCATACTTGCCGAACATTCTCATCATAGCGGGGATGCGCTTTTCGATGGTGCCTTCTCCGCCTTTGAGTTCGATCATGGGGGTGTCGAGCCAAACGCCCACACCCTCTGGTGTAGGAACACCCTTGCCGTTTGCGGAGCATTCGCGGATGATGGAAGCCGCTGCCACGTCGCGGGTTTCCAGCGGATGCATAAAGACCTCGCCGTTAGCGTTAATAAGCTTCGCGCCGAGGGAACGTACCTTCTCGGTAACGAGCGCGCCGAAGATCTGCTCCGGATACGCGGCTCCTGTGGGATGGTACTGCAGCGTATCGGGATACAGCAGCTTCGCACCGGCGCGGTAAGCGAGGATCAGGCCGTCGGCTGTAGCGCCGTAGTGGTTCGAAGTGGGGAAGCCCTGATAATGCAGCCGTCCGGCGCCGCCGGTAGCGATGATGACCGTTTTCGCGCGGGCGATAAGGATCTCCTGCGTCTCCATATTCAACAGTACAGCGCCGGCCGCCTTGCCGTTTTCGTCGAGGATAAGCTCGATAGCGGCGGTGAAATCCACCACCGGAATCTCACGGTTGAGCACTTCGTCGCGCAGGGTGCGCATGATTTCGGCGCCGGAGTAGTCCTTGGCCGCGTGCATTCTTTTGCGGGAGGTGCCGCCGCCGTGGGTGGTGATCATCGTGCCATCGGGAGCTTTGTCGAACTCCACGCCGAGGTCGTTGAGCCACGCGATGGCTTCCGGCGCCTCGGTAACGAGCTTATACAGCAGCTCGGGCTTTGCCGCGAAGTGGCCGCCGCCGAAAGCGTCGAGATAATGGATAGCGGGGCTGTCGTTGGGCTTGTCGGCTGCCTGAATGCCGCCCTCAGCCATCATGGTGTTGGCGTCGCCGATGCGCAGCTTTGTGACGATCATCGTTTTCGCGCCGGCGTTGTCGGCCTCAATCGCAGCGGAAGCGCCCGCGCCGCCGCCGCCGATAATCAGGACATCCACGTCATAATCAACGCGGCTCAAATCGATCTCTTCGGGATGAATGCGGCTGTTCGCCTGCAGCAAAGCTGCAAGCTCCTTCGGCACCTTTTCGCCCTTGTTCGGGCCGATCGCCAACACGTCGAACTCTTCCTCCCGATAATCGGGGTGATACGTTTTCAGGAGGGTGTCATTTTCTTCCGCGGTCATTCTTTTGGGCTCCATCACAGCGTTGGCCGCGCGGTTGGCCTCCACCTTTTTCATGGATTCCAGCATTTCTTTTGTATACATGAACCGGCCCTCCTTATTGTTCGATCTCTCTGTGGTTGTAAAGTTCCTGCATTTCGCTCAAGGGCTTCTGCATCAAGTTTTCCAAAAGCTCCTTGAAATCGCCGTTTTTAATCTCGCGGACTCTGTCCTCCAAATGCTGCGATTTGGGAGCGAGATATTTGCCGTTGAGCCGGCGGGCCAGCATGGCCACCTGCGGGTGAGAGATTCCGGCCGGGCAGCGGGAAGAGCATACGCCGCACATGACGCAGTCGAAAGACTCTTCAGCGCATTTTTCAAAATCGCCGCGCTGGGCGTAAGCGATATATTGCATCACGTTGAGCCCCTGCGTGCAGCTGTTGGTGCAGGCGTTGCAGCCGATGCACGCGTAAATTTCCGGATACAGCTGCATCATGATCTGCTGTGTAGCCGATACCTTTTCGATGTCGTATACCTGCTTGACAAGCGGGAAGAACGGAAGGGTAGCGACATACATATTGTCTTCCACCTTGGTTTGGCAGGCAAGGCAGACCTTCAGTTCCCGATCCCCTTTGACACGGTAGATGGTGGCGCAGGCGCCGCAGAAGCCGTTGCGGCAGCCACAGCCGCGGATAAGCTGATAGCCCGCATATTCCATCGCTTTCATAATGGTCAAATTGGAGGGAACTTCATATTGTTTTCCCATTAGAAAAATATGAACCATTGTTTCCATTGCGCTACTCTCCTTTTTAATACTCATTGGGAAGCTCGTCGAGCTGGTCAAAACGGAACACCGGACCGTCTTTGCAGACATATTTGCTGCCGATATTGCAGCGTCCGCACTTGCCGATGCCGCACTTCATGCGCAGCTCCATGGTGGTGTACACCTGTGTCTCCTGAAAACCGAGCTCCTTGAGGCCCTGCAAAGTGAATTTGATCATCACCGGAGGGCCGCACAGAACCACCGTCATGCTGGTATCGGGATTCAATTCTTTGACGAAGTTGGGCACAAACCCTACATGGCCGTCCCAGCCGTCCTGCGGGCGGTCGATGGTCAAGTTGACATTGATGTGGGGGTCGGCCATCCATTCGTTGAGGATTTCCTGATAATCGAGCAAATCGTCTTTGGAACGGGAGCCGTATACGATTTGGATGTCGCCGTAATTTTCGCGCTTGGCGCGGCAATAGTTAATGACCGAGTGCAGCGGAGCCAAGCCGACGCCGCCCGCCACAAACAGCAGGTTTTTGCCCTTAAAGTCGGTATCCACCGGGAACCCGTTTCCGTACGGCCCGCGAATGGTGATCTGCTGGCCCACATCCATCGCGTGCAGCCAAGAGGTCAGGCAGCCGCACTTTTTGATGGAAAACTCCATGTATTCCTCCAAAGTAGGGGAGGAGGTGATGGAGAACATCGCCTCGCCCACGCCGGGAATCGAGAGCATCGCGCACTGGCCGGGTTTGTGTTCAAACACCTTTTTGCCGTCTAAGCCGACCACCCGGAACGTTTTAATATCGGGGGTATCGACGCGTATATCGGTCACAACGCCAATTTTTGGAATCAAAGTTTCAGCGTTCATTTTGTATCTCCCTCCAGTGTTTTCGCAACCTTCACAATATTCATGGAGATGGGGCACTTAGACAGGCAGCGTCCGCAGCCGACACATCCGTACTCGCCGTTGTTGTTGGCGGGGAAGTACACCAGCTTGTGCATAAACCGCTGGCGGAAGCGTTCGAGCTGTGTCAAACGGGGGTTGCCGCTGGCCATCTTGGTAAAATCGGAGTACATGCACGAATCCCAGCAGCGGAAACGGATGATGCCGTCGCCGGTGTTGAAATCGCGAATATCGTAGCACTGACAGGTGGGGCACACAAACGTGCAGGTGCCGCAGCCAAGGCAGCTTTCGGAAAGATCGGCCCATTTGGGCGAGTCGAACACTTTCAAAAGCACATCGCCGCCGTAGCTCTTGGTAGAAAATTTCGCAAGAGGCAGCTTTTTCATGATGGCGTCGGTAGCCTCCTGCTGGGCGCGCACAGCCTCGTCGCCGCACGGCTCGAGCAGATCTCCCGCCCATTCGACAAAGGCCTTGCCCTTCTCCGTCAAAACGGAGAGATAAAGTGCCTCGTCGTCCATCCAGCAGCTCACATCGCCTTCCGGACGGGCCGGATCGATGCCGAAGCTGGTGCAGAAACACGTTTCTTCGGGGCGAGTGCAGGCCATCGTCACCACGATGCCGTGCTCGCGGCGCGACTGGTAGTAGGTATCCACCGGATCGGCCAGAAACACCTTGTCGAGAATGGTGAAGCTGCGCGCGTCGCAGGCACGTACGCCAAAGATGACGAAATCTTCCTGCTCGGTGCGCGGGTCGATAATCTCGATCTCCTTGCCCTTGATTTTAAAATCTACCATATTTTCCGTCTGCGGAAAGAAGAAATCCTTCGCGCTGCGGGTGGTGTTGAGCGCGCGGCTGAGCTTAGCGCCCTCGCTCCAGCGCTGGTATTTCGCCTGTCCGCTGGAAGCATCGTCCACCGGCAGATAGATAGGGCACTTGCCAGCTACGGCAGCGAACAGATCGTCGAGTTTTGTAAGGGAAAGCTTCAACATATCAGT
>CALWIX010000068.1 GCA_944380825.1 uncultured Clostridia bacterium | reverse complement strand
ACAAATTAAACAAATAGATGTATTATATATTAAAAATATTATAAATAAAAAAATAAAAAAAAGCAGTCTTTTTTTTTTTTTTTTTAAATTAAAAAGACTGTATAAAAAATGATAGTTTTTATAACGTCATTTTTAAAAGCTAAAAGGTAAAAAAAAAACAGTTATTGGTTTGAATTTAGTGTCAATTAAGAATTAAACAAAGTGTACAAAAAGTAATACAATTATATACATTCCAAAAATATGGAATAAAATAGTCAATTCTATTTTTCCGAACAATAAAACGGGAAATTTTTAAAACATATATTTTGGAAAAAGAAAGCAGAGGGGAGAGACAGATTTATGAAAAAGGAAAATGTGAGAAGAATAGCCGTATTGCTTCTGGCATGTACCGCAGCTGCTTCGTTGTGTTCCTGTAAAAATGGGAGTGGTGGTTCCTCGGCAGAGGCGGGGGATGGTACAGTGACGCTCTACTATACCAAAGGAGATCCCCGTATAGAGCTTGCTGTCGCAGCGTTTGAGAAAGACCATCCAGAAGTAGAATTGACAGAAACAGTTTTTGATACCCCCAAGCAGATGGACGATCAGCTTTCCACGGAACTGAGCGCAGGCTCCGGTCCCGACGCCGTGTTTTTAAGCAGTGAGACGACGCTGGATGTTTACCGTTCTGCGCGAGGCGGTGCTTTTGCTGATTTGAGTGATTTGCTTGCACAGGACGAAGATTTTTCTGCGGATCAATATTTTCCGGGGGTTTTACAAGCGGGTCAGATTGACGGAAAGCAGTATTTTTTACCCGCAACCATAAAGATTCCCACGGTATTTTGTCAAACGGGGTCTACCCCCGGAGAAGGACTGTGGGATCTGGATTCATTCGTTTCTGCCGTGGAGGAGAGTATTGACCAAAGGAGGAACGAGACATCGAAATCCTCTCTTTTGTTCCGCTCAAAGGATCCGGTATTCACGCAGATGTTGCGGCTGTATGGGGTAAATTTCGTCAGCGAGGACGGAAAAGAAGTGCAAATAGACGAGCAAACGCTTCAAACAGCTGCAGAAACCAGCAAGCTTTTGCTTACGGAACAGAAAAAATCGGATGAAATGGCTTCTACCTATGCAAAGGATGTTTCCGCTATGACGAGCCGTGTGGATTATATGCTGTGGGATGGTACAGATCTTCCCTATGATGTATGGGGATACCAGTCGCTGTATAGTTCGGGCGGCGGTACGTTAGAGCTTGCGGCACTGACGGATGAAAACGGCGTGCCATTGGCCCGCATCGACCTATTCGGTGCCGTAACATCTGGTGCAGCAGAAAACCAAAAGGCGTATGATCTGGTAAAAGCTCTTTCTGAAAGCAGCGGTTCCTCCGCGGGGCAAGTTATTTATGGAATGCCGGTGGTAAAATTTAATTTTATCACCTCCATCAATGCGTTTTCCGGTAAAGAGGGCGGATCCAATGTGGGTGGTAATCAGATGAGTGTGCGCCCTGTGTCGGGGGAAAACGCGCAGAAACTCAATACTATCGCGGAGAGCCTTCAGTTCTTCTCGCTGCCTAACGGAAGAATTTTGGAAATGGCGGAGGAATCGTTTGCTCCGTACTTTTCCGATACATCCTCCTATGAGGACTGTCTGACAGAGTTCAAACAAAAAATGGAGTTGGATATCCATGAATAAAAAACAGAAGATTACGCTGGAAAAACGGCGCGCGAGAACAGGGATTCTTTTTGCCCTTCCGGGTATGATCGGATTTTTCCTGCTGACCGTTGTCCCTCTTTTTATCACCCTTTGGTACTCTGTTACAAGTGTGGATGGTCGTTTAATCTTTCTGCAAAATTATCTTGATACGCTGCAATCAGATTCGTTTGTGTTGGCGCTGAAGAATACACTGTTGTTCTCTGCAGCGGGACTTCCGCTTCTGCTGCTTGTTTCGATGCTTCTAGCTTTGTTGTTTTTTTCGATTGGCAGAAATTCCTATTTACATACGGGAGCACTTATCTCCGTATTGCTGCTTCCCATTGTAATTCCCTCGTCGTTTTCCGCTCTGTTTTTTCGAATTTTTTTGGAGCGTTCGGGACTGCTCAATACGGCAGCGCCGTTTTTGGGCAATGTTGATTGGTTGCACACGCAGCCATGGGCCTTTTTGATTTTGACGGTGCTGTTTGTTTGGAAAAATTTTGGATATGTCATGATCATCGATTATGCGGCCCTTACGGCTGTCGACCCGGAGATCCTCAGCGCCGCCCTATGTGACGGCGCAGGAGCTTTCCGCCGCTTTTTCTCCGTGACGCTTCCCATTATGGCTCCCTCGGTATTTTTCACAGCTGTTTTTGGATTCATGAATATTTTTAAAATCTATCGAGAATCGTTCCTTCTCATGGGAGAATATCCGGTCTCCGGTGTTTATCTTCTGCAAAACTTCATTCAAAATAACCTTGCCAACATGAATTTTCAGCGGATGAGCTGCGCTTCGATCCTATTCTTGCTTTTGATGAGCATACCGGTGGCCGTTATGCTGCGGCAGAACGCTAAAAGGGGGGAGTGGATGTGAAGAAACGGATACAGTGCAGAGTATTTTATTTAATTCTTTGTGCCGTAGCTTTTCTTACGCTTATTCCGTTTTTGTTCCTGCTTTTGTGCTCTTTTTTGCCGGTAGAACAGGCCCAGGCGGCTTTCTCGGGAATCGGAGGCTCGGAAGGGATCCATTCCATAGAGCATCTTAGTCTAATTCCTTCACCGGTGAGCGTCGATCAGTATGGATATATCCTGTTCCAAAATCCCGAAATGCTATATTATTTTTGGAACAGTATAGCTCTGGCCTTGCCTTCCACGGTAGGAACGGTGCTGGTTTCCGCCATGAGCGGCTATGGTATCGCAAAGTTCCGGTTTCGTGGAAGAGGGCTGCTTTACTTTCTGTATGTACTGGTGATGCTTCTGCCGCCGCAGATCACGCTGGTGAGTTCGTACATTTTCTTTTCAGGAATGGGACTGCTGGGTAATCGTCTAACCATCATACTGCCGTGTGTTTTTGCTCCCTTTGGTGCATTTTTAATGGTACAGTTTCTGGAAGGTGTACCGGATCACACGCTGGAGGCTGGCCGGCTCGACGGCGTAGGAGAATGGGGATTGTTTTGGCGGATTGTACTGCCGCAAATCCGGCCGGGACTGGCGTCGCTTGCTATGCTGTCACTCATTGAGTGTTGGAATATGATCGAGCAGCCATTGGTTTTGTTGCACAGCGAAACGCTTTATCCGCTATCCGTGGCGTTTCAATATGTGGGAGAAAAGGAGATCGGAATCGCGTTTGCTTCCGCAGTATTCTTTATGATTCCGCTTCTGCTGCTGTTCGGAATGGTAAAAGAACATCTTATCGCTGGGATTTCCCATATGACGCCTGCAAAATTAAAACCGTGAGGTGATCGGTATGAAAAAATTAGCGGCTGCTTTGCTGGCTTTTTTCCTAGTGGCGGCGGTTTGTACGGGTATTTCCCAAAATAAGTATTACGAAAGTCTTCCGCTGGTATCGGTGCAGGAAGCCGTGCCGGGGAATCTGCGGGAGCATTTGGAAACGGAAGCTCGTGTGGAATTGGATTATGTAGAAAGCGATCTAAAAGCGCCCTGTGCTCTTTCTGGTGTAGAGATTCTCGTCTCGCAGGGAGAAACGGTGGAGGCTGGGGAGCCGGTTTTCCGTGTTTCACCCGATGATTTTTATATCTATGAGCGGCAGCTGCGGCTGGAGATTCTGGAATATGAGCGACAAGTCGCCTCTTCAGATGAAACGGAGGAAGGCAGACTGCGTGCGGAAATTGCCGCCCACCAGCTTGAGCAGTCGCAAAAAAAACTGACGGATTTAGAGATGATCCTGCAAAACGACGGTACGGTAACGGCGCCTTCGGATGGAACAGTGATAAGCTGTATTTCGAATGGTTCTGCGGCCGCTCAAGGGCAAGCAGTAGTGCAAATGCGTTCCTATGGCGAAACAGCCGTGCTGTGCTGGAGTCTGCCAGACGATCAAGCCGCCTATTTTGCCCCAGGAGATACCGTTTCGGCTCCGCTGACAGTTTGGTCGGATCAAGCGGATGTCCCTATTGCAAAACGATCGTATTTTGATCTGACCATCAGTCGTAAATATTATAAAGAGACAGAAAACATGGTTCGGTTTGAAACTGAACTGACGCCGGAACTTCTGGGCGGTGCGTTGGCTATGATGAATGGGGAGCGCGTTACGCTTCTAGCGGATTACGTTTCAGAGAACGAATACCAGCGGATTCTGCCTCTTGACGCTGTGGTGTTTGACAGCGAGGGGTCAGGGTTCCTCTACCAGCTTGATACGCGCAGCCGCGTATTTGGGCAGGAGTATTATGCCGTTCCCATCGCCGTGCAGATTGAGGGAAAAACGCGGGAATATGTAGCGGTCTCCAGTATCCCCGAAAAACCCGTTATTTTAGACGCGAAATCTCTTTCCGGCAGTACAGAACAGGCGGTTCGGCTGCGATAAGTAAAAGGAAGGCCATGATTTACATCATAGCCTTCCTTTTTATAATTTTAATCAAATAAAATTATTTTAAGAATCCCTGCATAATGCGCTCTTCCGCTTCCTCTTCCGTAAGGCCGAGAGTGCGCAGCTTCATAATTTGTTCACCGGCGATTTTACCGATAGCAGCCTCATGGATAAGCGAAGCGTCGATGTTGCTTGCTTCCAAAGACGGCATCGCCATAACGATACCATTGTCCATAAGAATAGCGTCGCACTCAGAATGACCGGTGCAGCGCTGACGGCCGTGGATGCAGGAGCGGAATTCCTGGTAGGAATGGCCCCGTGCTACAGAGCGCGAGATCAGATCGGCTTTGGAGTCCTCTCCGTCCATATCGACCACAAAATCGGTTTCAGCGCGCTCGTTGCCGTCCGTCATAATACGTTCGCGAACTAAAAGTTTTGCGCGTGGACCGAGCTTCGCTGTTGTTTTACGCACGGTGCTGTCCACCCCACGCAGCTGGACGGTATCCATCTCCATGCAAGCTCCCTCGGCGAGCACAATATCCGTAACGGGATCGATGCGTTTGAGGCCGGAACCGCTGCCGGTGGCGATATGTTTTTCTTCGTAGATAATGTGTGCATCTTTTTCTAAGAAAA
Source organism: uncultured Clostridia bacterium (assembly GCA_944380825.1). Taxonomy (GTDB): domain Bacteria; phylum Bacillota; class Clostridia; order Oscillospirales; family Acutalibacteraceae; genus Gallacutalibacter. The sequence goes on along the minus strand of CALWIX010000068.1, from coordinate 805 downwards.
AGCGATGGATGCCGTTATGGCGGGCTTCTTCCTCGCCGTCTGCGTGGACGCCGCAGCCCGCGACGATTACCACATCAGCCCCTTCTCCTACATAGAAATCATTGTACACCAAATCGTCGATGCCGCTGTGGGTAACGCAAGCGGGAATATATACTCGTTCTCCCTTAGTATAAGGGTTGATATGGATCACCAAACCAGGCGCGTCCTTTTTCGATTCAATTTTAATGTTTTTGGAAGACTGGCGTCCTGCGCACTCACCGTTTTCGCGAATATTAAACGCTCCTTCAAATTTTCCTCGAAAATCGGAAATTGTGCGTAAAAGCTCATTAGTAATTGCGTTCATACGGCAGCCATCTCCTTTCCAAGCGGGCAGCGCACCGATTTTTCGTCTGATAAAAGGGCAGGTAATACGCGCTCCCGCGGCCCAAAATCGCGTACCGTTCCGTTTGCAATGACCAAAATGTCATCTGCAATAGAGAGAAGCCGTTCCTGATGAGAAATTAGAAGCAAAGTGCCCTCTTGCTTCTGACGTATCTCCTGAAATGTTTCGGCCAAGCGGGCAAAGCTCCACAGATCGATGCCAGCTTCCGGCTCGTCAAAAATAGAAAGCTTCGCACCGCGAGCGAGCACGGTAGCGATCTCAATACGTTTGATTTCGCCGCCCGAAAGACCAGCGCTTAGCTCCCGGTCGATATATTCAGAGGCACACAAACCCACTTTGCCCAGTAAAGCGCATAAACCGTCTTCCGACAGCTTCTTGCCAGCTGCAAGCTCCAGCATATCCCTTACAGTAATCCCTTTGAAC
>CALWIX010000067.1 GCA_944380825.1 uncultured Clostridia bacterium | reverse complement strand
CGTAGGCTCCGGAAACAAGGGGGGAATGGACAGTTTGTGAAAAATCAATCAAAATAGAAGTCTCAAGAAAGTGCAGAACACTGGATAAAATAATATAATGATCTATAAACATCTATCTCACGGTTATCAGCTCCCAACATTTGACTTCTTATGCATTAGATGAAGAGACATTTAAAAACTTTTAATAGCTAAAAACGGCACAACACTTTAGTTGTACCGTTTTCATAAGGCTCACTTATTCATCTTGTCAATCAGTTTGACAATTTCCTCTATTTTTTCATCCGCATCACCGGATTTCACCGCCGTTTTGACACAATGCTCCAAATGAGCACGCAGGATCTCTTGATTGGTACGGCGAAGGATCGCTTGGGTCGCCATTAGTTGATTTGCGATATCGATACAGTAGCGATCCTCCTCCACCATACGGAGGATCCCGTCGATCTGACCACGGGCTGTTTTAAGAAGACTGGAAATTCGTTCTTTATCCGCCTGCATCTTTATTCGATCCCCGTTACCGTATAACCAGCATCCGTAACGGCTTTTGTCAATACATCATCTGGTACTTCTTTGGTCAAGGTCAAAACAGCCTGCTTTTCCTCCAAACTTACTTGAGCGGATACGCCATCGATGGCATTAAGCACTTGCGACACTCTGCCGGTGCAGTGGCTGCACATCATACCGTCGATCTTCATAATCTTTTTCATCAAAATCTCTCCTTTATCATTTCCTTGAGAATCTTCTTGCCAATCTATCTCCAGCTCCTGAAGAGGTTCCGTCCTCGATATATCTTCCTCGGAAGAAGATGTAAACTTAGGCCGGAAAGTCCGAAGCCTGAGGGCATTGGTTACTACACACACAGAACTCATGCTCATGGCCGCCGCGGCAAACATGGGATTAAGCTTTAAATGGAACGCCAAAAAGAGCACGCCAGCCGCCAGCGGGATACCGATAGAATTATAAATCAGTGCCCAAAATAAGTTTTCCTTAATATTGCGCAGGGTGGCCTTGCTCAGTTGGATCATAGAAGCAACATCGAGAAGATCGCTGCGCACAAGCACTACATCGGCGGATTCCACCGCAATATCCGTTCCAGCTCCAATCGCCACCCCAACATCCGCCCGAGCAAGGGCAGGAGCATCATTGATTCCGTCGCCCACCATAGCCACCTTTTTTCCGGACTGTTGCAAGCGACGTACTTCGGCCTCTTTATCTTGAGGAAGAACCTCCGCCACCACATGCGGAATTCCGCTCTGTTTACCGATTGCTTCGGCTGTACGGACGTTATCTCCCGTCAACATAAAGACATCTATCCCCATATGAAGCAATTCTTCCACCGCGCGGCGGCTTGTCGGTTTGATTACATCCGCTACCGCAATAATTCCCAGCAGCGTCTTTCCAGCGGCAAAACAGAGAGGCGTTTTTCCTTCCTCTGCAAGACGATCAAGCGTGGGGGAAATATCTCCAAGATCCACGCCGTTTTCCTCCATCATACGGCGATTTCCGGCCATAACAGACTGGCCGTTGATCTGCGCTTGCACACCGCGCCCAGATAGGGTAATAAATTCGGTGACCTCCAACAGCTTCACATCATTCTTTTCTGCATACTGCACCACAGCGCAGGCCAGCGGGTGCTCTGACTGCTTCTCTACCGACGCGGCCAGCCTCAGCAGCTGCGCCTGCGACATTCCTTTATGAGGCAGAATATCGGTAACCTGCGGTTTTCCTTCCGTAACGGTACCGGTTTTGTCAAGCACCACGGTGTCGATATGATGTGCTGTTTCAAGTGCTTCTGCTGATTTAATTAAAATGCCATTCTGGGCTCCTTTTCCCGTACCCACCATAATTGCCGTAGGGGTGGCAAGCCCCAATGCACACGGACATGAGATAACCAAAACCGCTATGGCACAGGAAAGGGCAAATTCAAAGCTTTGGCCGGCTATCAGCCAAACAACTGCTGTCAGCAAGGCAATACCGATAACGATCGGAACGAAAATACCGCTGATTTTATCTGCTAAGCGGGCAATCGGCGCTTTCGACGATCCGGCTTCCTCCACCAGACGGATAATCTGTGCCAAAGCTGTATCGGCTCCCACTTTTTCTGCCCGAAACTTCAAATAACCGGAACGGCTAATACTTGCGCCGGTGACTTTGTCGCCGACTTTCTTTTCCACCGGAATACTTTCTCCGGTCAACGCCGATTCGTCGATTGCTGCGCTGCCTTCGATCACTACGCCATCCACCGGAACAGACTGCCCCGCCTTCACCACTACAGTATCTCCCACCATAACCTCGTCAATTGGGATCTCCTGTTCCAGTCCTGCGCGCATAACAACGGCCGTTTTGGGCCGCAAATCCATCAGCTTTGTTATCGCGTCTGAAGTTTTACCTTTCGCTCGCGCTTCTAAAAATTTCCCTAGTGTGATGAGTGTTAAGATCATACCCGCCGACTCAAAATACAGATCCATCGAGTACTGATGTACCGAGTCTATATCTCCGTGCCCTAAGCCCCACACAATTTTATAAATTGCAAAGATGCCATATACCACTGCCGCGGATGATCCCAGAGCTATGAGGGAATCCATATTTGGCGCGCCGTGAAAAAGCGTTTTAAATCCATTGTGAAAAAATCTAAAATTGATATGAACAATAGGGAGCGTCAACAAAAAAAGTGTAAATGCAAATATTGCTGAATTTTCTATTCCAAGAAAAACGCTGGGAATCGGCCAGCCCATCATATGGCCCATAGAGAGATAAAAAAGCGGAATAAGAAAAACAAGAGAGGAAATCAATCTAAATTTCATTTGCTTGATTTCTTCGATCGCTACATCGTTTCTTTTACCAGCCGAAACAGACTTTCCCTGCACGAAGGACTCTTCGGGAAAAGATGCACTGTAACCCGACTTCTCTACTGCTTGCATAATTTTAGAACAATCCGTTTGACTTTCGTCGTAGTTCACTGTCATGCTGTTCGTCAGCAAGCTTACAACTACTGAATCCACGCCTTCTACATGCGAAACTGCCTTTTCTACATGTGCAGAACAGGCAGAGCAGGTCATACCCGTCACCTGAAACTGTTGTTTCTTCATGGTATAGTCCTCCTTGTAATACTCCCCTCGGGGGTGGGGTATATGTTTATACTATACCATTTTTGTGCCTTTGTCAAGAGCTATCTTCTTACCAAAAAGAAAAGGCTCTGATGTCTCCATCAGAGCCTCTTTTATTTTGTTTTGTTTTGTTTTACTTCCCTGATTTTTCAAAGAAAAGCCACTCTTTTAAACCAAACCTTTGGAGCTGACTATCTATCAAACCTAAACTGTATCACAGTTATATTATGAATAGAATCACATTATACCGTTATTTTTCATCTTACGGAAGAAACCTTCATCGGATTGTTCGAAAGATAACCTATTGGAACTATTTTCTCTTTTACAGTTATAAAGACATTAACGCTTTATAAAACGTTTCCTTTGCTTTCACCAAAGAAAACAGTCAAGAGAAAACTCACTTAGTTCTTCATTGAGCTATATTTGCTTTTCCCTGTTCCAGAGAAGTTTTATATAATAGATCTTCCAGTATCTTTTTCTACAGACTACTGTTATCTATCAAAAATTACTTAGTACATTGGATTTCACCATTTTAGCACATTTTGTGACTAGACTTTCAGAAGAAAGTTCACTTATATTTTGGACTCACCCTTTCAAATATCACCGTCTCGCAAAAGAAGTATCAGCTATTGCTTCTACCATTTGCTTAACCATCCATTCTTCGGACAAAGCTTTTCTCAAAAAGCTTAAATTAAAGTGTCAAAATATAATCTATTACTGTCTGAATATCGGTCAGTCACTGAAAATTTGAACATTATTATTTTCAAATTTTCTCTTATATAGAAATTTTTAGACTTTCAGAAATATCATTTAATTTTACAATCTTGGATGCTTTCTAAGATATTTTCATTTCTTTTGTAAAGCTCCATTTAATATTTAAAATATAATTCTGAAAACCACCGTTATTTCCAAACGGTTACTCTTTATTTCATAGTGAAAGCCCAACAGACCTCACTATGAAACTGTTCACACTGCGTATCCATTGGACCCACCCCTTTCAATCATTCCTTTTGTTTCTTTTCCCACCAGCTTCCGATGTCTTCTTTATGATACTGTTTTTGCAGTTTCACTTCAGACACTCTTTCTGATACGAGCCTTTTACCGTATCCTGATGGGCTTTCTGTTTCTTTGAACTTTATCTTGTCTATATTATAATGCCTATTTTTAAATTTGTCAATAGTTATTTTCAATATTATTGAAAGTTTTTATTTATTTTATCATAATTTAGATTTTTATTGACTTCCTTTACTTATCAGGGTAAAATAGACCCATAAATCTTTATGAAGTAAAGGAGCTGAAACCATGAGCGAAGAATTTGGTGCGGATCTGTTAACATTAATCGATGACGAAGGGAATGAGCATGAATTTGAAGTTCTCGATGTGATCGACAACGAGGACGGATGCTTTTATGCCTTGCTGCCTACCTTTGAGGATCCGCAAAGCGCAGTGGATTCGGAAGGCACTTACTATATCTTTGAGGCCATCGAAGAGAACGGCGAACAACAGCTTGCCGAGGTAGAGGACGAAGAGCTGCTGGATCGTCTTGCCGAAATTTTTGAGAGCCACTTCGACGAACTGTACGGCGATGAGGACGAGGATGACCAAGAAGTGGAAGACAGTGAGAAAGAAGAATAATTTTTCTTTCTTAGAAGTTTACTTTTTGCCATTTGTGATATAATAGTATCGTTGAAAAGTTTTCTGCCCGGTACGTGGACTGTCGCAAAATAACCCTACAAAGATTTAATCGGGAGCTTTGCTCCGGCAGTGGACTTCAGACCTCCCGGCTTTGCCGGACGAAGGGAGTATGAAACTGTTGGGCGGGCACCCACCTGCTGTTCGGTAGCAGGTTATCTTAGCGCATTGCGGCCGGGTGGATTTTCTTTTTTGGCAAAATGTAATTCTCTGAGATTCAGTGTAAAATCTTTTATGAAAAACAGATAATAGATAAAACGCTTTTTGATGTAATACTCTAATTTTTACATTAAAAAGCGTTTTTTATATGACATAATACATCTTTTAAAATGAAATTGATGATACTTTTAATATTGTTTCGGTAATTCATAAGCATAGTATTTAAAATGTTGAATCTGTTTGGATGGCTGCTGCGTAAACGTCAACCTTTAAACAGCGAATGGTTTTCAAAAATTTGGCTGCTGCAGAATTTTTCTAAATCCAGTTTACGAAAAATTTCAAACAATACTGCTGGAAATGGTCTGCTACATCGTATGGAATGAAATACGTTAAGCAGTATTTCTTACAGGTTATATTTCCTCCCAAATTAAACCGTTTATCAAATTTCGTTAAGCTTGGACCGGATATATATTTTGTAACACCATTAATGCAAGTAAAAATATAGGGCCCGCGTCATCTCGACGCGAGCCCATTTCATTTATTGCCGATTAGTTGAGATTTCCAGCAGAGGTAATAACATCGTCATTATAGCCAAGAACTAAGTAATCACTCTGAGATGTTGGACCAAAAATAGAGGTTGGACCATCCGCACCGCCGATGATTTCAGGATAGGAGTTCAAATCATCCGGGAATGTAACAGAAACAGATTGCCCAGGATTGATATAATTTGCCGTGATGTCCATATCCACCTTAACGCTGGTTACAGAGTCGTCTACGTCAATTCCCATCTGCATGGCCATGTTGGTCAGATATCCCTGTGTATTTACAACAGCGGAGCAGTCCATGTCGCGGTAAGAGATGGAAACATCCTGCGGCAGAGCTATGCCCATGGCGGTGATGATCTGAGAATACAGATCATTCATTTTGGCAGCGTCAATCGAGAATGTAAAAGCTTTGGTGCCGTCCGGATTCTCCGTCATAGCAAAATTGGTGTAATAATCGGAAAAATCCTGTGTAAGCAGCGAGGTAAGTTGATCCGTCTGTCCTGTCTGAGCCTGCGCCAAAGCAGCTTCCAACTCGGCATAGGGAACGGCAAGTTTCATTTTTTGACCCATAAGGTTCATATACAGATAGTTATCGCGGAAATAGATTTCCATATCCATAGATTCACCCAAAATGGACATACCCATAAGCATTTTAACCTGCGGGTTCTGCTCATTTTCGGTGTTTACCTGCATATTGAAATCAAATCCCATATCCATCGAAGCTGTCTGCTCTGTGCCTGTAGAGTTATCGATAACCTCGATCTTAATTGTGCCCGCGCCCTGTGCGTCGAGAGAGGTAAGTGCATTCGTCTTTTCTTCCGCCGCCAGATATACCGCTTTGGGATCTTCCGCAGCCGAGACGCCAAGCGAAATGCTCAACACCATAACAAGGCTCAGGATGATTGCTGTAAGCTTTTTCATTTTTTCCCTTCTCCTTTTAAAAAATTTTTAAAGGCTTTCTCTGCCTTTCTATGTAAATATTATAACATCTGTATTGTGGTACAACAAGTAAATTTTTTGAAATTTATCTAAAAACCTATAAGAAAACTTCCAACGGTTTTTTCCGTTTTTAGGACTGCAAAAAGGATATTTCAGGGAAAAATAGGACAAATTTTTTTGTAAATTTTTGTATACTATTTTTACAATTTCCTTTTAATATCCAAATTTTCCGGAAAGAGATTCATCATCCTCAATCCATTGCTGCACATTATAAACATGAAAATTTTCTTTATCGAGCCGTACTACGACGCGGACGATCCCAGCATTGATAATTTGACGCTTGCACATCGAGCAGGGAGCCGCATTTTCAACGTAAGCCCCGGTTTTCGCATCCTTGCCCACCAGATACAGCGAAGCGCCGATCATCTCTGTACGGGAAGCACTGATAATTGCGTTGGCCTCCGCATGAACGGAACGGCACAGTTCATATCTTTCACCGCGAGGAACACCCAGCGTTTCACGTACGCAAACACCCATATCGATACAGTTTTTCCGTCCGCGCGGCGCTCCCACATATCCGGTAGAAACAATTTGATCGTTATTTACAATGATTGCTCCATAATTACGGCGCAGACAAGTACCGCGTTCCAGCACAGTTTCGGCAATGTCAAGATAATAATTTTCTTTATCGATGCGGATCATGTTAGATCCCCTCCTAAGCCGTTTTTTTTATCATAAATCATTTTCTTAAAAGAATCAAGAAAAACGTTTCCTCATTGAGTATCCAGTGTGATTATGTTATAATTATCCCCAGATTAAGCCCAGTGTCATTTAAAAGACAGTGGTTCAGGCGCTTGCCCCCGGTGACGATCCGGCACGCTGGCGAAGATGGGCGAGAAGCCCTAAAAAGGGATGCGGAGATAAAATCCCCACATTAAGAGGTGCTATGGATGAATCAGTTGACAGATATTTCTACTATTAAAGAAATTTTGCAGCGGCATGGATTCCGTTTTTCAAAAGCGCTTGGACAAAATTTTCTTGTCAATCCAACCGTATGCCCGCGTATGGCCCAAGCCTGCGGCGCAGGAAAAGGTGTGGGAGTTCTGGAAATTGGTCCAGGAATCGGCGTGCTTACGCGCGAATTAGCCGCCGCAGCCGAAAAGGTAACTTCTATCGAACTTGATGCTCGGCTGCTGCCTGTTCTAAAAGAAACCCTTGCCGAGTTTCCCAATGTCTCGATTATCCACGGTGATGTGATGAAACTGGATCTGGGCGAATTGATCCGGCAGGAATTTCCGGGAATGAAGATTGTGGTGTGCGCCAACCTTCCCTACTACATTACCTCGCCTGTCATTATGCGTCTGCTGGAGGAAGATTTGCCGATCGACGCTTTAACCGTTATGGTACAAAAAGAAGCCGCCGTGCGCATCTGTGCGCAGCCCGGTACCCGTGAATGCGGTGCGGTGAGTGTGGCAGTACAATATTATTCTGAACCAGAAATTTTATTTTCCGTGTCCCGTGGCAGCTTTCTGCCTTCACCGAATGTGGATTCTGCTGTAATCCGTCTGCGCCTGCGGCCGGATCGGGAAAAAGATCCTCAAAAACGGGAAAATTTCTTCCGCGTGGTGCGCGCCTGTTTCGGACAGCGGCGAAAAACGGTCCTCAATTCTTTTTCCGCAGGTCTTTCGATTTCTAAAAGTGAAACAGCCCTTTTGCTCCAATCGGCTGGAATTCCAGAAAATGCCCGTGCGGAACAGCTTACAATGGAACAATTTTCTAACCTTGCAAGGCTTGTAGCTGCCAGAAGGGAGAACGATATTTTATGAAATATACCATAGCAGCGCTTTTTCTGTTCATTTTAGGAATGGCCTTGACGATGGCCTCTATGGTACTGGGGCCTTTTGGAATTACGGCATGGGCGATCGCCGCAGCTGTGACGGCTTGTGTATTTGGTCTGATGGGGATTTATTTCGCATATGAGAGCTGGCATTCTTGAGCGTGTTTCTACGAGCGTGCTCGAGCACATTTTTTGGAAAAGGTATTGATTTTGTCCGCAAGGTAGTATATGATTATAGTATGAAACTTTAATTCAGGCCCTTGCCTGAAGGGAGGAACGTCTTATGAAAAATATCCCCGAAGTAAAACTGGGCATTATCGCCGTCAGCCGTGACTGCTTCGTCATCTCCCTGTCTGAGAGACGCAGAAAGGCTGTTGTAGACAGCTGCACCGCTAAGGGTCTCGCTATTTATGAGGCAAAAACAACTGTCGAAAATGAAATCGATATGCTCAAAGCTGTTGCTGAAGTAAAAGAAGCCGGCTGCAACGCGCTCGTTGTATTCCTTGGCAACTTCGGTCCTGAAACGCCGGAAACCCTTATCGCGAAGAATTTCGACGGCCCAGTGATGTATGCTGCTGCCGCTGAAGAAACAGGCAAAGATCTGATTAACGGCCGCGGCGACGCATACTGCGGTATGCTCAACTGCTGCTACAATCTGGGTCTGCGCAAGATCAAGGCGATTGTTCCGGAGTACCCGCTCGGTACCGCTGACGAAGTTGCCGACATGATCGCCGATTTCGTTCCGGTTGCCCGCACGCTGCTGGGTTTGTCTTCTCTGAAGATCATCACCTTTGGCCCGCGTCCGCAGGATTTCTTCGCCTGCAATGCTCCGATTAAACCGCTGTATGACATCGGCGTGGAAGTACAGGAGAACTCCGAACTGGATCTTCTTGTTGCTTACAGAGCACATGCTGGTGATAAGAGAATTGATGAGATCGTTAAAGATATGGCGGACGAGCTTGGTGTGGAAGGTAACCAGTATCCGGATCTGCTGCCGCGTATGGCGCAGTTTGAGCTTACTCTTCTCGACTGGGCAGAGCAGAACAAGGGCGCCTGCAAGTATGTGGCGTTTGCTGATAAGTGCTGGCCGGCATTCCCGAAGGAGTTTGGCTTTGAGCCGTGCTATGTCAACAGCCGCCTGACAGCAAGAGGCATTCCGGTTGCCTGCGAAGTGGATATTTACGGCGCTTTGAGCGAGTACATTGGTCTGTGCGTCACCGAAGACGCCGTCACCCTGTTGGACATCAACAACACTGTTCCGTCTGATATTTACAATGACGAGATCAAGAATGTGTTCGATTACAAGCTCACCGATACCTTCATGGGCTTCCACTGCGGCAACACCCCGAAATGCAAGCTGGGTAAGTGCGCTATCAAGTATCAGCTCATTCAGAACCGCCTGCTGGAAAACGGCGAAACTCCGGATTTCACCCGCGGTACTTTGGAAGGCGATATCGCTCCGAGCCAGATCACCTTCTACCGCCTGCAGGGCGCTGCAGAGGGCCGTCTGACCGCTTATATCGCCCAGGGCGAGGTTCTGCCGGTTGCTACTCGTTCCTTCGGCGGCATCGGTGTGTTCGCTATCCCGGAGATGGGCCGTTTCTATCGCCATGTGCTGCTGGCCAAGCGTTATCCGCATCATGGTGCGGTGGCGTTCTCCCATGTGGGCAAGGCGCTGTACACCATCTTCAATTACCTCGGCGTAGAAGACATTGCGTTCAACCAGCCGAAGGGTATGCTCTACAAAGACGAGAATCCGTTCGCCTAAGTTTATATATTTTATAAGTAAAAACACCCTGCGAGATTGTAACATCTTGCAGGGTGTTTTTTACTGAAAATTTTATTTAGTATCTGTCTATACATATAAAGTTCAAAAACTTTATATGTATAACTTTTTTATAAAAAAAACAAGCCTCTCCGTAGAGGAAAAGCTTGTTTTAAAAACTATTTTGTATTTTTATATCAGAATATTACGATCCGTAAAAATTTTTGTCGCCATTTGGAGTTCTTCCGCAGAAGGTTCCACAACCTCTGAAAGTGTAAAGGGAATTCCCAGAGCATCCCATTTATACGCTCCCATTTTGTGAAAAGGAAGCAGCTCTACCCGTTTGACACAACGATACTCCTTTAAAAAATCGGCTAAACGCTCCAAGCGGCCGCGTTCGAGCGTGAGTCCTGGAACCAGCACATGACGAATCCACACAGTGCGGCCTATCTGTTCACAGTAGTCCAGAATCTCCAGCGCGCAGCGGTTGTCTTTTCCCGTAAGAGACTTGCATTCCAAAGGGTCGAGCGCTTTGATATCTAACAGCAGCATATCCGCTTCGTCAATGCAGGGGCGGCATTCCTCCAGCGCTATGCTGCCGCTTGTATCGATAGCGGTATGCAGCCCGTTTTCACGGCAAATATGCAAAACCGCAAGACAGAATTCCGGCTGGAACAGCGGCTCCCCTCCCGAAAGCGTCACGCCCCCGGAAGAAATGAAATTGCGATAGCGCAAAATATCCTGCACCAAGTCCCCGGCCAGTACCTCCCTCCCTTTTCCGGGAAGCCATGTATCCGGATTGTGGCAGTAGCGGCAGCGAAGAGGACACCCTTGAAAGAATACTACATAACGGATTCCGGGACCATCGAGCGCGCCAAACGTCTCTACGGAATGGATATGGCCAGCTATTTTTGAAAAATCCGTGGCGGATTTTATCATATAAAAGACTCCTTTGAGGATTTTTGTAGGATAATATTACAAATAGGAATCTTTTTTAGAAACGATCGTGGAAAGTACGGTGAACTACATCGAGCTGCTGTTCCCGTGTAAGCTTCACAAAGTTTACAGCGTAACCGGAAACGCGGATCGTAAGCTGCGGATATTTTTCAGGATGATCCATTGCATCCAGAAGGATTTCTTTATTTATCACATTGACATTGATATGGTGACCGCCCTCGTTGAAATAACCGTCTAACAGGCCTACAAGATTATCCGTCTTCTCCTCTTCCCCGCGTCCGAGAGCCTTCGGAACAATGGAGAACGTATAGGAAATACCATCCTCACTATAATCGTAGGGCAGATGTGCCACCGACATCATAGAGGCCACACAGCCGTGGTTATCGCGGCCGTGCATGGGATTCGCACCGGGAGCAAAGGGCTCCCCTTTCTTGCGGCCGTCCGGAGTGGAGCCTGTCTTTTTGCCGTACACGACGTTTGAAGTAATCGTCAAAATGGAGAGTGTGGGACGGCTGCCCCGGTAGGTGCGGCAGCGCTGCAGCAAGGACATAAACATTTTCACAACGTCCACTGCAATTTGATCAACGCGGGGGTCGTTATTTCCATATTTGGGGAAATCCCCCTCAATTTCAAAATCGACAGCAAGTCCGCGCTCGTCGCGGATGGGCTTGACGTGGGCATACTTAATCGCAGAGAGACTATCAGCCACAACAGACAACCCCGAGATTCCACACGCACAGGTATGCAGGATACTCTCATCATGCAGCGCCATTTGGATCTTCTCATAGCAGTATTTATCGTGCATATAGTGGATTACATTGAGTGTGTTGATATAAAGGGCGGCGAGCCAGTCACAGATCACATCAAATTTTTTCAGCACATCGTTATAGTCTAAATAATCTCCTGCCACCGGCACCAGCTCCGGAGCGACTTGGTCACCGGTAATCTCGTCGCGGCCGCCGTTGATAGCGTACAGCAGCGCTTTTGCCAGATTGCTGCGGGCGCCGAAAAACTGCATCTGCTTTCCTACACGCATGGCGGAAACACAGCAGGCGATAGCATAGTCGTCACCAAATTTTTTGCGCATTAAATCGTCGTTTTCATATTGGATAGAGCTGGTCGCCACAGAGGTACGCGCGCAGAACTTTTTAAACGGCTCCGGCAGACGCGGGCTCCACAGGATCGTCATATTCGGTTCGGGCGCAGGCCCAAGATTTTGCAGAGTGTGCAGATAACGATAGGACATCTTCGTAACCATATGGCGCCCGTCTGTACTGACTCCGCCGATGGACTCTGTCACCCATGTAGGATCTCCCGAAAAAAGTTCGTCGTAAGCCGGTGTGCGCAAAAAGCGGACTAAGCGCAGCTTCATAATGAAATGATCCACAAATTCCTGAATCTGTTCTTCGGTGTATACGCCATTTTCCAAATCGCGCTGAGCATAAATATCGAGAAATGTAGACGTACGCCCAAGAGACATGGCAGCGCCGTTTTGCTCTTTCACAGCTGCTAAATAGCCAAAATACAGCCACTGAATGGCTTGTTTTGTATCCTTCGCAAATACGGAAATATCATAACCGTAATCAGCAGCCATTTTTTCCAGACGTCCCAGCGCACGGATCTGCTCCGCAATTTCTTCACGACACCGTACAGCATCCTCATCCATTACATCAAAGCGAAGATTTTGCAGCGCGCGCTTTTTTTCGTTAATCAGAAAACCGGTACCGTACAGCGCTATACGGCGGTAATCGCCGATAATACGGCCACGGCCGTATGCGTCGGGCAGACTGGTGATAATGCCATTATGACGGGCCAGCTTCATCTCATCGGTATACACATCGAACACGCCGTCGTTATGCGTTTTGCGGTAGCGGAATACGCGTTCCACCTCGGGATCCAGCTTGCGTCCATAAGCGGCAAGAGATGTTTTTACCATGCGCAGTCCGCCGAAAGGCATGATGGCGCGCTTAAGCGGCGCATCCGTTTGCAGTCCCACGATCTGTTCTTTTTCTTTGTCGATATAGCCGGGGGCATACGCGTCAATATCTGAGATTGTTTTTTCGTCAATATCGAGCACCCCGCCCGCTTCCCTCTCTTTTTTCAGCAGGGTGAGAACCTCGTTCCAAAGGGCACGGGTACGCTCTGTGGGAGGGGTAAGAAAACTTTCGTCACCATCATAGGGGGTATAATTGCGCAGGATGAAATCATGGACGTCCACATGGCGCGTCCAATTTCCGGTTTTAAAATCAATCATTGCAAAAGGTTCCTTTCTTTCTGGCCGCGCGGAGCCATCCCCGTGCAACAAGCTGCCGGCGGAACTCTTTTTTGAATTATAAAAATTTGTTTTTACGCGCAAAATTGCGCACGTTTCCGCAAGGCAAAACAAAAAAGAAACAGTCCGACAGCCATTTTTCCGTCCCTGCTGCCGGCGGCTGTGATAAAAAATACTGCTCGCCTGTGCGGATTTCCGTCCCGGCCCGCTCCCGCTTTCTGCGCAGATAAAGACCGGCCTGTTCTGTTTTTTAGGCGATGGAGACACGGGCTCCCGCCTCAAACCATCCGGAAATCCATTTCCGGTATGCTTATAAACATTCGGCTTTCCGATTCCCGAATGTCTGTACAATATCTAGTATACTGGATCTTTGCTGCGCTTGTCCAGATCGGAAACTTCCAAAACCACCCTCCTTCTTTCCCTAATTTTCGTCTTCTTTCCACAAGTTAGGGCACTGCCCTAACTCTCGCACAGGGCTTTGTCCCTCGTCTCCACTGCCTTTTGAAAAAGGCGGG
>CALWIX010000066.1 GCA_944380825.1 uncultured Clostridia bacterium | reverse complement strand
GTGTGGGATTATGACTTCGAGGGCGGAAGCAACATTGTAGACGTATATGTACGGTATCTACGTAAAAAAATGGATGATCCTTTCGATAAGAAGCTTATCCACACGGTGCGCGGCGTCGGTTACGTTTTGAAGGAGGATCCATAAAAATGAAGCACAAGCTTTCCATCAAAGCGCGGGTCACACTATGGTATGCGATCTTTCTGGCGTTTCTGCTGGCTGGAATTTTTGCGGTACTGCTTTCCGCTACAGAGCAAAACTCCACCCGACAGCTGCGCGACAATCTCATCAACACCGTCTCCGACGCGGCGCGCGACGCCCAGTTTAATCACGAACGTCTTGATGACAGCCGCATCGATTTCTATAATGACGGCGTTTCTATTTTTATTTACGACAGTTATGGCCGTCTTCTGGCTCCACAGGGACAGTACGGCATACAGGTTGATTCCGTACTGGAGGATCAGGCTATTAAAATTGTGGATGTTCCCCCAGAGCGCTGGCTGATCCACGACGTTTACGCCGAACAGGACGAAGTGGCTTTTTGGGTGCGGGGAATGGTATCGCTTTCGGCTTCGCAAGGGGCGCTTTTTAACCTTGTACGGATTGCCATCATTGCGGCTCCCTTAATCCTCTTGCTGGGAGTAATAGGAGGCTGGCTCATTACGCGTCGAGCCTTTCTGCCGGTAAGCCAAATGGCGGCCGCTGTCAACCACATTTCTTCTGGCAGCGACCTCTCTCTTCGCCTGCCGGAAGATGACTGCAGCGATGAGCTGGCTCAGCTGCGTCACACTTTCAACGCTATGCTGGAGCGCTTGCAGGATTCCTTTTCCAGAGAGCGGCAATTCACCTCCGACGTCTCTCACGAGCTGCGCACCCCGGTAGCCGTCATCCTTTCCCAGTGCGAATTCGCCCTTTCTGCCGATGCGGATTGCGAGGATCGACAGGAAACTTTGGAGGCTATCCACCGACAGGCGTCGCGTATGTCGGGAATCATCGCGCAGCTTTTGATGCTCTCCCGTGCCGACAACGGCAAATTTGTCCTGCATCCGGAACAGATTAATTTCAGCGAGATCTGTGAGATGGCCACGCTAGAGCTGGAAGACTCCGCCTCTCAAGCCGGCGTCACGCTTCAGATGGAGCTCGCTCCCAACGTGCTTTTAAACGGAGACGAAACTCTTTTGGTGCGTCTTGTTACCAATCTGCTCACCAACGCCATCCACTACAACAAACCGGGAGGCAAGGTGACCATCCGTCTTGTACCGGAAGAGGATGGATGCCTGCTGTCCGTAAGTGATACGGGTATCGGTATCCATCCCGATAATCTTGACAAAATTTGGAACCGCTTCTTCCGCGCCGATCCTTCCCGCAGCAGCGGCGGCAGCGGTCTTGGCCTTTCGATTGCACAATGGATCGCCCGCGAACACGGTGGGTTTATCTCTGTACAAAGCGTACCGAACATCGGCAGTAATTTTGAGGTGCACCTTAAAATAGATCCTTTTTCTGCGCAGAAACCTGCAGCTGATCCGTTAGCTGGAAAACTTTTTTAAAAAATTAAAAAAATTTCTTTTTTAATTTTCTTTTCATCTTCCGGTTCTATACTTTAATCATCAACCAAACACAAACCATTCAAAATAGAACTGAGAATGAAGGAGAGAATATTATGAAAAACACAAAAATAATTGCTATCGCATTGGCTGTCACTTTAACAGCAGCAGCCGTTCCGGCCGTTTCTGCTGCTTCTGACCGACTGATTATTACGCAGGCTACCGGCAGTACTACTTCTTCCACCGCCTCCCAGACGTCCGTTTCCACTTCTTCCATCAAAGCATCCGACATTATGTCTTTGGATAAGGCTATGGAAGTTGCTCTCAAAGAGGTTCCCGGTGTGCTCAAGAGTATTGAGTTCGATGTAGAGGACTTCCGCTGTGTCGACTACCAAACAGAGGTCCACTACGAGAGCCTTGCGTATGAACTCGAATTCTCTGTTACGGACGGCACCATTTATGAAAATAAAAAGGAACGTATTGAGCATGAGGACAGCATTCCGGCGGGCAGCTACATCACCTTTGCACAGGCCCGCGATGCCGCTGTGAAAGAGGTTCCCGGCGGTTTTGTCTCGAAGCTGGAGCTGCAAGATGCGTATAATCTCGGTGTTGTGTATGAGGCACAGGTGTGGCTTGGCGACTATGAGTACGACGTTGTCATAGACGCTGACGACGGCACGATCCTGCGCAACAACTACGAACGTGATTCCGATGCGGCATACTACAACAAATACCTCAGCGGCTCCCCCGTTTCTACCACACCGCAGGCCCCTTCTACTTCGGATCGTCCTTCTGCTCCGTCTACAAGCACAAGTACTTCTTCTACCACCCAGATTACCCGTGAACAGGCCGAGAAAATTGCCCTTGGGCAGGTTTCTGACGGATTTATTACCGATATAGAATACGATCGCGACCATGCTCGGACTGTCTATGAGGTGGAGGTACGCAGCGGTAACTGGGAGTATAGTTTCGACATTGACGCTTCTACTGGCGACATCATCAAAACTGAACGGGACTACGAAGATGATTGGTACGATTTCGACTAATTTTCCTTCTTTGTACTGTTTTACAGAAACAGAAAATTTTAAGGCGCGCTGAAAAATTCGGCGCGCCTTTATTTTTTGCTATTTTTTTTACCACTTTTCTATTATAGCGAAGCAAAACGGATTGCGACAGTTGGTTTTTGCATAGCGTGGACGGAGCAAGCATATACTACTAGGGAAATGGGGTGGTGGCTTGAAAAAGAAAAGCATAACGGATCTTCTCATCAAGATCGGAAGAGCACACGTCTGAACTC
>CALWIX010000065.1 GCA_944380825.1 uncultured Clostridia bacterium | reverse complement strand
GAATTGATCGTACACACTACCACGATCAGCCCGTCCTCCGCCAGATGTTTTCTATCGCGCAGGACAATGCTGCCTACATCGCCCACGCCAAGACCATCCACCAGCGTGCGCCCTGCCGGCACAGGCGGCAGAGGACGCATGAAGTCTTCGTTGATCTCTACTGCATCACCGATGCTTCCAATAAAGATGTTAGAACGGGGCATCCCCATGGCTTCCGAAAGCCCTGCATGCTTACGCAGATGCTTTTGCTCGCCATGCACCGGAATAAAATATTTGGGCTTTGTCACACCCTGCATAATTTTCAATTCTTCCTGACACGCATGGCCGGAAACATGTACTTCATACATAGACTCGTAAATCACTTCACAGCCACGCTTGAGCAGCTCATCCACCACATGGCCCACTGTCTTTTCGTTACCGGGAATAGGCCGCGCCGAGATGATGATGAAGTCGCCCGGACCTACCTCCACTTTACGGTGATCCGCAAAGGCCATGCGTGAAAGTGCTGACATCGGTTCACCCTGGCTTCCTGTTGTAATCAAAACAATCTGTTCTTTGGGGTAGTGGTTGATCATATCAATATCAATCAGAACACCATCCGGAATTTTCAGGTATCCCAGTTCCACGGCAATCCCCATTACATTGAGCATACTTCTGCCAGAAAGCGCTACTTTACGCCCATATTTTACAGCACAATCGATAATCTGCTGTACACGACCGATATTCGACGCAAAGGTGGCGATAATAATACGGTTATTCTCCGCGCGATTAAACAAATTGTCGAAAGTTGCGTTAATACTCCGCTCTGTATTCGTATAACCGGGACGCTCTGCATTGGTAGAATCAGCCAGCAAGGCGAGAACACCCTCCTGTCCCAGCTGTGCAAAACGACCCAGATCGATCATTTCACCCCATGTGGGGGTACAATCTATTTTAAAATCTCCTGTATGAACGATCGTTCCGGCAGGGGAATGGATTGCAAAAGAGACGGCATCTGGAATCGAGTGGTTGACATGAATAAATTCTACCGCCATACAGCCAAGCTTGATCGTTTGTCCGGGCTTGACAACATTCATACGCACTTTGCCGGTAAGGCCGTGCTCGCGAAATTTACCTTCGATAAGGCCAACGGTCAGCGAGGTGGCATAAATCGGCAAATTGACGCGTTTTTCCAGATACGGCAGAGAACCGATATGATCCTCATGGCCGTGGGTGATGACAATGCCGCGAATCTTATCCGCGTTGCGCTCTACAAAGGTAAAATCAGGGATTACCAGATCTACTCCCAGCATATCGCCGTCTGGGAACGCCATGCCGCAGTCTACGATAATCATATCGCCCTCACACTCGTAGAGCGTCATATTTTTACCGATTTCATTAAGTCCACCCAAAAAATATGCTTTGATAGATGGCTTCGCCTGTTTTCTGCCGCGGCGGCTACGGGCCGTTTGCTGCTTGAGTGCGCTGCGGGAGACAAGCTCCTCCTTCGGAACGGCCGTTTGCTGCTGTACGAGCGTTTTGGCTGGCTGTTTCTGCCGAACGGGGCGTTTGGCCGGAGGACGCTTATCGGATGTATGTTTTTTAGAAGCCGACGTATTTGGGGCTGGCTGTCGAGTCGCACGTGCTACAGATTCTTTCTTGTCTCCAGACTGTTCTTTTCCTTCTTTCGATTTGCGGGGTGAAATAATTTTTTGATATAAACTACGGCCTTTTTTCTCATTTGCCGGCTGATTTTCCTTTTCTAATTTTTCTGCCATAAGCAACAACCTCCATATCATAACGTTTCAAAAGGACATTGCCGCAAAAAGCGCCGTTTTCGTAAAAAAGAGAAAACTTCACCTATCCGGAGACATTTGCCCCCGGATTTCTCTTAGGCAGAGAATCTGCCAAACAACGCAGACTCCCTTTGCAATTATGCAAGCTGCTGGTAATACAGCGGCTGTTTACGGCTATGTTCTACAAATAAGCAGCGCTATATTTTAGTTCCGTCCGCGTCGGATTCTTCCGACTGCCTTTTGCACTGCTTTGTCTTAAAAAGAATAAAAAATATAAACTACAACTGACAAAATTCCGTCCGCGGTGCTCCGGACCGTCTTTCCTGGTGGGCCGCGGGACACCGGAAGTCTGTAAATTCATCTTCCGGCTTACTCCGTACAATGTCTGTCCTTTTTATTGTAACGTGATTCTCCACCACTGTCAACCCCCGTCGGGCGCACTCACATACATTGGCACAGCCGCTCTGACAGCCTTGCCGATATGATATTTCTCACCTTTATCGAACACAACCACCATGCCGGTATCGTAATAAAATCGAGTGACCATACCTTTCTCAAAAGACGGCGTTTAACGCTAGTTTTCCAATTTTTTGTTTGTCTATACGATAATTTTCCTCAAACATCCGCATTGTCGCTTGCGTGTATTAGAAGCTCTTTGGTATAATAATCAACAGCAGCAAAATTCATCCTACTGCTTGTGAAAATTCAGCCTGCTCAAGCCTTGCGGAAAGGGAATCTTTTTATGAAACAAGTAGAAGTATTTACAGACGGCGCCTGCCAAGGCAATCCTGGGCCGGGAGGCTGGGGCGCCATTCTACGCTATCACGGTGTAGAAAAAGAACTCAGTGGTGGCGATCCCCAAACTACAAACAACCGTATGGAGCTTATGGCCGTAATTGCCGCTTTAACGGCAATTAAAGAACCATGCGAGGTTATTTTGTGCAGCGATTCTCAGTACGTATGCAACGCTATTTCCAAGGGTTGGGCCCGCTCTTGGAAGAAAAACGGCTGGCGGCGCGGCAATAAGGAACCTGCTCTTAATCCCGATCTTTGGGAGCTTCTACTCGCTCAACTTGATCGCCACAGCGTTACCGTTCGTTGGATAAGAGGCCACGCCGGTCATCCCGAAAACGAACGCTGCGACCGTTTAGCTGTTGCCGCTGCAGAACGTGCGAAGCAGTCCCACCAGCCTTAAAAAATTTTTTGTGTAAACGCTTGAATTTCATACAAATTTAGTGTATTATTAAACCATCGGGAATCTTCCCGAAGATTATAATTAAAAAATTAGACAATCTCAAGCTGGAAGGTGATTGCTTTTATGAAATTTGTTTATGCCGATAACGCTGCCACCACGCCTGTTTCTCAGGATGTTTTAAATGCTATGCTCCCTTATTTTTCGGAGCAGTACGGAAACGCCTCCAGCATTTACTCGGTGGGGCGCGAAGCCAAAACCGCTTTAGAAACTGCCCGCCAGACTATCGCTTCTTGCCTTGGCGCCGAAACGAACGAAATTTATTTCACTTCGGGCGGCAGCGAAAGCGATAACTGGGCCATTAAGGGCGCAGCCCATCAACTTGGCTGTAAGGGAAAAAAACATTTAATTACTACAAAATTTGAGCATCATGCCGTGCTGCATACAATGCAGTCATTAGAAAAAGAGGGGTTTGAGGTCACTTATCTAGACGTTTATGAAAACGGTATCGTCCATCCGGAGGATGTACGAAACGCCATCCGCGATGACACGGCCCTTGTCTCTATTATGTACGCTAACAATGAAATAGGTACCATACAACCCATTGCCGAAATCGGCGCTATCTGTAAAGAACGAGGCGTTTGGCTGCATACCGACGCGGTACAAGCAATCGGAAATGTCGAGATCGATGTGAAAAAGCAGAATATTGATATGCTCTCGCTCTCCGGCCATAAAATCCACGCGCAAAAGGGCGTCGGCGCTCTTTATATGCGTGGTGGAATCCGCATCCCCAACCTGATAGACGGAGGCGCCCAGGAACGCGGCCGTCGTGCCGGTACAGAAAACATTGCCGCCATTGTGGGACTTGCAAAAGCGATGGATACGGCTTGTTCCCATATCGCCCAGCGCGCCGCTCGCCTGTGTGCTATGCGCGACCGTCTCATCGACGGCGTGCTGCAAATTGAGCGGTCGCGTCTTAACGGAGACCGCGAGAATCGTTTGCCGGGCAACGCAAATTTTTGCTTTGAGGGCATCGAGGGCGAATCGCTTCTTTTACTGCTCGATATGGCCGGAATCTGCGCCTCTTCCGGTTCGGCCTGTACCTCCGGCTCCCTCGACCCGAGCCATGTACTTTTGGCCATTGGACTGCCGCATGAAATTGCTCATGGCTCTGTGCGCCTTTCGCTGAGCGACCAAAATACGCAGGAGGATGTAGATTACATTCTCGAAACTTTGCCGGGCATCGTCAAAAGGCTGCGGGCAATGTCTCCTTTGTGGGACAAGATCAACCGGTAAAAGATATTGCTTTTTAAAATAAATATGATAAAATGATAGGAGATATAACTATGGCATACAGCGCAAAAGTGATGGATCATTTCGCAAATCCGCGCAATGTGGGCGAAATGGAAGACGCCAGCGGTGTGGGAGAAGTAGGAAACCCCAAATGCGGCGATATTATGAGAATGTACATTAAGGTGAAGGACAACGTTATTACAGATGTAAAGTTCAAAACCTTCGGCTGCGGCGCAGCCATTGCGACAAGCTCGATGGCCACAGAGCTCATTAAAGGAAAGACCATCAACGAGGCATTACAGCTGACCAACAAAGCCGTTATGGAGGCTCTTGACGGACTTCCGCCGGTAAAGGTACACTGTTCTGTTTTGGCGGAGCAAGCGATCAAATCGGCCGTTGCCGATTACTATCGCAAACAGGGGATCGACCCCACTCCTATTGTTGGCGAGTTACACGAGGACTGCGAAGCCTGCGGCTGTTCGATCTGAAAAACTTTCATATAATCCCTTTTAGGGACGGGTGAGCACCTACCGTATGCAAGGCTAACCTTGCATACGGTTTTTTTTTCGAATGGAGGAAACTAAATGGCGGCAAAACAGACTTCTACCAGCTTTCGGGAAATTTCTTATGCACTAATTCAATTTTGCGCTCCTCTTATTTTGAGCGGTATATTGCAGCAACTCTATAACTGGGCAGACGCATTCATTGTAGGTAATGTAGAGGGAGAACTTGCGCTGGCCGCCGTAGGAGGAACCTCTACCGTCATCAATTTTTATGTGGCTATTATCACCGGCTTCACATTGGGACTGACTATCCTTTTCGCCCAAAAATACGGCAGCGGAGAGACGGCTGGATTCTCCCGCATTCTCTCTGCCTTCGCCGTGTTCCTCACAGGAATCTTCGTTGTGCTTGCCGCTATGGGCGTATGGCTGTCCTATCCTCTTTTGGAACTGCTGCACACACCTTCCGATACTATCGCTATGGCAGCCGACTATCTGCGCATTATTTTTTTGGGTGTGCCGTTTTTAGCCGTTTACAATGTTTATTCCGCGGCCATTCGCGGCATGGGCAACAGCCGCGCCCCGTTTTATTCTGTGCTTTTATCCTCGATAGTCAACGTCGTTCTCGATATTCTCTTGGTGGCTTATTTGCATACAGGCGTAGCAGGAGCGGCGGTGGCAACGGTCATCTCACAAGCTGCCATGACGGTCTATCTCGTTTTTTACGGGATTCGGCGGTATCATCTGCGCCTGCAGCTTAACAGGGAAACTTTCCGGCGCGCTGTTTTTGCGCAGGGATTCCATTTCGGATTGCCGCCTATGCTCCAATCAAGCGTAAGCTCTGTGGGGAATATTTTTCTGCAAAACTTTATGAATGGTTTTGGTACCCAAACAGTAGCGGCCATCACGACAGCATATCGTGTTGACTCTATCGTCTTGCTTCCCATCATCAATCTTGGGTCTGGAATCTCAACACTCACGGCGCATAGCTGGGGATCCGGCGACAAAAAGCGAGCGCGGAAAACACTGGCGGCCGGCATTTGGATTATGATTGGTGTTTCTCTGCTATTGACCATAATTGTGATTCCGACGGGTGGGAAACTCATTGGAATGTTCGGCGCAGGAGAACAGGCCATTTCTATCGGAGAAAACTTTTTCCGCCGTATTGCCGTCTTTTATGTAGTTTTTGGCCTTGCAACGGCTGTACGCGGTTATCTGGAAGGGATAGGCGATGTGGTTTATTCCGGATTTTCAGGCATTGTCTCTCTTTTGCTGCGCATTGCTGCCTCTTACGCGCTAGCCGCCGCATTTGGAAATATGGTTATCGCTTATGCAGAGGGCTTTTCCTGGATTGCTTTATTGGGGCTTTATGTACTTCGACTGTTCTACCAGTTTTCACACGCGGAAAAGTGTGTACCTAGTGATAAGGCAGACTGAATCTGCATGCGGATCGCACACACTCCTTTTAGTCACCCGGCTGCGTGATAAAAAGCACCGTATCATCCGCGTTTTTTCTCTATATCTTTAATTTAAAATTTTGTCTGGCTGCCCTTAGCCATGCTGTTTATGCGCATAAAAAAGGAGTTAGGGAGAATTTCCCAACTCCTTGCAGAAGATTTACATCGTCACAAATTATACAAACTGACGACAGATGGAAAGACGTCTTGCAGGCTGTACAATTCGGCTCGAGCGCGTATTTCCTCACACGAAAGAAGATTGCCTGAGCCGGTAATCATCTTTTCAAGCGAAAGCTCCAGAGCTTTCTGATCGCCATCCGGAAAAAGCCATCCTGTTTTTCCGTCCTCTATTAGTTCATGGTGACCTTTTACATCGCTCACAACGGCTGGAAGCCCGCAAGCCATCGCCTCCACAATATTAAAGGGCAGCCCCTCTATATGGCTTGTACTGACACAGGCGTCCCCCGCCGCATACAAATCACGCATCTGTGTTACATATCCGGGAAAACGTATTCGATCCTGTTCCCCCAGTTCTTTCGCCAGCCGTACACATTCTTCCCACAGTGCGCCTGTTCCTGCTAAGATCAACAGCGCCTGTGGGTATTTTTTTATTATTTGCGAAAAAGCACGGATAAGCAGCGCTTGATTCTTTCTTTCGGAAAACTCGGCCGCATATACAAATACAAATTCGTCCTTCTTCAAACCAGCTTTCTCCCGAAGCTTCGCCCGTTCTTCTTTCGACACAGCGGGAAATTTCGAGAAATCTACACCCATACCGCGCGTAAGCGTAATTTTACCGCGCGAAAGTTTATGGCGCTGGGCTATCTCATAATCCTCGCGATTCATTACGATCAGTTCGTCTGTGATACGGCCGCAGATTTTCTCCGGAACAAGATAAATCCACTTCTTCCATCCACTCCACTCATGGAACAAATATCCGTGGCAAGTACAATAAACGCGCGGGCGTGTCCCCGAAAGGATTACTGCCGCCCGAACAATCGCGGAGGCGAGCATGGTATGTGTGCTGACAACATCAAACCTCTGCTCCCGCAGCAGGCGGCGTATCTGCCAAACAGCGCGGAGATTCTGCGGGCTTGTCAGACTCTTTTGAAACGGAAATGCCACTACTCGATCGGCAAATGGAATCTTCCTCTCTTCATTGGCGGCCACCCATACTTCATACCCTGCCTGTTGAAATGCTTTAAGATAGGGCAGATGAAAATTTAAAATATGCGAAACGGTCGACGCGCAATACAGAATCTTTTTCATGCTTCCTCCTCCTTTTTCCTTAGTATATCCTATCTTTTCTGCTCTTTCAAGAAAAAACGTCTTTCCGCTTGTTTTCATCCACGCCGCCGCGTATAATGAATACAGCGTCGAGGATATGGAAAAATCCTCCGCACAGGGAAACCATCGGGGATTCTTTACCGTCTTATAAAATGAAGGCCTTCGCAGAGATAGGGAGAGGGGTACTATGGAAGATCGGGAAATTGTGGATTTATATTGGGCGCGCAATGAACAAGCCATCGAGGAAACAGATCACAAATACGGCCGTCAATGCCACTCGATCGCACGCAATATTCTCGGCAACGATCACGACGCCGAAGAGTGTGTGAGCGACACTTGGCTGAGCGCATGGAACGCTATGCCGGATCAGCGGCCGAACCGTTTATTTGCCTTTTTGGCAAAAATCGTGCGCAATCTTGCGCTGGATCGGTGGGACTATCTGCACGCACAAAAACGTAACACGGACGTCACCACCCTCCTGTCTGAATTAGAAGACTGCGTCTCTAACCGAGAAAGTACCGAGCAGCACGCGGAGGATCATGCCGTTGCCGCCATGATCAACTCTTTTCTGCTCACGCTTGATCCCGACAGCCGCAATATTTTTCTGCGCCGTTATTGGTACGCCGACTCTATCTCTGAAATCGCGGCACGCTTTTCTACAAATGAAAGCCGGGTTAAATCCTGCTTATTCCGCACCCGGAAAAAGCTCCGGGCTGCGCTTGAGAAAGAAGGTATCGCCCTATGAATGGGAAGAAAAAAGGAAACCTTGACGCTGATTCCAATAAATCAGCATCCTATGCAGCAAAACGGCTTTTTCGCCTGCTCGGCGATGTGGACGATTCCTTAATTGAACAAGTAGCCAGTGCCCATAGCAATCGCCACCCGCTGCCGCTAGGCCGGATTTGGATTCCCGCTGCAGCGTGCGTTATGTTGGCCGTGGCGGCTGGAGGCGTTTCTCTGTTTTCGGGAAATCTCTCTGTAAGCTCCGATTCTCCTGCCGCCGGGGAAGGTGGAATCTCTTCTGCAGCCATTGCCGAAGCCGAAGCAGGGGCGCAGGCTGAAGCCACAGCCGACGGCGGTTCAGCTACTACAACAGATCAATCTGACTCCAACACTGTTACAGACAGGGCTGCCACCTACGAAACGAATGAAAACGAAACGGGTAAAACCGGTACACAGTCCCCCAAAATTGCTGCACAAGCAGCCGAAAATTTAGAAACAGACGATTCTGCAAAACGTAACGAGGAAGAACAAAACGTGCAGCCTTCGGCAAACAGTGCTGTTGTCTCTTATTCTCCCATCACTGGACAAGAAACAATTCTGCCTGCAGACTCCCTTCCCACGCAGGACGATGCTGCAGAGGGAAGTTCTTCTTCACAGCCACCGCTTTTAGGAACGGCTTCTATCTCTCCTTCTTCTGCTTATTCTCTCTCCTTTACCGTGCCGGACGGTTCCGTTTTCGTTCCTGCTGCGGAAGATGCCAACGGGACGCTGGAAGACTCTGCGCTTGGGGATCCTTTGGAAGAGCTTCTTACCCAAATTCTCGAGCTCTCCCCCGAATTTCCCGCCGCAGAAATCCGAGAAGTCTCTGGACGCGATCCGTCTTTCTTCCTTGCTGTGCGGCTGGAGGAAGAAGAAACGTTTCGGCTGTATGTAAACAGTTCTGCCACCGCCTCGGTACCTCCGGCCGAATAAAAGAATGTTCCCTTACACCAAAAAGGAGGGACTTCTATGACAAAAGCAAAGATTTCTATTCTTACGGCAATCTGTGTATTGGCGGTATGCGCCACGATTTTTGCTGTTGCTTCTTTGGGAAAAAAGCCGTTTCAAAACTGGGACAGCTCGCGTATCTGCGCCGCGCAGGTTACCTTTTCTCCTCCTGATAAAACGCTGTGTGTTACCGATACGCAGAAGCTGGCGCAGCTTCTCAGCAGCGTGGTAATCTATCAGCAAGACAACTCCTACACAGAATATACTGGGCAGAGCGTGACGTTCACTATTTTGCAGGCAGACGGTACGCTGACAAGCGTTATGGCCTACAATCCTTTTGTCGTAATCGACGGTGTGGGCTACCGCACAAAATATGAGCCCTGTGAAGCTTTAAACGACTTCGGAAATGATCTGCTGTATGAGGGGGAAGCTCCCACCGTTGTGCGCAACCCTCCGGCACTGAGCGTAGTGAGCGATCATACGGCAGCCGAGGCGGTTATCGGTTCTTATTCTTGGACACGAACAAACCTTGACGGCTCCAGCGAATCTCTCACCGCAGACAGCCCCCATCCCCTCAATTGCCGAGATTTGCTCACGCTTCTTGACACTACACAGGGCAGCGCGGCGCTGCAGTTTGCTGAAGAACCGGACGAAATTCTGGAGATACGATGCTGGAGCAACGAGCATTGGGACGATGTGCAGGCTCCCGGTGAACCTGTATCCGTAATCGGAAATGAAGTTACTCTAAAACCGGGTGGGCATATCTATCAGGCTCTCGCCCGCTGGGACACACAAGGGCGCTGCGGCGGCGGTACGGCAGCTTATTATTTCTATATTGACTTTTCTCCTTTCGTATAATAAAGAGATAAAATGCCGGACACAGGGATCTTTCCTTGTGTCCGGCATTTATTTTTATAAATTGAATTTTTATTCTTGCCATGTACCAGATGGAGTATCTAAACCTTTGAGCGTATTGTGGTAAAGTTTTAAAAATAGAATGATACTCGCCGCCAGCGAAAATACTTCTGCAATGGGAAAAGAATACCAAACCGCGTCAAGACTGATTTTCGCCAGTAAAAACGCTGCCGGAAGTAAAACGATGAGCTGACGCAGCAGCGAAATAATCATGCTGTTAAAGCCATGGCCCGTCGCTTGGAATACTGTGGAGAACACAATGCCCAGCGCCGCCGGCAGAAAACAGATGCTGATCGTATGCAATGCCGGAACACCAATTGCAAGCATTTGATCGGACGCATTAAAAATACCCAGCAAAAGATCCGGAATCGTCCAGAACAGTACAACACCGATTGCCATGATTACCAGCGCGATGATGCAGCCATACCGCACCGACGCCAGCAGCCTGTCTTTTTTACGCGCTCCGAAATTATAGCCCATAATCGGCATAAGCCCTTGGTTGAGACCGAACACCGGCATAAATACGAACGACTGCAGCTTGAAATAGACGCCGAACAGCGCTACGGCCGTTTCGTTGAAGGCAATAAGAATTGCGTTCATGCCCATTGTCATTACAGAGCCAATCGACTGCATAATGATACTCGGAAACCCAACGGCATAGATATTTTTAACGGTAGTCCAATTCAGGCGAAATCCCTTGAAACTTACTTCTACTTCATGGTTTCCAAAAAGCACGACAATCAGCGACAAGATCATCGAAAGAATCTGTCCAATCACTGTTGCTATAGCTGCTCCCGCTACTTCGAGACGCGGAGCACCCAAAAGGCCAAAGATGAAAATGGGATCTAAAATAATGTTTGTGATGGCTCCGGTCAGCTGGAAAATCATAGGAAAAATCATATTTCCGGTGGCTTGAAGCGTTTTTTCCATATTGATTTCCACAAACATACCAAACGAAAAGAGCGTTACAATAGTCAAATAATCGACACCCATCTTTGTAACACCCGCAGTAGCATTGAAGAGCTGGAAGAACATCTGCGGAAAAATCAAACCAAACAGCGCAAAAACCACCCAGTTGAAAAGGCCGAGAAGAAGCGAATGCGTTGCGGCGCTATTGGCCTCATCCCGGCGTTTTTCTCCCAACCGGCGAGAAATCAGAGAGTTTACACCTACAGCCGTTCCCACGCTCACGGCAATCATCAGGTTCTGAATAGGGAACACCAGAGAAACAGCTGTAAGAGCGCTTTCGCTAATCTGCGCTACAAAATAGCTGTCCACTACATTATACAACGCCTGCACCAGCATCGAAAACATAGCCGGTACAGACATGGACGCGATCAGCCCCAATACGGAAGCCGTGCCCATTTTGTTTTCTTTTACGTTTTCCAATTTGTACACTCCTTCGTTCCCGTTTATTCGGGAATTTTTTTCTCTTTATAACAGATCTTTTCCATTTTACAATAATTTCTTAAAATTTACAACCGTTTGAATTCCAAAAATCCTCACTCATTTTCTTTACTTATTATTTAAAATATGATATAATATTTTTTCAAAATATTTAGAATTTTTATAGATAGGAGGACTTTGAATGGCAAAAGAAAACACACAGACGTTTCCAACCTATCGTGGCCATCCGCTGGTACGCTGCGGAGATGTAATTTATTACGGCAGCATGAAAGATAAATACGTTGTAAAGCTGGAAATTAAAAATAAGAAACGCGTAAAAGATATGGAAGTTGCCGATCGTGTAAGCATTCAGCTGATGTATACCGACTCGAGCAATCTTTCTCGCAAACAGATTGTGAAGTCGAGTGAAAAAAACGGTCTGTATCTTGCAATGGATATTGCCGATGCTTGGCTGACTCGTGCCCTTTCCGACTAAACAGATAACGATGCCTTTTGTATCCGGTTTATATTAAAAATACAGCTTTTCGGCACATTTCGGGATATAATAAAAACACATGACTTGTTAAAAATAAAATTTCCAGAAAAGGAGCGGTTATTTTATGGATAAACTGCAATCCAAATATGTTTCCGAATCCTCAACAGAAATGACTCAGATTATCCTAAGTGGCCATATAAATGGGTACGGGCGTTTATTCGGCGGACAACTGGTAGAATGGATCGACATCGTTGCCGCAGTGGTGGCACGCAGACATTCACAATGTGAAGTAACGACAGCAGAAATTGATAATCTTCAGTTTAAATATCCTGTGCACGCTAACAGCACCCTCGTTCTAAAAGGGCGGCTGACGTATGTGGGGCGTACTTCTATGGAGGTGCGTGTGGACAGCTATGTCGAACGGCTAAACGGCGAGAAAAAGCTTGTCAACCGCGCTTATCTCGTTATGGTAGCCCTTGACAGTGCGCATAAACCGGTAGAGGTCCCCCGCCTTCTTCTCGAAACCGACGAAGATCGTGCCGAGTGGGAAGCCGGTGAACGCCGCCGCCTCTTGCGTCAGCAGCGAAAAGCGGAACAGTTCTGATTTGGAATGTGTCTCCTCCATATTATTTTGTCGGCCAGTTCTGGATCCCTTCCCTTACAAGGGGAGGGATCTTTTTGATCTTCACGGGGACACAATCCCTTGACATACAAGGGGCTTTCGTGCATAATGACAATAGGTTTTACCAAAGAATGCTTGGAGGTATTTGAATTATGCGTGCTGTTATTACGGTAATCGGAAAAGATATGGTAGGGATTCTCGCGCGTGTTTCTACGGTATGCGCAGAAAACGGCTATAATGTGGTGGAGGTCACCCAGTCGATTCTTCAGGATCTGTTTGCTATGATTATGATTGTGGATATTTCTAATGCCACTGCTCCCATCAGCGAGGTTTCAGACAAACTCACTGCGCTGGGCGACAGCTTGAACCTGAAAATTCATGTAATGCATGAGGATATTTTCAACTCGATGCATCGCATTTAATTTTCTACCCTGTGAAAGACCTCTAAAAAGGAGACTGTCTCATGATAAATTCACATGATATCTTGGAAACTATCAATATGATTGACAACGAGAATCTCGATGTGCGCACAATCACAATGGGGATCTCTTTGCTCGACTGCATCGATCCTGACATTAACAGGGCTTGTGATAAGATTTACGACAAAATCTGCCGGTATGCCGGAAACCTTGTGCGTACAGGCGAGGACATTACAAAGGAATACGGCATCCCGATTATCCATAAAAGAATTTCGGTCACCCCCATAGCTATGTTGGCTGCGGCGTGTCCTTCCAAAGATCCCGTTCATTTTGCTAAAACGCTCGATCGTGCCGCCAGCGCTGTGGGCGTCAATTTTATTGGGGGATACTCCGCGCTAGTACATAAGGGTTTCGGCCCCGGCGATTACGCGCTGATTGAAAGCATTCCGGAGGCTTTAAGCACAACGGAATGCGTATGTTCTTCGGTCAATGTAGGTACGACAAAATCCGGAATCAATATGGACGCTGTGGCTAAAATGGGCCGCGTTATACGCGAAACAGCGGAGCGCACCGCCGATCGCGACTGCATCGGCGCAGCCAAACTGGTGGTATTCTGCAACGCCCCGGAAGATAATCCTTTTATGGCGGGCGCATTTCTTGGCCCCGGAGAGCCTGACTGTGTGATAAACGTAGGCGTTTCCGGTCCGGGCGTGGTGCGCGCCGCTCTAGAAAAAGCGGGGGACTGCGATATTACCGCCGTGGCGGATATTGTTAAACGCACTGCTTTTAAAATTACCCGCATGGGTCAGCTTGTGGCACAGGAAGCCTCCCGCCGGTTATGCGTGCCGTTTGGCATTGTGGATCTTTCCCTTGCGCCCACTCCCGCTGTGGGAGATTCGGTAGCTCACATTCTGGAAGAGATGGGGCTGGAAAGCTGCGGCGCTCACGGTACTACGGCGGCCCTTGCTCTGCTCAATGATGCCGTGAAAAAGGGCGGCGTGATGGCATCGTCTCATGTGGGCGGACTTTCGGGCGCGTTTATCCCTGTAACAGAGGACGCGGGTATGATCGCCGCTGCGCAAAAAGGTGCGCTGTCTCTGACAAAGCTGGAAGCTATGACCTCTGTCTGCTCGGTAGGACTCGATATGATCGCCATTCCGGGGGATACCTCCGCCGAAATCATCTCTGCCATTATCGCCGACGAGGCTGCCATCGGTATGGTAAACAGCAAAACAACGGCTGTGCGCTTAATTCCCGCCATCGGTAAAAATGTGGGCGATGAGCTCAATTTCGGCGGCCTTCTCGGCGGCGGCCCTGTGATGGAAGTCAACCGCTGGGCTCCCAACAAGTTTATCCACCGCGGCGGACGCATTCCTGCGCCGCTTCAAAGCCTTAAAAACTAATCGGCGCCAAGCCAAGGCTGCACGCATCGCGCCGTGCTGCTTCCAACTTCTTCCATCTCCATAGGGAGGAAGCATTCTGTCGCGAGAGCAGCAAAATCTGTAAATAAATAAAAAAGGCTTCGTCCCCACCCTCTGCGTTTTTAAAAGCGCAGCATTCGGTTTTGTGGGAACGGAGCCTTTACATTTGCCGGATAACTTATCCGGCATTTTTTAATCATTAAAGACGTATCGATTCTTGCCTACCGGCATCTGCCAGCAGGCAACGAGTGCGGGCCTTAGCCGCACGGCAGCTGTGCAGCGGCTAGTGTGCTGGCAGGAAACTGTAGGGACAGCGCCACTTTCCCTTACTTATCGGCGTCCGATGTCGCGGCGATAGTGGGCGCCGTCGAAATGGATGCGGGAAACAGCATCGTATGCATGGGCAAGAGCTTCGTCAAGGGTAGAGCCCAGCGCCGTAATTCCCAGCACACGTCCACCCGCCGTATAGAATTTGCCATCCTTTTTAACGGTGCCGGCATGATATACCGTAGCGCCCGCCACTTGGCCGTTTTCGTCAAG
This sequence comes from uncultured Clostridia bacterium, assembly GCA_944380825.1. Taxonomy (GTDB): domain Bacteria; phylum Bacillota; class Clostridia; order Oscillospirales; family Acutalibacteraceae; genus Gallacutalibacter. The sequence continues at coordinate 16,436 of CALWIX010000065.1, read as the reverse complement.
GCCGGTAATCTCGATCCCTTTCGGATAAGAAAGCGGATACCCGCCCGAAGCCATTACAACACAGGCGGCTGCACCGTCGAGCCACTCGATCGGCTGGGAATCGAGACGTTCCTCTACAACGGCCTCAATAATATCTACAAAATCCGTTTTCAGGCGCGGAAGAACAACCTGTGTTTCGGGATCACCGAACCGTGAATTATACTCAATCACTTTGGGGCCGTCGGGAGTGAGCATTAAGCCAAAATACAAACAGCCCTTAAAGGGACGGCCCTCTGTATTCATGGCACGGATGGTGGGGAGAAAAATTTCTTCCATGCAGCGGCAGGCCATCGCATCATCATAATGCGGATTGGGGCTGATGGTGCCCATACCGCCCGTATTCAATCCCTTGTCGCCATCGAGGGCACGTTTATGATCCTGCGAAGAAACCATCGGCTTAATCGACTTGCCGTCTGTAAAGGCCAGAACGGAAACTTCCGGCCCTGTGAGGAATTCTTCTACAACGACTTGACTGCCAGAGACACCGAAAATCCGATCCTCCATAATGGAGTGAACCGCTTCGGCAGCCGATTTCTCATCCTCACAAATCAGCACGCCTTTGCCTAAAGCAAGACCATCCGCCTTGACAACTACCGGGTACTTTCCGCGCAAGCGGATATAGTCCATGGCAGCAGCCGGATCAGAAAACGTCTCATACTCCGCCGTAGGAATGCCGTATTTTTTCATCAAATTTTTCGAGAACACCTTACTGCTCTCAATCACGGCCGCATTGGCCCGCGGACCGAAGGCTGGAATGCCGGCTTCTTCCAGAGAATCTACCATGCCAGCCGCAAGCGGATCGTCCGGAGCAACAAAAACAAGATCTATTTCTTTTTCCTTTGCCAGCGCAACCATTCCGGGAATATCCGTTGCCTTTACGTCGACGCACTGCGCATCGCAGGAAATACCGCCGTTGCCGGGAGCACAGTATATTTTCTCTGTCCGGGGGCTCTCCAAAAGCTTACGGATAATCGTATGCTCTCTCCCGCCGCCGCCGACAACCAGAATTTTCAGCTTTTCTTTCATGACAGTTCCGCCTTTCCCCGCCGATTAGTGGTGGAACAGGCGCACGCCGGTAAAGGCCATCGCCATGCCATACTTATTGCAGGTTTCGATTACATGGTCGTCGCGAATGGATCCGCCCGGCTGGGCCACATATTGTACGCCGCTCTTGCGGGCGCGCTCGATGTTGTCGCCAAAGGGGAAGAACGCATCGGAGCCAAGGGATACGCCCGACTGCTGAGCCAGCCACTGGGCCTTTTCTTCGCGAGTGAGGGGTTCCGGTTTCTCTGCAAAAAGCGTCTCCCAAACGCCGTCGGCAAGGACGTCCATATATTCATCGGAAATGTACACATCAATGGTATTGTCGCGGTCCGGACGGCGGATGCCCTCACGGAACTTCAGACCCAGCACTTTCGGATGCTGGCGCAGCGACCACACATCCGCTTTATTGCCGGCAAGACGCGTGCAATGGATTCTCGACTGCTGACCGGCGCCTACGCCGATAACCTGCCCGTCCTTGGCATAGCACACCGAATTCGACTGCGTATATTTCAGCGTGATGAGCGAAATAATCAAATCGCGCTTAGCGTCTGCGGGAATCTCTTTATTATCCGTAACCACGTTAGCGAGCATGGCTTCATCAATTTTCATTTCATTGCGTCCCTGTTCAAACGTAACGCCGAACACGTCTTTATGCTCGATGGGAGCGGGACGATAATCCGGATCGATCTCCACTACATTATAATTGCCCTTGCGCTTCGTTTTGAGAATAGCGAGGGCTTCCTCCGTATAGCCGGGAGCAATGATGCCGTCGGACACTTCGCGGGCCAAAAGGGTGGCCGTCTGGGCGTCACAGACATCGGAGAGGGCTGCCCAGTCTCCGTAGGAGGACATACGGTCCGCGCCGCGGGCACGCGCGTAAGCACAAGCAATGGGGGAAAGCTCTAAATCGTCTACAAAATAAATCTTTTTGAGCGTATCGGAGAGCGGAAGCCCTACCGCAGCGCCCGCAGGGCTGACGTGTTTGAACGAGGCCGCTGCCGGAAGGCCAGTCGCTTCTTTGAGCTCTTTGACAAGCTGCCAGCTGTTGAACGCGTCGAGGAAATTGATATAGCCAGGCTTTCCGTTGAGCACGCGGATGGGCAGATCGCCGCCATCCTTCATAAAGATACGCGACGGCTTCTGATTGGGGTTGCAGCCATATTTGAGCATCAATTCATTTGCCATAAAAATTCCTCCTCGATTTTATTGATTCTTGTTGACAATCCGGGTTTCATATTTTCCCGTTTCCAGATCGATAAAACGTGTGAAAAGAGACACCTTGTTGTCCTCATTGAGACCCTCCCAGATCTCCTTCGTGAAAGCGTCGAGATCATTGCCTACACAAACGGGTTCCGGCTCGCCCTCAAAGGACGGAATCGGGTTGCCGTCGCAGCGATAGGTGTGCAAAAAATGTCCCACGCCGTTTTCCGGGTTTTGATAGTCAAAGAAGAAACGCTGGGTGGAATCCGGATTGCCGCCGGCGCTCTTCAAAATCGAAAGCTCGTAGGAAAATTCTCCGCCGCAGCGCACGATGGCAGAGATGCGGGGAGTGTAGTTGGGCGCGTCGGGCTCAAAGGTGCGGGTAAAGAGCGCATCGGCAAACGTTTTACCCTCATTCATAAAATCGTATACCGTATCGGTCTGATCGCCGTTTGTGACGATGGTTGTATCGCCGAGCACACGCACCGGCGCATAGATGACAAGCGACGGATCCGACAGCTTGGCCGGATCAAATGCTTGGGTGCGGATCCCCTCGCCGTCCTGTACAAAAACGCGGTTGCGGCTATTGACGCTGCGTCCCATGATGAAATAGGCGATCGCGGCATGTTTCCCGTCAGCTGTCTTTCCAATCATAATCCCGCGGCCGGGATAAGCGTTCTTTTTCAGTTCTTCCCCAAAATTTTTTACTTCCATACTACGTACCCCGCTTTCACAAAATTTTTACGTGATGGCCGTCCACTATAAGCCTTCCCTCGCAGAAGAGGGAAACAGCTTTGGGCAGAATCTCCCATTCCGCCTGCTCCATCACACGGCGCTGGAGCGTTTCGGGCGTGTCTCCGTCTTCCACCAAAACGGGCTTTTGCAGGATGATAGGCCCGCCGTCGCATACCTCATTGACAAAATGTACCGTAGCGCCTGTCACCTTTACGCCTCTTTCCAGAGCCGCCTCGTGGACGTGCAGTCCATAAAAGCCGGCGCCGCAGAACGACGGAATCAGCGACGGGTGGATGTTGATGATCTTATTTTCATAGCGACGGATAATCCCTTCGCCGATGATGGTCATAAAGCCCGCCAAAACGATCAGATCGACAGTATAGCGTTCAAGGACTGCGAGCATAGCGTCCTCATAGGCAGCTGCATCCGGAAAGCTTTTGCGCACGAGCGTTTCGGTGGGAACTCCTGCACCGCGCGCCCGAGTGAGCGCATAGGAATACGGACGGCAGGAAATGACGCAGGCGATCTTCACGCCGCGGATCTCCCCGCGAGCTTGGCAATCGAGCAGGGCTTGAAGGTTCGTCCCTCCGCCGGAGACGAGTACCGCAATATTCAGCACAGTACGACGCCCTCCCCGCCTTCAACCACTTCACCGATGATATGCGCCGGGGTACCTGCGTCATTGAGGATTTCTACCGCTTTATCCGCTTCGACCGCCGGAACAGCCACACACATACCAACACCCATATTAAAGGTATTAAACATATCATGCTCGGGAATATTTCCCTCTTTTTGAAGCACGTGGAAAATAGAGCGTACCGGAACTTTCGATTTTTCAATCTGCGCTGTAAGTCCCTCTTTCATCATACGCGGGATATTCTCATAAAAACCGCCGCCGGTAATATGAGAAACAGCCTTAACGTCGCACTTGCTTATCAGTTCCAACATCGGCTTCACATAAATTTTGGTAGGAGTAAGTAGTTCCTCTCCTAAACTTTTGCCTAACTCAGCTACATAGCGTCCAATATTTTTTTCGTTAATATCAAAAATTTTACGCACAAGAGAAAAGCCATTGGAATGGACACCAGTGGACTCCAGTCCAATGAGTACATCACCCTTTTGCAAACGACTTCCATCGATGATTTTAGCGCGGTCTACAAGCCCCACGGTAAATCCGGCTAGGTCGTATTCCTCTTCCGGCATCATGCCCGGATGCTCTGCCGTCTCGCCGCCGATAAGCGCGCATCCCGACTGCACACAACCTTCCGCTACACCGGCCACAATCTGCGCAATTTTTTCCGGAATGTTCTTTCCGCAGGCAATATAGTCGAGGAAGAACAGCGGCCGCGCGCCGCTGCACACCACATCGTTGACGCACATGGCTACGCAGTCGATACCCACCGTATCGTGCTTATCCAATAAAAAAGCAATTTTTATCTTTGTGCCTACGCCGTCTGTACCCGAAACCAGTACCGGCTCGCTCATGCCAGCAAAATCCGGCTGGAACAGTCCGCCGAATCCGCCGATTCCCGAAACAACTCCCGGAATCTTGGTGCGCGCCACATGATCTTTCATCAGTTCAACGGCCTTGTAGCCAGCTGTCACATCTACACCCGCATTTTTGTAGCTTTCACTGAAACTTTTCACAGCATTGCCCTCCTATTTCTATTACAGCTGCGCGACCTTCTCCTGAAGCGCCTCGTCCTTCTTGGCGACACCTTCGGCCATTTCAACCTTCATCTCAGACAGCTTCTGCGCAATGGTTTCATCGGAAAGGGCAAGCATCTGCGCCGCAAGGATCGCCGCGTTATCGGCGCCGTCGATGGCTACGGTAGCCACCGGAATACCACTGGGCATCTGCACGGTTGCGAGAAGTGCATCAAGGCCATCGAGAGTGGAGGACTTGATCGGAATACCTATGACCGGCAGCGTTGTGTGCGCCGCCAACACACCCGCTAAATGTGCCGCCTTTCCGGCCGCCGCGATGATTACACCAAATCCGTTCTCTTTTGCCTTTTCGGAGAATTCAGCGGCTGCATGGGGGGTACGATGCGCCGACATAACATGCACCTGTGTAGGAATTCCAAGAGACTTCAAACGCTTCACTGCTGCAGAAACCACCGGGAAATCGCTATCGCTTCCCATAATCACCGCCACTTTTTTTTCTGCCATACCTTACACTCCTTCTCGTAATTTTCCAATCAGGAAAAAAGAAAACAGGCTGCGAAAATCACAGCCTGTGCCGCCCTACGCCGGTAGGGCGCGCCATTCTTCGTTTTTTATTTCTGAAAAAAGCCACCATTGCGCGCACCTCAGGCCGGGAAAATCCCCTGATTTTATAATATCTTACTATATTGTAGTAAATTAAGACGAAAATTGCAAGGGAGCGGGGGATTTTTGTCGGGATAGTCTCTGATTGTAAAAGGATACGCACCGTTTTTGTTTGTTTCGTGAAAAAGTATAGCGTTGAGCGGGGAACAATTCTTCTTTGGCTACTGAAATTACAGACGCCGGCGCAGGCTTTGTTTAACAGCCGGAATGAGATCCGAAAGAATTTGCAGCTCTTTTTCTGTACAATCCTCCACAGCCTTAGCGATCTCTTCTCGAAATACGATAGGAGTATGTTCTAAATGTCCGTATAAAATTTCGTCGGCAGAACCATCAAGCTCATTTACAATTCGAATAAAGGTTTTTAAGCTGGGAATTGTGTTTCCTGTTTCAATATGACTAATATGGGTTGTTCCCACATTGACGCGCTCGGCCAGCATTTCCTGTGTTATACCGCGTTTTTTTCGCATAGCTCGGATACGCATTCCAATTTCCAGATAATTAATTTCCAATCTGCACACCTTCTTTAATTTGTATTGTATGTGCAAATAGACTATGTTATAATATTCTAAAAGAGCATCCAGACTATATAAGCATAGGACGCCGGAAATTTCTTCTCTCTTTGTTTCCGCAGAATCCGGCAGATAAACTGGGGCTCTGATCCAATGATGTGGAAGGACAGATTTGTTATGTTTTTAGCTTCCAATTTAAAGTATCTGCGGAAATCTATAGGATATTCGCAAAATCAGGTAGCTTCCCTCCTAAAAATAGATCGCTCCACTTATAGCTACTATGAACTTGGTAAAACGACGCCCTCCCCTAAAAATTTAACCATTCTTTCTGAACTATATCATACAAGCTTAGATGATATGTTCTATAAAAATATGAGTGTAATGGATAGTTTTATAGGCCTCAGCAGCGTTGTTCCACAATCTGAGGAAGAGCGAGAGCTTCTTTTACTTTTTCGGCACTTCGATCATCAAACACGCGAATCTGTGCTCCAGCTTTTTCGGACCCATTGTGAAGATATATCTATATGCCTTCCTTCTCTATAAACAAAACAAACATTTTTCTTAGAATTTTAATAAACATAATTGTAATTTTTATAATTAAATAGTATAATTATTGCACATCACAGCTACTAAATAGGGAATTTATGTTATAGCAGCGGAGGGAAATAGAATGAAAATAGGAGTTCATACACCTTGGAAAAGAGTCCTATTTTTCGTTTTATGTTCTTTCCTTTTTTCTGCAATTCCAGTGTTTTCTGCTGAAAATGGCTCGCTCTTTTCTATTGCATTAGAACAAGGACGGATTTATCCCGGAGAATCCTTTGAGGTTACACTCTCCGCGCATGACTGCGGGCTCGAAAGTCCGGTAGCTGGGTTTCAATTTGTTGTTTCTTACAATCCAGAACAGGTATCGCTTTCAAAAATTACAATTTCCGAACAAATCTCATCGGATTCCCTCCAAACTTTTGAACGCGACGGGGAAATACGCGGCGTTTATGTTTGCAGCGGCAACGCTCCCATCATCCTTTCCGGTAAATGCGTTTCTCTTACCTTTACTACTTCAGAAAACCTTTCGGCAGAAACGCTTCCTCTTGAGGTGAAAATTTTTGACATTATCACATGGAACGAAACGGCACTTCCTCAGGAATATGAAGCAGTATTAAGCGTTGTGTTAGAAACTCCTCCTTCCCATCAGGCAAAACTGCATTCTTTAACACCATCGGCGGGAACTCTTGTCCCCGATTTTTCTCCGGATGTATATACATACAACTTAACTGTGCCGGCAACCGTTTCGCGAGTGACCTTTCAGGCTGCTGCACAGGAAAACGGTTCGGTACGGGCCAGCCGCGAGACTCTAGGCGCGGTGGGAAGCACAACAGAGATCACACTCTCTGTCACTTCGGAAGACGGACAGTCCAAAGCGGAATATACTATATTTGTTTTGCGTAGCGAGGAACCGGAAAGTAATTCGCCCGCTTCTCTAAAAAGTCTTTCTCCTTCTGAGGGTCAGCTCAGCCCGGCTTTCTCTGCAGATCACTATTTCTATGAGATGACGGTGGGCTACCGCGTAAGCTATCTTTATTTTGACGCACAAGCTGAACAGGGCGGCTCGGTTTCTGTAAATCGCCGTACGCTTTCTTCCCCAGGCAACACCACAGAGTTTGAGATTACCGTCACCTCGGCGGATGGAGAGAACAAAACTTCCTATTTTGTTCTCGTCTATCGGCAGGAAGAGCCGGAGGACGACGATGAGAAATCCTCTCTGGCCATGCTAGAACGACTCATCCCTGTGCAAGGCGAACTTTCGCCGCCTTTTTCTTCTGAAATTCTCGACTATACAATGGAAGTTCCTTATGAGATCGAACAGATGCAGTTCCATACCCGCGCAGCCGAAAATGGTTCGGTCAGCGTGGATCGATCCAGTCTGGGCGGCGCCGGCAGTTTGACGATGTTCACCATCACTGTAACTTCTGAGGACAAATCCCAAAAAGAAATCTACACTGTCACCGTTCGGCGCGAAGAAAAACCAGAGGAAGATCATGGCAGCCAGACAGCGAAACTCTCTGCCTTAACTTCGTCAGCAGGAACGCTTACACCCTCTTTTTCACCAGACATATACGAATATGAAATGACGGTGCCGTCAGATATTTCTCAAGTAGAATTTTCTGCCTCCGCACAAGAAAATGGAACCGTAAAAATCAATCGCAAAACTCTTGGAAAAATGGGAAGCACAACCGATTTTATTATAACGGTTACCTCGGAAAGCGGTGATGAGAAAGGAACGTATCTCATTGCGGTAACACGTGAAGAGGAACCCGAAAAATCTGCAGAATCGAAGGAAACGTCCGCTGCGTCTTCAAATTCTCAAAAAGGACAAAGCGGTGGATCCTCCTCGGGTAAAAAGACGGATTCCTCTTCCTCTGAAGAATATGAACCTGCACCCGTACAGGAAACAATTGCTACTTCAGCCGATGTGCTCACCCTCAAGTCCTCTGACGGCACAGCGTCTCTTATCATGGAAGATGGGGTAATTTCAGAATTCCTTATAGGTATTCTGGCTGCAATCTTACTGATGCTTTTGGGTTGTGTGGGTGGAATGATTTTTGCTCTTATTATCCTTTTAAAAAGACGTCCTCCTTCATAATAAAAATATTAAGTATATTCCATGTGAAATTTTACCACTATTTTTAGACTTTTTTCTGTCTTAGGGTTATTCTGAAAACATAATTCCCATAAAAATGAAATAAGACAGAAGTGGTTTTTCATGAAATTCCCAAAAAAGTTAATACTTACCCTGTGTTTCTTCCTTTTCATTGGCATATCCACGTTGTTTGTCTGCGTATCGGCAGCCTCCGTCTCGGAAGAAAAGGTTCTTGTTCTACCGGAATCTATCCCGTTACCTAACGAAGCTCGCCTCGTCCCTGCCGGTGAAAATGGAATTTTTCTGGCGGCTTTCAGCGAAGGGGAATCTTCCCTTTTCCTTTTAGACGGATCCGGGGAAATTTTACAGTCTGCCAACATTGCTGTTTCGGATCCTTGTGCTGATGTTTTCTTTTCCAACGATGAGCTTCATCTCGTCTTTCCCACCTTCGCGGACGCAGACAGAACCCGCTATTTTACCCGTGTCCTCTCTTATCGGATCGAAAATGGTGTATTTCGTCCTTCCTCTACCGTTCAGCTCAAATCCGTATACTGCGAAGGGCCGGGTACGCTCGTTCTCTCAGAAACAGGATCGGCCCGTTTTTATACGCTCTCTTGGAACAGCTTAACACATCTTACTTTGTTTAACCAGCAGGGTGTACAAATTTTGGAGGTTCCTACGGAGCGCGGTATGTTTAACGGTATCCTACGCTGTGGAGATGTGATCTTTGCGGCTTATACGGAAGAGCCAGACGCATTAGGTGTATGGGACGTTTCGCAAGGTGTGCCGGAGACAGATTTTGCACTCGAAGAATCAGATGTTCCGCAGTTTCCCGCCCGCTTTTTACAGGACGGCTGGGTTGTGGGAGCTAACGGAGACGCGTTTCTCTTAGATGAAACCGGGAAACGGATGGATTTTGCTTTTTCTTCAGGGGGAGATGTCATATGCGCCGCCGCTTTGGGAGATGAGGCTGTTTTTCGTACAGGAACAGAAAGCGCTGTTAAATATTCACGCAGCGGAGAAATTCTTTCAAAATACGCTGTACCAGAAGGTGAGCTTCTCTCCCTATGTGTTTATGAAGGCAAATTCCTCTGCCTTATAAAATCCGGAAATTCTCTTTTATTGGCAGATCTGGAACAGTATCTTATCAGAGATCCGGAAAGTTCTGAGCCGCCCGAGGAATCGGAACCACCCTCCGAATCCGAACCGGATCCTCCCTCAGGTTCTTCCCAGATAGAAAGTGCATTCCCAATCGATCGAGAAAATCACTTTCTTATTTTGCCACATCCCATGGATTTTGATCAACTGATGGATGGTATTTTCTATCCGTATTCCTGTGAAATTTCTATGTATCATCCCAACGGAAGCTCATTTACTTCTGGCATGGTGGCTACTGGCTGCACACTTGTACTGGATTTGGAAGGGACACAAGTTGATCGGCTGCAAATCATCTTGCTCGGCGATCTAGACTTTAGCGGCACACTCACCGATGAGGATGAAAATTTGTTGTATGGCGCCGTTGCTGGGGAGCGGGTTCTGGACGATTTGTTATTCTTTGCCGCTGATTTTAACGGTGACGGTGTTCTTTCCACTGTAGATCTACTTCTATTTAAAAAAGCTCGAGTTCTTTCGGGGCAATGAAATCTTATCATTTTATATAAAATCGCTTCCATACCAAAAATTAGAAATTGTGCACGAATAAAAGAACGAACAGCCGGGCACAATAACAGCGGCATATTGGGAGGTGATTTTTATGCTCGATACCATTGCCCTCATTCTCGTCATCATCGGCGGGCTTAACTGGGGTTCTATCGGTATTTTCCAATTTGATTTGGTTGCATGGCTTTTCGGCGGACAGTCGGCCCTGATAAGCCGAATCGTTTATATTTTGGTGGGCCTTGCGTCGGTATGGTCGATTTCTCTGCTTTTCCGCGACCGAGAAAAGCACGATTCCGATCATTACGACTCTTCTGAACATTATACCCACATTCCCCACGCATAATCTATACAGCCATTATTATAATTTTGCAGAAAGCACAAAACGGATCCTCCCTCCTATTCCCATTTTTAGGGAACGGAGGGAGAATCCGTTTTTTATCGATTGTGTAAGTGCAGAAACTCTTGGATCTCCTTTTCAACCAAATCTACTTCCTCTCGGAAAGATTTGGCTGACAAACGCAGCGCGCCCTGCCCAAAAATAATCACCTGCTCCAACCCATCAGATGTAGCGACGCGTACACGGTGCTTTTTTCCAATCTGATGTGTTACTTTTTCGATATACATATCGGCTGTCTCTGCTTCTTTTGTATAAACCACACTGATATTATGAACTTTCTCTACTGTACCGGGATTCCCCTTTACTTTATAGGCATCGAATACCAAAATCACTTCACAGTGACGAACGCCTTGATAATTACAAAGAATATGAATCAGCCTGCTGCGGGCGGCATCAAGATTATCTTTCGCCAAATCCCGCAGATCCTCCCACGCATAGATAATATTATATCCATCCACCAGAAGGTACTCCGGTCCGTCGGGAAGTTTAGCTGCTCGTCGCACCGGCTGTTTTGGGGAAGAAGCACGGATAACTCGTTGCTGCGTCTGCGGTTGACGCCGGATGGGACCATAGGTGCGTTCAAAAATATCCATTAGCTCTTTGTCTTCGGTCACCATCGCTATATACCGCTCGGTGCGCGCCTTTAAAGAGGTATCGGGCGGACTGGGAACAAAATCTTCCGGTTGGGGTACAGTCTCCTGCCTCTTTGTATCGATCGGCGGAATATGGGCATACTGCGGTACCTGATCCCATTTTACCAGAAAGCCCGCCCCGTGAGAACAAAATACTGAATCGGCCGAGTTTTCTAAATCAGAATCTGGATCGTAATGGAACCTCTCGATTACTTCTTGTGCATCGTGACATGGTTCGTACCCTTTCAAAGCGTATGACAAGCGGCCTTTGCCGTGAGTGTAATTGGAAACGTCTCGCTGATATCCCTGCATAGTAGCCACCGGACAAGAGCCTGTAATTATGGCTGTCGCATCCTGCTGCTGCGGCGTTTCAAATTTTCCGTTCATTCTTTGCAGATCTGACATGGCTCGGCCCATATTTTCCGCCGGGAGTTCCAACCGAAAAGCATACCATGGCTCCAACAAGACGTTTTGGGTACTGCGCAACCCTTGGCGTACGGCGCGATACGTCGCTTGACGGAAATCTCCACCCTCTGTATGTTTAACGTGAGCACGCCCCGCCAGCAGTGTGATTTTCATATCGGTAATAGGAGAACCGGTAAGCACCCCTACATGGGTTTTCTCCATTAGATGTGTGAGAATAAGTCTTTGCCAGTTGCGATCAAGCTGATCTTCCCTGCACTGTGAAAAAAACTGCAAACCGCTGTCACGCTTTCCGGGCTCCAGCAGAAGGTGTACTTCGGCATAGTGGCGCAGCGGTTCAAAATGACCAATTCCTTCAACGGGCTGCGTGATGGTCTCCTTATAAATAATATTTCCTTCTCCAAACTGTGCGTCGATATGGTATCTATCCTGTAAAATGCTTTTGAGGATCTCCAGCTGTACCTCTCCCATAAGCTGGACATGGATCTCCTGCAGCGTTTCGTTCCACGCCACATGTAGCTGCGGCTCCTCCTGTGCGAGCTCGCGCAGCTTGGAAAGCAGCGTGTGTATATCCAGCCGAGGCGGCGGGTCTACACGATAGGTAAGCACCGGCTGAAGCGACGGCGCACCGGAATCCGGCTCGGCGCCCACTCCTTGGCCGGGCTGAAGCTTTGTCAGACCCGTCACAGTACAAACCGTTCCCGCAGAGACTTCCTCTGCTGAATGAAATTTTGCGCCGGAATAAATCCGGATTTGGTTTACCTTTTCTTGCCATTTGGCGCCCTCTGGCGTTTGACCTGAAAGCACTGTGCGTACTTTCAGGCTTCCTCCTGTGATTTTTAAATGCGTTAAACGAGCTCCCGAATCGTCGGTCGAAATTTTAAAGGCTTTTGCGCCGAACTCTTTTCCCCAAGAAGGCTGCTTTGCATATCGATCCAGTCCCTCTAAAAGTTCGTCCACTCCCTGAAGGCGCAGCGCTGATCCAAAATAACACGGAAAAACTTCTCTGCGCTCAATAGCCAGCGCGATGCTTTCCTGCCGCAGGGCGCCGGATTCTAAAAACTCCTCCATTAGTTCCTCGCTGCACATGGCCAGATTTTCATAAAACGTCTCTTGGGGACAGGAAGAATCAAAATCGATACAATTTCCACCCAGCTTTTGCACCTGGGCCAGAAGAGAAGATTTATCCGCACCAGGCAGATCCATTTTATTGCAAAATAGGAATGTTGGGATACGGCTGTGCTTAAGCAACCGCCACAGCGTCTCGGTATGGCTCTGCACGCCGTCTGTACCGCTTATTACCAGAATAGCGTAATCCATTGCCCACAGTGCACGCTCCATCTCGGTAGAAAAATCCACATGGCCGGGCGTATCCAGAAGAAAGTACTCTGCCTGGGCTGTACGCAGAAGTGCCTGCTTCGAAAAAATCGTGATCCCGCGCTGACGTTCCATCTCATGCGTATCGAGAAAAGCGTCGCCATGATCTACGCGCCCCAGCTTGCGGATCTCCCCTGCCCTGTACAGAAGTCCTTCGGAGAGCGTTGTTTTTCCCGAGTCTACATGGGCAAGTATCCCGATTGCCAATCGTTTCATCTCATCATTCCTATTCTGTAATCTGCTTTTCCTTATGGTATTATTATAAACCGGAAGCCGGAAAAATCAACACAGATTCTCTCCCGCTGTGTGCTTTTGCGGCTTCCTCGGAAAAAGATTCCGCAAAACGGGACGATAAGACATATATTTCTTGAAAAAATCCCATCACGTGAAAAAAACCATATTGTAGACAGAGTATTTTTGTACTATATTGGGAGCAGCCGGATTGCCGCCCCGGCAGATCCCGCAATCGTAAAAGGAGGCTATGAGCATTGAAAAAGAAAGCGTTTATGATAGGCAACGCACATTTGGATCCCGTTTGGCTCTGGCGATGGCAGGAGGGTCTTCAAGAAGCAAAGGCTACTTTTCGTTCGGCGCTCGACCGTATGAAAGAGTACGATGATTTTGTATTTACTTCCAGTTCGGCCGCTCTGTACGAATGGGTGGAACACAGTGACCCTGAAATGTTTGAAGAAATCCGTGCCCGCGTACGCGAGGGCCGCTGGGTTTTGGAGGGAGGCTGGTGGATTCAGCCGGACTGCAACATTCCTTGCGGAGAGGCCTTTGTGCGGCAGTCACTGTATGGTCAGCGATACTTCTACGAAAAATTTGGCGTGACGAGCCATGTGGGCTATAACGTAGACAGCTTCGGCCACAACAACGGCTTACCGCAGATTCTGCGTAAAAGTGGTATGGATTCCTATGTGTTTATGCGTCCTATGCCGGGAGAAAAGGGGCTTCCGGGACGCATCTTCGTGTGGGAAGGCGCTGACGGTTCCCGCGTGACGGCGTTCCAGATTATGTTTGAATATCTTTCATGGCCAGGGGAATTGAGTCTGCATGTGGATCGCTGCCTTTGTGAGACGGATCGCAATGTGGAAGAAACTATGATCTTCTATGGTGTAGGCAATCATGGCGGCGGCCCTACTCGTCAAAATATTGAAAGCATCCGCAAAATGCGCGACGAGCGTCAGGATGCCTATCTTACTTTCGGCTCCCCCGAAGATTTCTTCCGCACCGTGCGCGAAAAAGGCTACGCGCTGCCTGTAGTGCACGATGATCTGCAGCACCATGCCAGCGGCTGCTACGCCGCTCACTCGAGATTTAAAAAGCTTAATCGCTACACAGAAAACAGACTGATTACTGCCGAAAAATATGCCGTTATGGCTCAGACATTGTGCGGCGATTCCTTCCCTGATTTGGGTATGGCATGGAAGAGTCTGCTTTTTAACCAGTTCCACGATACCATGGCTGGTACGTGTCTGGAAGTTTCTTATGACGACGCTTTCCATCAGCTGGGCGAGTCGGTTTCCATTGCGGACAGGGCCATTAATAAGGCAATTCAGGCGATTTCGTGGCGGATTCAAATTCCTCAGGATGAACAGATGCGTCCCTTGGTTCTGTTTAATCCGCTCGCATGGCCTGTTTCGGCGTTGATAGAATGCGAATATCCCAACTTGGAGGATTCCTGTTTTATAACCGACGAGCAGGGACAACCGCTTCCCGTTCAGTTCATCCAAACACTGGCCAGCGCCGAAGGACGCCGCCGCATCGTATTCCGTGCACAGCTGCCTTCCTTTGGATACCGCACCTACCGTCTCTTCTCAAAAGGCGGAAAGCTGCCGCCCAGTTTGTCTGCCGGTTCTCCTTATCTCCTTGAAAATGAATTTCTGCGCATAGAATTTGATCCCCAAACTGGCTGTATCCGAGAGATGTTCGATAAAGAAAACGGCGTTTCCGCCTTCTCCGGCGCAGCGGCCGTGCCTGTTGTCATCGACGATACCTCTGATACATGGTCTCACGATGTGCGTGTATTTAACGATCGGATAGATCAACTCTCTTTGGAGGGAATTCGTCGGATCGAAAACGGTCCAGTGCGCTCCACCATCCGGGTGACATGCGTATATGGTCATTCGCGTCTCGTGCAGGATTTCAGCCTGTCTTCCGGTAGCCGCCGCGTTGAGGTATGTGTGCAAGCCGATTGGCATGAAAAGCGTAAAATTCTCAAGTTATTCTTTCCGGTGCATGTCTATTTTCCTACCAATACTTACGAAACTGCCTACGCCCATATTATTCGCGAGGGAAACGGCGAGGAAGAACCCTGCCAGAGCTGGTTCGATATTTCGGGTACCGCGCCGGCTACGGGAAAACGCTTCGGCGTCAGTTTTCTTAACGACGGCAAATATTCCATGTCGGTTAAAAACAGCGAGGTGGGCCTGACGGTACTGCGCAGTCCTATTTATGCTCACCATGTACCATATAAGCCCGATCCTCAAAAGGAATACTCCTATCTGGATCAGGGGATCCAGCATTTTCGGTATACCATTCTTCCCCACGCTGACGGATGGCGCGAGGCCGCTACACAGCGCGCCGCCTGCGAGCTGAATTTTCCGCCGGAATTGATGGTCGAAACGTATCATCCTCACGGAAAACTCCCCCAAAAACTCAGCTTTGCGTGCTGCAGTGCCGAAAATGTACTTATTCATGTACTCAAGCGCTCTGAAGATGGCAGCGATCTTATCCTGCGTGCATGGGAGACAGCCGGAGAATCTGCCAATGCGTTGATAGAACTTCCTCTGTGTCATTGCCGTTTTCATGCACAGTTTGCTCCATGCGAAATCAAAACTTTCCGTATTGCTGCGGACGGCTCTGCCCGCGAGACAGATTTGATTGAAGGGCTTACGGCACAGGAATAAGGAGGCGTCTTTATGAAAGCATCTGTCTATGCGGCTAAACGCCGCTTTTTGGAGAAGTATTCCCGCCTTGGATGCGTGGAAAATGAAATCGACGCCGCGTTTGAAATTCTTCGCGCCTGCGCCGCTCAAGGCGGCTGCATCTTTACCGCAGGCAACGGCGGAAGTGCCGCCGACAGCGGCCATATCACCGGCGAGCTGATGAAAGGATTTTTGCTTCCCCGCCGGATGAGCCGACAACAGCAGGAGTTGTTCAGCTGCTCCCTGCCCGAAGATGACGCCCGGTATTTATCGGAAAATCTTCAGTGCGGGATCCCAGCGCTCTCGCTGTGCTGCCATCATGAACTGATCAGCGCCGTCGCTAACGACAACGGGGCCGATCTCGTCTTTGCTCAGCAGGTGTTCGCTATGGGGAAGCCATGCGATGCACTGATTGTTCTGAGCACCTCCGGCAACTCAGAAAACGTGGTGCGCGCGGCGCAGACCGCCAAAGCCATGGGCATCCCCTCCATTGCCGTGACAGGCGAGGGGGGCGGCAAG
>CALWIX010000064.1 GCA_944380825.1 uncultured Clostridia bacterium | reverse complement strand
ATATCCAAATGATTGGTTGGTTCATCAAGAAGCACAAACTTTTCTTCCTGCACAAACAGCGCAGCCAGCAGTGCTTTCGTCTGTTCCCCTCCCGAAAGGGTGGAAAACGGGCGATCCAGCGCTTCTTCGGGCACGTGCAGCAATGAAAGCTCGCGCAGAAGCTCCCATTCCTGATGTTGCCCTATTTTTTCAAGCAAGATCTCTCGCACCGGCAAATGGGGGTTCTCTATCGCACATGGGAAATATTCAAAATCCATTTCCGCATAAATCTCTCCGAGGTATTCATATTTTCTGGCAAGCAGCCTTAAAAGCGTTGTTTTTCCTCTTCCGTTGCGGCCAATTAGACCGAGACGCCAATTAGAATCAATTTGAAATGAGACATCTTCAAATACGGCGTCATAGCTTCCGTCGTAGGAGAAGGTCAGATGGGACACTTGAATCAGTGACATTCTTTTCATCCTTTCAAGTCCCTATACAGAAAAAGGCAGCGGAAGTCTTCTTCCACTGCCCAAACACACAAAGCTCCAAAGCCCCAGCGGTACTGTCGCTGGGATGAGACACTTTTGTATTTTGTTTAAGAGAAGAAACTTTCCTGCTTTTACCGTATAGACAAAATTTTTACCTATGCGGTTACGGATACAAAAACAGAAGGATTCCCTTTAGAGATATCCTCTACTTAATTTTTGTTCCTATAGAGCTATGCCCTATCATCAGCAAGAAATTCTCAAGCTTCTTCTCTCCTTTCTCCATCCTATCGAAATGAGTATATCAGATCTCTTTTTTACTGTCAAGGATTCATTATCCATATATCGTTTCGTCTTCATACGCCGGAGGAACGATCCAATCCCACCCTGTGTTAGGATCCTCGTCGGGATCTGGCAGATTTTCCTCTGGGGGGATCTCCGGCTCCGAATAATCCGGTACAGAAGGTTCTTCCGGTTCGGAATATTCCGGTACCGATGGTTCAGACTCTGTATATTCCGGTTCTGAAGACTCTGGCTCCTCCTGGGAATCGGAACTGGAACTACTCGGAGGTGTGATGATAATACCGCTGGATTCGGAACCGTCCGGATTATAAGTGGGAGGCAGCCCTCCACCAGAGCCCTCCTGCATAGAAGAACTTTCTCCAAATGTCGGATCCTCAAACGGCATAGATTCCTCCGGTACCACCGAAGATTCCGACTCGTGGCCCATTTGACACTGTCCCGGCATATGATTTCTATCGTACCAACCAGTTTTGGTTTCTGGACATGAACTTGTAGCTAAAAGACCTGTTTCTGTACAATAGAGAGCAGAAATCACACTGCTGTCCATGGTGAACTGCTTGACCTCTTTGTCCGCAAGATATTCGCTCATCACGTATTTCCAAATTCGTACAGCATCGGTTGTTGTTCCTAAACGGGAAGGAGTTTCGTAACCTGTCCAGATTCCGGCCACAGCGTAAGGAGTACCTCCAATAAACCAACTGTCGTAATCATCATCCGTTGTACCTGTTTTACCAAAAACCTCCCAACCGGAGATGGCGGCATTTCTGCCTGTACCCTCAGAGCCATACACGACAGTACGCAACAGACGCTGCATCACAGTCGACGTGGTGGAGCTGATTGCTGTTACGGAATCCTGATTTCGATTATCCAAAATTACGTTTCCGTCATGGTCTTCAACGTAATAATAGGTATAAGGTTTGTTATATTTTCCGCCATTTCCGAAAATTTGGAAAGCCGCTGTCATTTCTTCAACCGTAACGCCTCCATTCATGCCGCCAATAGACATAGCGGCAAGCTCCACACGGTCAGTTTGAGGGTTCAGATGAGAGAAGCCAAGCTTTTGTGTCAAAAAATCGTAGCTTGTAGACGGGCCAATCTGCTTGCAAAGCTGAACAGCCGGGGCATTGGCAGAGATCTCCAGTGCATACTGTACTGGAATCGGGCCTCGGAAATAGCGATACCAGTTATTTGGGCCGGGCTTTCCAGGACCAAAGTAATCATCAACCGGTTCATCCAGAACAAGCGACGAGTAATTGATCGCTCCCATTTCCATAGCAGGAGCATACACAGAGATCGGTTTAATGGTGGAACCTGGCTGACGCTGCGTATCTGTGGCATAGCTCCAGACACGGTTTCCTTGTTTTTCTCCTTTGCCGCCGGCTGTCGCCAATACGCGGCCATCATAATCCATCATAAAGAAGCCGACTTGAATCGCCGTGTCAGACGGCATAACCTCCGGATCTGAGAAAGCTTGTTCCACAAGATCTTGCGCATGGATGTCCATAGCGGAATAGATCTTTAAGCCGCCATGATACATCATGTTGCTTGCTTCTTTTTCGGAAATATTGAGACTGGTTTGTAAATCGGACACAATTTCTTCAAACATATCATCAATGTACCAGTTCCAAATAGAAACATTCTCTGTTTCTTCATCTGAAGTCTGATACCCTACAAAGTTCATATTTTCCGATTCCTGCATAGCTTGCTCATACTGCGAACGTGTGATTTTCCCCTGATCATACATCTCGCCAAGCACTGTTTGCTGCCGTTTTTTATTCGCCTGGGGATGTTCTAAAGGTGTATAAGCTGCCGGATTCTGCGTGATACCGGCGATAGCCGCACATTCTGCAAGAGTACAGTCTTTGATATCTTTATCAAAATAAAGATTCGCTGCCGCCTGTACCCCTTGGCACCCGCTACCAAAGTTGACAACATTGAGATATGTTTCCAAAATTTCATCTTTGGAATATTTTTTTTCTAAGTTGAGCGCTCGAAAGATTTCTTTTACTTTTCGTGTTAAACTCACCTGGTTTTCACCAGTAAGATTTTTAACAAGCTGCTGTGTGATGGTTGAACCACCATAGTCGCTCCCCTTGGTAAACAAAGTAAATACTGCACCAAATGTCCTGCGCCAATCCACTCCATTGTGTTCTCGGAATCGTTTATCTTCGATAGCGATAATGGCATTTTTCATATTCTCAGGAATTTGATCATACGCAACCCAAACTCGATCCTCTCCTCCAGTAAGTCTCATATATTCCTGAGGCGTACCGCTTTCATCGTTGACATAAATGAAGCTGGTATAATTAAGCTGCAACTGGTTGAGATCCAGTTTAATGCTTTCATCCCGCATACTCATAATAAAGGAGAATAACGAAATTGACACAATGATCCCCGCAATGGCCATTGAAGCGAAAATCGTGCCGAGGATTTTCAACGGCAGGCGCAACAGAGTAGAAAGCGTTAAGGTTGCATCGTGACCACCCTGTCTATAATTTTCTGATCTATTGTCTGCCAGCTTGTTAATATCCGTTTTTCTCAAAAATTGCCACCTCCTATAAATGGCCGCCGTTAGAAAGAATGAATAAATTTCCAGCTTCCTCAAATACTAAAAACGGTTCCTGATTAGGAATCCACTCTGTATTCTGAGGTGATCCAGCATGAATAAACTGATTAGTCTGTTTGTATGTATGACGCTGATTCTCATCGCGGTCGCCGTGTGGGGCTCTTTTCAAGGAGATAATTCCCCTGCTGTTTCTGAAACTGGAAAAGATAAACAAATTTATTCTACTGCAAAATCTGCGTCAAGTCAAGAAAACAGCGAAATTCCCGCAATAGCCGATGAGCAGCGCTCTCTTTACCTTGTAAAAGAATATCGCGGGCATATTGGTGTTTTCCGCGAAGGAAATTTGTATCCTTTCCAAGAGATCGACGTCAATGTAGAGGATCTTCCCAAAACCGACCAACTTTTACTGGCTAATGGAATTGAGGCAGAAAATGATGAACAGCTGCGACGTATTTTGGAGGACTACGAAAGCTAATCGCAAAGAAAAAAACGGGCGCTGCACCCGCAAGGGTATAGCGCCCATCTTTTCGGGAAAATCTTACTTCATGCTTTCCTCGTACTTTTCGATCATCTTCTTGACCATCTGTCCGCCGATAGAACCAGCCTGTCTAGCGGTCAGATCACCGTTATAACCCTGCTTCAGATTGACGCCAACCTCAGAAGCAGCTTCCATCTTAAATTTATTAAGAGCCTCACGTGCACTCGGAACAGCAGCGCTATTATTATTCTTAGCCATAATTAAAACACTCCTTAAAAAGTTTTATTTAAATCGTTTTTGTTTTGCGTTTGCTTTCCTATTTTGTGCTGTATGTTCTTGTTTATAAGTAGAAACTTCTTCCATACTTTTTATGACGCTTCTTCTATACAATTTTTCAGTTGACGCCATATATCTATTTTTCTCACAAAATCCCCCTGATGCAAGAAAGAAAATGTATTGCATCAGGGGGATCTATTATGCTCTTTTACTTTACTAGTTTAGGAGGAAATGGCTCCTTTTTACTTTTGATACTCCTTGGCCAACTTTTCAAATGCCGGCAGTGCACGCTCGATCTGCTCGGTGCTGACACAATAAGAAATCCTGACAAAACCGGGGCAGCCGAAATCATCCCCTGGAACAAGGAGAAGCTCATATTTTTTAGCTTTCTCACAGAAAGCATAGGCATCCGATTCCATGGCTTCAACAAACAGATAGAATGCACCCTCCGGTTTTACACAATGATAGCCGTATTGTACAAGGCCGCCGTAAAGCAGGTCACGATTCTTCTTATAGATATTAATGTCAGATGTCTTGTCCACACATCTTGCCGCCAGACGCTGGAACATGCTGGGAGCACAGACGTACCCTAATGCACGACCAGCACCACATACGGCTGCATAGACCGATTTCCAGTCTTCCATCTTATCAGAGACGGCAATATAGCCAATTCTCTCCCCTGGCAGCGATAGGGATTTGCTGTAAGAATAACAGACAAAGGTGTCATCATAATAATTCATAAGATACGGCACCTTAATATCATCATACACAATCTCACGATATGGCTCATCAGAAATAAGATAAATTACATGGCCATACTTTTTCTCGGCTTCGCGAAGAATATCGCACAGTGTAACGATCGTCTCTTCCGAATAGACCACACCGGAGGGATTATTGGGGGAATTGATAATAACAGCTTTTGTATGCTCGTTAATAAGGCTGCGGAAGCTATCAAAATCGATCTGAAAAGTTTCGTGATTTGCCGGAACCACTACCAGCTTGCTGCCGGCCGCTTCGACAAAAACGCGGTACTCTGTAAAGAATGGTGCAAAAGTGATGAACTCATCTTCCGGAAGTGAGAGTGCACGACAGCAAATACTCAGCGACGCAGCGGCTCCTACTGTCATATACAGATTTTCTGCCGTTAGATGCACGCCATATTGTTTATTGATATATTCAGCAATCGTTTTGCGAACGTTGAAATCTCCCTGTGCAGAAGTGTAGCCATGCAGGGCAACGGAATTCTCTGTACGAAGCATTTCGCACAGCGTCTCGTTGACACAATCCGGTGCGGGAACGCTCGGATTACCAAGGCTAAAATCAAATACATTTTCGGCACCAATTTCAGCTTTTCTCTTATTTCCATACTCAAAAATCTCACGGATTACAGAGCGTTTGCTCCCTAATCCATACATCTCTTGTGAAAACACAAAATCCCTCCTTCGGAATTTCCCGGCTGCGCGGGATAATAGATCTTTTTTATTGTATCGCTGTTTGGCCGATTATTCAACCGCAAATCCAATTATTTTTTGACAATTCAAAATTATGCCTAGAAATTTTTCAAACAGGATGACGATTGCCTTAAAAATTGTTATAATAAATACAAAACACAGAATATATTTTTCCAAATTGGGCGGCTGAAAAGGAGTGTATCAAAAATGCAGAAAGAGGATATACTAAAATGTGTGGATCATACCATTTTATCGCAAACGTGTACATGGGAACAGGTGCGGAATATTTGTGAGGAAGGGGTGCGGTTTCATACGGCTTCGGTTTGCCTCCCTCCCAGTTATGTACGCCGCGCCGCTGACTATCTAGACGGAAAGCTTTCCGTATGTACTGTCATTGGCTTTCCAAACGGGTATGCAACCTCGGCAGTAAAAGCTTTTGAAGTAAAAAACGCCGTTGCAAACGGCGCAGACGAGGTGGATATGGTGATAAACCTCGGCGATGTGAAAGATGGAAATTTTGCTGCCGTGGAACGCGAAATCCGAGAGTTGAAACAGGCTGCTGGAAATAAAATTCTTAAGGTGATTGTGGAAACTTGTTTTTTAACACAGCAGGAAAAGATCGAGATGTGCCATGTTGTGGAGACAGCCGGCGCTGATTTTATTAAAACTTCCACCGGATTTGGAACACAAGGAGCTGTGATTGACGACATTAAGCTGTTTCGAGAGACGTTGTCCCCTCGTGTGAAAATTAAGGCTTCCGGTGGGATCCGTACGTTTGCAGCAGCTGAGGAATTTTTCAAAGCGGGAGCCGATCGTCTGGGAACGAGCTCCCTGGTAAAACTTATGGGGTTATAATAAGTCTTATGGGATCTATCTGGGCAGGAACCCATCTAAAATCCTGTCCAGATAGCCCCCAGCAAGCCAACCAAACACAAAAATGAAAAAATTTCCGAAAAAGTGTTGACATCCACATCGAGTTGTAGTATTATATAACACGTCGCCGGGAACGGCGGCAATGTGAGATAAGATTTGGGAGCATAGCTCAGCTGGTTAGAGCACCTGCCTTACAAGCAGGGGGTCATAGGTTCCAGTCCTATTGTTCCCACCATTTTTCATTGTGGCCTGGTAGTTCAGCTGGTTAGAACGCTAGCCTGTCACGCTAGAGGTCGACGGTTCGATCCCGTTCCAGGTCGCCACTTGCCTCTGTAGCTCAGTTGGTAGAGCAGGGGACTGAAAATCCCCG
>CALWIX010000063.1 GCA_944380825.1 uncultured Clostridia bacterium | reverse complement strand
TCGAGCTTCACGATCTCGAAATCATGGTTGTGGTAAAGCAGCTGCATTCCCTTTTTCTTGGCTATCTCGCCGAGCAAGCGGGCGCCGTCGATGGTTTTCTGGAACCCATCCGTGCCGGGGCGGTATTCCTCGGTAAGATAGGGGATAGCCACAAACCGGCAGCCGATGGCCGCATAGTCGCCCAGAACCTTTTCAGGATCCGCCATCATGTCGACAAACGGAACGTGCGCAGAAATAGGCACAAGATCGTACTTTTCTACGAATTCTTTTACCTCGGCGGCGCTTTTGCCGAACAATCCGGCAAATTCCACACCGTCATAGCCCATCTTCTTGACCTTTTGCAGCGTGCCCTCAAAATCCTTCTCCATGTCCTCACGCACGGAGTAAAGCTGCAGCGCAATGGGGAATTTTTTCATGGTAATACAACTCCTTCTAAAAAATATGGCGTCGAAACAGCGGCGCAAAACTGTCGAAAAAGGCCGGTGTACCTTGTGCTGTACGCATTTTGGCAGCGGGACAATTCAGACTTAAATATGCAGCGAAACGGCTGTTCCCTTTTCGGCGGATGCAAACACCGCGTCGATAACCCGCATCACGCGCAGCGCCTGCGAAGGGGTAACGGCAAGAGGAGCCTTGCCCTCGTCCGCGTCGCGGAAATTGCGGTAATAGTCGCGGCTGTCGCACTGCATAGGCGGCAGGGGAAGCTGCTCTATTGTCTCTTTCGGCCGGGGAGCCATGGTGCGGGTGGGGCCTGCGGCGGTGTAGACGATGCCCTGTTCCCAGCGCATTTCCTCGGTGCGGGCGCGTATGATGCGTCCCTCGCAGGAAAAATCGTCGATCTGCAGCGTGCCGGCGTCGCCGGAAACGTGCCACCGGGGAAGATTGATAAACGTATAGGTATCCACCTCCACAAGGGCGGAAAGGCCGTTTTCAAAGCGCATGAGAAGCTTAAAGTTGTCGTCTACGCCCGGGAATTTTACGGAGAGAAGGTGAGCGTAGACCTGTGTGACGGGGCTGTCTACCAGATACATAAGCTGATCGATGAGATGCACGCCCCAATCGAGCAGCATACCGCCGCCCGCCTCTTTCACGCAGCGCCAGTCGCCGGGGATTCCCTTGCTGCCCTGTACGCGGGATTCTATGTAGAAGGGCTTGCCGATGGTGCCGTCCTCCAAAACCTTTTTCATGATGAGAAAATCCTTATCCCACCGGCGGTTTTGATGCACCGAGAACTGCCTGCCGGTTTCTTTCGCCACCGCGATGACCTCTTCGAGCTCGGCGGCGTTGAGCATAACCGGTTTTTCACAAATCACGTTTTTGCCGGCGCGCATCGCCTGAATCGACAGCGGCTTATGAAAGTTGTTGGGCACAGCGAGGATCACCGTGCGAATTTGGGGGTCGTCGAGCAGCTCCTGCATAGAGCGGTAGCTGTGCAAGCCGTTTTCCTGTTCGGCGGCTTTCATCCGTTCGGGATTGATGTCATAAACGCCGGCGAGCCGAAATTCCTGCGGCAGAGAGAGAAGCTGTTTTGTGTGCCAGCCGCCGATGCTGCCGTATCCTACAAGACCGAAAGTATACATTTCCAAAAACTCCTTTTTTGTTTAGGCCCAGTACATACCGCCCTCGCGTGTTTCAAAAATGATGGTGCGCTTGAGCACCTCGATCGCTTTTTCAAGGCCCTCGCGGGTAGTCATAAGGCCGTCTTCATGTTCAATCGAGATAACGCCGTCGTAGCCTGTCTGCTGAAGCTCGCTGAAAATCGCGCGCCACACGTCCTCGCCGTGGCCGTAGCCGATGGTGCGGAAGTTCCAAGAACGCTCCGGAATGCGGTCAAAGGGGGTGGTGTCAAGCACGCCGTTGACGGCGCAGTTGAGGTGGTCGATGGCGGTATCTTTAGCGTGGAAGTGGTAGATAGCGCCCTTGAGCGCACGGATCGCCGCCACGGGATCGATTCCCTGCCAGAACAGGTGCGAAGGATCGAAGTTTGCGCCGATCACCGGTCCGACCGCCTCGCGCAGGCGCAGCAGCGTTTTGGGATTGTACACACAGAATCCCGGGTGCATCTCAAAAGCGATGCGATGAACATTGTGTTTCTCGGCGAACGCGGCCTCTTTTTTCCAGTAAGGGATGAGCTTTTCGTTCCACTGCCATTCCTTGATTTTTTGGAAATCGTCGGGCCAAGTAGCCACCACCCAGTTGGGGTACTGCGAGTTATCGCAGTCGCCCGGACAGCCGGAGAACCCGACCACCGTTTTTACGCCAATTTTTTCTGCAAGGCAGATGGCAGCCTCAAATTGTTCATGATACGACCGCGCGATGTCCTTGTTGGGGTGGACGGGGTTGCCATGGCACGAGAGGGCGGCTACGCCGATGCCGTATTTATCGATCGTCTCCATAAACGCATCGATAAGCTCGGGGTGTTCCATAAATTTCACAGCGTCGGCGTGGGCGGTTCCGGGGGTGCCTCCGCAGCCGATTTCCACCTCCTGCACGCCGAGCGTTTTCAGGTATTTCAGCGTTTCGTCCAAAGAAAGATCGCCGAGCAGCACAGTCATTACGCCTAGTTTCATACCATCTTCTCCTTTTTCTAAAAATATCCCTGTTTCAAAAAGCGTTTACCGCAGCGGAAACGTTTTTGAAAATGTTTTAAAATTTTGTCAAGACAGAAAATTCCCCTGCAATCTTATTGACTTACAATTCAACTGCATTATAATAGAAAATAAGCGTTTTGTCGTGCCAACTCAATCTGTTTTTGTGACAAAAAATGCTATGTGCTTTTTGAGCTGGCCGGAGGGGAGAATGGAAAATGGATGGATATTATGAAAATCTGCGGGACAGCCTGAAATATCCCTCGTGCTGGAAAACGACGAACGACGCATGTTTTGCGCATTTTCACAGCAGCATCGAGATTGTGTATGTTACAGAAGGGGAGCTGGAGTTCACGCTCAACGGTCACAGCAGCGTTGCCCAAAAGGATCAAATTTTTCTTGTGCCCAGCTACACGGTACACTACTACGCTACGCCGCGAAGCTCGAAATCGATCGTGCTGACGATCCCGCTCGATTTTGTACCTTCTTTCCGCAAGCTGCTGCAGCACAAGACGTTTCGTGAAAGCATCTGGCAGGAGCCGGAGGGTCAGCGGGAGCTTTTGGGCTGGATGGAAAAGCTGGTAACGGTTTGCCCCAAGCAAGAAATATGGCCGCCGGATCTTTTCTCGAAAACGCTCAATCCCACGAAAACGCGGGATGTTTTAAACGCTGTTCCCGTAGAGATGACAGAGCTTTCGCAGCTGTTTGCGAAAGGATATTTGTATAGTCTGCTGGCGATTCTCTCAGAGAATCTGGGTCTGACGGAAGTAAAGGAAAAAAATGACGCTTCCACCATGCGCGACATTTTGCGTTATCTCGACGCCAATTACCGTTCAGACGTCACGCTCGATACGCTGGCAGCGCGATTTGGATACAGCAAAAGCCGGTTTTCACACTTGTTCCACGCCTATTTTGGGTGTGGGATTCCCGAGTACGTAAATACGCTGCGATGCCGCAACGCCGCGTTTCTTTTGACGCAGGAATCGATTTCTCTCACAGACGCCGCTCTCACATCGGGATTTGAAAGCATGCGTACATTCTATCGCAGTTTCAAAAGGACCTTTGGCGTTTCTCCCGGCGATTACCGAACCGATGGCCCGGAGCCGGTGTCACCCAAGGCTTAGCCTTGCCGCAAGGCTAAGCCTTGATGTAATTCGCGCACGCGTCGTACCTCCGCTGAGCTTTGCGATAGACTAGGGCGAATATGCCCACGTTTATAGCTATGAGCGAGCATCATG
>CALWIX010000062.1 GCA_944380825.1 uncultured Clostridia bacterium | reverse complement strand
CCCACCGTCACCCATAATGACATAAACGCGGCGGTCGCTCTTATCAAGCTTGAGTCCTGCGGCCATGCCCACGCCCAGCGACAGGCCCTGACCGAGGGAACCTGTATTGGCTTCGATGCCGGGGGTCTTTGTCATATCCGGATGGCCCTGCAGCATTGCGCCGCAGCACTTTACATGCTGCAATTCCTCCATGGGGAAGTAGCCAAGCTCTGCCAGTGCCGCATACTGCGCCAAAACAGCATGGCCCTTGCTCATGAGCATTCTGTCTCTGTCGGGATCTTTCGGATTCTTCGGATCCACCTTCATTTTGTAAAAATACAGCGCTGCCATTATGTCAGCGCAAGAGGAAGAACCTCCAAGGTGACCAACCTTCCCCTCTTTTCCGCCTATCATATCCAGCACATGCAGGCGGATGGTGCGGGCCATATCCTGCACCTTTTTGATCTGTTCCTGAGTTGCCATAATCGACCATCCTTTCTGATCTGTATCGTTCCGAAAATTTTCTGCCCTCTATACCGCAGAAAGCGAGCCTTCTGTACAGCTACATCCTGATGAAAGAAACATCCGAGCACACTTTCATCAGACAACTTGCCGCTCTCACAATTCATTTGGAAGAAGACAGGAAATTTTGATTTGCCACATTTCTTTGAAATTACATCTATAATTTAGCGCAATTTCCGGATAAAGTCAATGGTAATTCCAAATTTTTCAGAAAATGTTTCATTTTGAAACATTTAGTTTTTAGCAAACTTGTCTGATGTTTATAGAGTGAATTTTCCTTTTCTGTTTTAAGACGTTTATGCTATAATATTTCTAAAATGATTCTGTAAAAAGCGGGAAAAGTCCGCCGAATGGAGGTATTTATAATGAGAGCAGTTGTTCAACGGGTACGCTGTTCCAGCGTAAAAATTGATGGAAAGACTGTTGGAGAAATTGGGAGGGGGCTGAATGTTTTGCTAGGGATCTCCCCCGAGGATACGGAAAAGGAGTGCGACTTTTTGCTGGATAAAATTGTAAAACTGCGCATTTTTGGAGACGAAAACGGGAAACTGAACCGTTCGCTGCTGGATGTTCAGGGAGAACTTCTTGTCATTTCACAGTTTACGCTGTTTGCAGACTGCCGCCACGGACGCAGGCCTTCCTTTTTGGGAGCGGCAAGACCGGAAACTGCCATTCCTCTGTATGAACGTTTTTTACAGCGCGCCCATGACCTCGGAATTTTCACCCAGTGCGGCGAATTCGGCGCGGACATGCTGGTACATATAGACAATGACGGCCCTGTCACCATTCTTCTTGATACAAAGGAGCTTTTAGGATAGGCCCGCACCTGTCTGCTCCCGAAAACAATCAGAAAGAGGAACTTTGGAGAGTCTGCCGTCTGCACATTCAAAACTTTGTCCGATTCAGGGTAATTTCAGTTTTATAAGGTATGATGAATAAGCGGCAAAGGGAAACTTTTTCAAAACGGAAAGGCGATGAGACTGTGAGAATCTTAATTGTGGAGGACGAAAAAAGACTGGCTGAAACTTTGGTTCAGATTATGGCCGAACATAAATATGTCGCCGACGCCGTATATGACGGTGAATCCGGGTTCGATTATGCCATGAGCGGCATTTACGATGTGATTATCTTGGATGTCATGCTCCCCAAACGGGACGGCTTCTCGGTGGTGCAGCAGATGCGCCGTCAGCATAACGGCACACCCGTGCTTATTTTAACAGCACGCGATGAAATTCCTGATAAGGTGACTGGGCTGGACTGCGGCGCCGACGATTATTTGACAAAGCCTTTTTCTCCCGATGAGCTTATGGCGCGGGTGCGCGCACTTTCCCGACGGCAGGGCGAGGTCATCTCTGATGTGATTACTTTTGGCGATCTTACGCTGAATTTGTCTGCGTATTCCCTGCAATGCGGTACAAAATCGGTACATCTGGGATATAAAGAATTTGAGGTACTGCGTCTGCTTATGGCCAATTCTTCTATCGTGGTACCAAAAGAAGATCTTTTACTAAAGGTTTGGGGCTCTGAATCGAACGCTGAAGACAACAACGTGGAGGTTTACATCTCCTTTCTTCGCAAAAAATTTGCCTTTCTCGGCTCCCACGTATCGATCACTGCTGTGCGCAAAATTGGGTATCGGCTGGAGGAATAAATTATGATGATACGCAAACTGCGCAGAAAATTTATCTTTTCAAATATGTGTGTCATCTTCCTTATGCTTACCGCTATTTTTATTTCCGTTCTGCTTTTTACAAGCGGGCGTTTGGCGTATGAATCGGAACGCTCGATGCGGATGTTGATGGACATGAATACGCATGCCGGTTTTCCAAATTCGTTTGTAGAGATTGGTCCTCCTCCAGACAACAACCTTCCCAATAAGAACCCTTTAAAAGAACGGCAGATATTTTCCTCCAGCTTTCTTGTGGAAACGGATTTACAGGGCGATGTGACGCAAGTCTCCGGCAGCGTGAACGTCAACGATGAGGATATGCTGGATGAAATTGTCAACACTTGTATTTCTTCAGGAGAAGAAAAAGGAATTTTAAACAGCTATAACCTTCGATACTTAATCCGGAAGGGCGATTCCGGCTATCGAATCGTTTTTACCGATCGCTCCGGCGAGATAAGCGTCATTTTGTCTTTGATTCGGACTTCCCTCCTTGTCGGAGCGGTAAGCCTGCTCTTATTTTGGGGCATTAGCATCCTGCTTGCGCGCTGGGCTGTTCGTCCGGTGGAAAAATCGTGGGAACAGCAGCGGCATTTTGTAGCGGACGCTTCGCATGAATTAAAAACACCGCTGACTGTGATCCTTGCAAATACAGATATTGTGCTTTCTCACCGGCAGGATACCGTCGAAAATCAATCGAAATGGCTGGAATATATCCGTGACGAGGCCCAGCGCATGACCTCTCTTGTGATGGATCTTCTCTTCCTTGCTAAGGCCGATGATTCTCGTACCAAAATCATTTTGACACAAGTTAATTTCAGCGATATCGTTTGGAGCTGCTTGCTTCCCTTTGAACCGGTAGCCTTTGAACAGAAAAAGTCGCTTGAAAGCCATATTGAGCCGGATTTATACGTTTTAGGAAATGAAAAACAGCTTCGCCAACTTGGCGGTATTTTGATCGATAACGCTTGTAAGCACAGCGATGATCACGGAAAAATTTCCGTGAACCTTTCCTATTCATCCGACACTGTGATCTTTTCCGTACAAAATACGGGGGATCCCATTCCCAGCGAGCATCTTCCCCATATCTTCGAACGCTTTTACCGCGCAGACAGTTCCCGCGCGCGTGAAAACGGCGGTTACGGGCTTGGACTCTCCATCGCCGGAACCATCGTCGAAACCCACCACGGAAAAATTCAAGTGCACAGCAGCCGTGAATCTGGAACC
>CALWIX010000061.1 GCA_944380825.1 uncultured Clostridia bacterium | reverse complement strand
TAATACATCTATTTGTTTAATTTGTAAAGATA
This sequence comes from uncultured Clostridia bacterium, assembly GCA_944380825.1. Lineage (GTDB taxonomy): Bacteria > Bacillota > Clostridia > Oscillospirales > Acutalibacteraceae > Gallacutalibacter. The sequence continues at coordinate 12,726 of CALWIX010000061.1, read as the reverse complement.
TATTGTCTACATTTGTTTCAAAATAAAACAAAAAAACAGGCGATCCTTTTCAGGATCGCCTGCTCTACTGTTTTAAATAAAATTACTTAACTTCGACATCCGCGCCGGCATCAGCAAGCTTTGCTCTGATGGACTCAGCGTCATCCTTGGAAACGCCCTCTTTGATAGCCTTCGGAGCGTTGTCAACAACTTCTTTCGCCTCTTTCAGGCCAAGACCGGTGATCTCACGAACAACCTTGATAACCTGAATCTTGTTCGCGCCAGCGCCCTTGAGCACAACGTCGAACTCGGTCTTCTCAGCAGCAGCCGGAGCAGCGTCAGCAGCCGGAGCAGCAGCAACAGCAACAGGAGCAGCAGCGGATACGCCAAACTCCTCTTCAAGAGCCTTTACCAGCTCGGAGAGCTCAAGAACGGTAAGGGCCTTCACATCTTCAATTAACTTTGTAACCTTCTCAGACATGTCAGTAACCTCCAAAAATTAAATATTATTTTCTAAAAAAACTTACGCAGTAGCGCCCTGCTTCTCTGCAATGGCGTTGAGCGCGATAACCAGACCTCTCATCGTACCATTGAGGACGGTGACAAATCCGGTGATAGGAGCATTCAAGCCGCCCAATGTCTGGGCGATGAGTACTTCCTTGGACGGAAGCTTTGCAAGATTCTTAACAGCATCCTCGTCAACCATTTTGCCGTCAACAAAACCGGCCTTTACTTCAAAGGTCTTATTATCTTCGGCATACTTGGAAAGAATCTTCGCGGCGGAAACATAATCTTCGCTATGGATAGCGATAGCGGTAGTTCCCTCCAAAATAGGATCCATACCCTCAATACCAGCATCTTTAAATGCACGGGAAAGGAGCGTATTCTTTACGACCTTATAATCGTTTCCGGCTTCACGCAGTTCCTTACGGAGCTTAGTGTCATCAGCCACAGTAATGCCCTTATAATCGACCACAACACCGACGCAGGCACTCTTTAGCTTTTCGCTGAGCTGGGCCACGACTTCTTTCTTCTGCTCTAAAATCTTTGCGCTTGGCAACTGTATTCACCTCCATGAAATCAGATCGCATCCACCTGTTTCAGGAACACAAAAAGCCCTTCCCACAAGCCGCGGGAAGGGCATACATAACCATGTAAAAGTTCTTTCAAACTTTTGGTATGAATCGCTCTTTCCTCGGCAGGCCGGGAACATGTCCCATTAAGCAAATGCACCTGCTGTCTTTGGAATCAGAACAGCATATATTATTATATCACAAACCTCTTGGTCTGTCAAGCGTTCTCGCTCACTGTACCAACCTTGTTCGGGTTTACACGCACGCCGGGGCCCATTGTAGAAGCCACAACGCAGGAGCGAATATACTGACCCTTAGAGGCAGCCGGCTTCGCACGAATAATCGCGTTAAGCAGCGTGTCAAAATTCTCCTGCAGCTTTTCAGCACCAAAAGAAACTTTACCAATGGGGCAGTGAATAATGTTAGTTTTGTCGAGACGATACTCGATCTTACCGGCTTTCGCTTCGGAAACAGCTCTGCCGATATCCGGTGTAACTGTACCGGCCTTGGGGTTCGGCATGAGACCGCGCGGACCAAGGACCTTACCGAGACGACCTACAAGACCCATCATATCCGGGCTCGTAACAACAACATCGAAATCCATCCAGCCTTCCTGCTGAATCTTCTGGATCATATCCTCTGCACCGACAAATTCTGCGCCGGCCTCTTCTGCTGCTTTTGCCTTATCGCCCTTGCAAATGGCAAGAACGCGTACCGTTTTACCGGTGCCATGAGGCAAAACAATGGCGCCGCGAACCTGCTGATCCGCATGACGGCTATCGACGCCGAGCTTTACATGGACCTCAACTGTTTCGTCAAACTTTGCGGTCCCGGTTTTTACGCAAAGGTCGAGAGCATCGCTCGGATCGTAAAATTTTGTGCGATCCACAAGCTTTGCGCTATCGACATATTTTTTACCGTGTTTCATTGGTTTTCCTCCCTGTTGAGTGGTAATGTCGGATGAATGTTCCTCCCACCCGGGCGATTAGTCAACGACTTCGATACCCATGCTGCGGGCTGTACCGGCGATCATGCTCATAGCACTCTCGATGGTAGCTGCATTGAGATCGGGCATCTTTGTCTCAGCGATCTTTTTGACCTGCTCGCGGGTGATCTTAGCGACCTTCGTCTTGTTCGGCGTACCAGAACCGCTCTCGATACCGCAAGCCTTCTTAATCAGAACGGCAGCAGGCGGCGTTTTGGTGATGAACGTGAACGAACGGTCCGCATAGACCGTAATCACAACAGGGATAATCAGACCCACATCATTTTTTGTGCGCTCGTTAAATTCCTTTGTGAACGCCATGATGTTAACGCCATGCTGACCGAGAGCCGGACCAACAGGCGGGGCCGGGGTTGCTTTTCCAGCAGGTATCTGGAGCTTAATAAAGCCCGTAACCTTTTGAGCCATTTACTTGCACCTCCAAAATTCGTGGTTGATGGCGGAACGAAAAAATCTTCCCGTTCCTCCCACAGGGGGCTGCGCCCCTCATAACAAGCGGTTTCCCGCAGGTTATCAAAATAAAATTATTCCACCAGCTCGACTTGGCTGAGTTCGAGTTCGACCGGCGTTTCGCGGCCAAACATAGAAACCATAACACGCACACGGTTTTTCTCCGCGTCGACCTCTTCCACTATACCGACAAATCCTTCCAACGGACCATCGATAATATTTACAGAATCTCCTACCTGATAGGAAACTTCTACTGCCTTCGATTCGACGCCAAGTTTTGCAACTTCAGCATCCGTCAAAGGGATAGGCTTCGACGACGGGCCGACAAATCCGGTGCATCCACGGATATTACGCACAATATACCACGACTCGTCTGTCAAAATCATTTTGACAAGCACATAGCTGGGAAAGATTTTGCGCTCTACCTCGCGTTTTTTATTGTCTTTGATTTCCGTCACCGTTTCGGTCGGCACACGGATCTCTTGGATCAAATCGTGAAGCTGGCGGTTTTCGACTGTTTTTTCCAGATTGGAAGCTACTTTGTTTTCATACCCGGAATAGGTATGGACAACGTACCATCTTGCGCCATCTTGCATGATTACCCTCCGAATTCTCAGCCGGCGATGTTCATAATGTTGCCGAGCAGGTTCGTAAACAACATATCCAGACCGAAAATAAACAGTCCGATCACAATAATTGTGACAAGCACGACGCCCATATTCTTAAATACGGCTTTCGGCGTAGGCCAGACAATTTTTCGAATTTCTGCTTTGCAGTCTTTCAGGAACTTTATACTATTCTGGCCGAATCGTACAAATGCATTGGGCTTGGAGCCTTCTGTTTTTTTACTTTCAGGCTTTTTGCCTTCCGCCTTTTTCTTATCCTCTGCCATTCTTCCTCCCGACCTTACTTGGTCTCCCTATGAAGGGTGTGTTTTCTGCAAAATCTGCAATACTTGTTCATTTCCAGCCTGTCCGGATCATTCTTTTTGTTTTTCTTTGTGTTGTAGTTGCGCTGTTTGCACTCTGTGCAGGCTAATACCACTTTGACTCTCATATCGGCACCTCCCGTAATACGGAAAAATAGACAGGCCCCAGATGTCTTCCAAGGCCACGGCCTCCCTCTGAATGAAGGGTGCAAAAAAAATACCCCTTGATCGAGGTATATTTACTATACCACACCTTACAGCTTCACGTCAAGGATTTTTAAAAAATTTCTTTCTGCAAACTTCTTTCCACACCGGCACCACGTTCACACGCTAAAAGCACCTTTTTACCGGCGACGCAGCTCGTTGAGATTTTCGGCTGTATATTGCACGCGTTTTTTCTTCTTTTCAGGCTTGACCTTTTTTCCTTTATATTTTTTACCGAATTTCCATGCTTTTTTCAAATCGTCGCTGAATTGCTCCGACATTTTTTCCACTATCGACTCATCCGTAATGCCATTAAGAAGCACCATTGTCACAATAGAGCGTACATCCATATCGCCGTTTTGATACATATCATTGAGCAAGGAAACCATCTTATTATATGGATCGCTGTCAGAATACGATTTTGCTAAGTTCTCCATTTTGGGAAGAAGCTTAGACCGTGCAAACGTAACGGAACGAATCTTGCCGTATTCAATACGTTCCTGCGCAATTTCCTCCCGCAATTCCGGAAAAATGTTTACCATGCGGTTAAAAAAGAACACGGGATCCACATTATATTCGTCGTCCTTTTTGCGTTTTTTCTTGCTTTGCTGCACAGCCGCCAGGCGCTTGGGGCCCTGAATTGTTTCTACAAAATCGTTTGCGATGCTCTCAGCGTCACTTAAATCGCTGCCGTTAGCACTGTCATACATCCATGTAGAAAGCGTCTTCCAGTTGCTGTCAGGGCCTTTCTCCGTCATCGGCGCCGTGCGCAGCAAGAATCTTTTCGCGCCGGTTTCATAAAAAATGCTGTATGCCACATTTTCACTAGTGAATAGTACGCCTATTCCTTTCTCCTCGCGCAGCGGCTCGCTCTGCCTTTCAAAACTTTGCTGTGCAAGAGCCTGTCCCACTTTCTCGGCAATTAGTTCTAACGCTTTATCCAAAAATATCACTCCTGATTCTTATTTCTCTGCGTTTTCTTAAAAGGGCCGCAATGCCCCTGCATTCTAAAAGATAAATCTTATTGGTTTATTATATCGTATCGTTTACAAATAGTAAAGTCATATTCTGCGCTAAAAGGCAGAATTTGCGGCAGAAAATCCAGAAAATTGGGCATTCAGAAGATTGCGCACAGCGTACGGATATGGTATGATTAGATAGACTTTGTTTGGGTGTCCACAAATAGGACTCTTCTGTTTGTAGGCGCTTTTCAAGCCTTGCTTGCCAGCTAACAGCTCATCTATCGCTTTGTTCAAACAAAGCCGGAACCTTTCTCACCTTTTCGCAAACCACGCTCTTTTGCGCATATTTGCGGTAGGCGCGCGGAAGATTCTTTCTGCTCTTGACATATAAGTTAGTGACAACAAAACTCTTTTGTATGGAGGTTTTTCGATCATGTCTAAACTGACTGTAGCCGTCTTATTCGGCGGCCGTTCTTCCGAATATGAGGTTTCGCTCGTTTCCGGAAGTACGATTTTACGTGGGCTATCTCGTGAAAAATATGATGTTCTTGCCGTTGGTATCACGAAGGAAGGCCGCTGGTTTCTTTATGAAGGAGATTGGGATAACATTCCAGAGGATACTTGGCAGCAAGGTGAATGCCGACCTGTTTTTTTAACGGCTGACCCTTGTGTGCATGGACTTCTTGTGCCGGCGTCTGACGGCCGAATGGAGACAATCCATGTGGATGTACTGTTTCCCGCCTTACATGGCAAAAACGGTGAAGACGGTACGATACAGGGCTTATTCCAGCTCAGCGGAATCCCATATGTGGGATGCAATACGCTTTCTTCCGCTATCTGTATGGATAAATCCATTACGAACTCCCTTTTAGAGGGAATGGGGATTGCACAGGCGCATTATCTCTGGTTCTTCGCGGAAAATTACAGCGGCGAGGGCCGCGATAAAATCCGTTTAAAAATCCATGAGCGGCTTGGCTATCCCATTTTTGTCAAGCCGGCCAATGCAGGATCTTCTGTAGGCGTAAGCAAGGTTTCCTGCGAAGAAGAACTGGACGCCGCTGTGCAAAAGGCTGCCCATGAGGACGGAAAAATCGTCGTGGAAGAAGCTATTGTTGGGCAGGAAGTGGAGTGCGCCGTTCTTGGCAACGGACACCCCATCGTTTCGGGTGTTGGAGAAATTGCCGCTTCCGCCGAATTTTACGATTACGACGATAAATATAAAAACGGTACGTCGCAGCTTTACATTCCGGCTCATCTGCCGGAGGAAACGATGGAGAAGATCCGTGCAACTGCCCTGCGTGCCTATTGCCGTTTGGGCTGCTCGGGGCTTGCGCGCGTCGATTTCTTTGTGCGAAAGTCGGACGGAGCCGTTTTGCTCAACGAGCTTAACACACTTCCCGGCTTTACCTCCATTAGTATGTATCCAAAACTTTGGGAGGCTGCCGGCGTACCGATTCCCGCGCTGCTCGACCGGCTGATCTCTTTTGCTTTTGAGAGGAATTTGTGATGGATACGCGTCCCATAGGCGTTTTTGACTCCGGTCTTGGAGGCCTGACCGCTGTAAAGGAACTGTCTAAAATTCTGCCGGAAGAAAATATTGTTTATTTTGGCGATACCGGACGGGTTCCCTATGGCTCAAGAAGTCGCGAAATCATTCGAAAATACACAAGTCAGGATGTTCATTTTCTGTTATCACAGAATGTTAAAATGATTTTAGCCGCCTGCGGCACGGTCAGCTCTACGGCGTCTGACATTTTGCACAGCGTGGGCGTTCCTGCAACAGGCGTTATCTTTCCTACGGCGCAGGCGGCTGCTCACGCTACGCGCAACGGAAAAATCGGCGTCATTGGCACCACCGCTACGATCCGCAGCGGCGCTTACCGCAATGCTCTTAAAAAGATCGATCCCGCTCTCTGCGTTTTTGAACAGGACTGTCCGCTTTTCGTTCCTCTGGTAGAGGGGGGCTTTGTGGCAGACGAGGAAGAAATCACACTGCTGGCAGCGCGGCATTACTTGCTCGGCCTAAAACAAAAGGGGGTAGATACGCTGGTGATGGGCTGTACTCATTATCCTATTATCAGCCGAATTATCTCAAAAGTAATGGGAGAAGACGTCACTCTCATCGACAGCGGACGTGAAACGGCACTTTGGGCAGCAAAGGCTCTGCGAGAGGCAAACCTGCTCGCGAGCGCAGGGGGATCGCGTTCATTCTTTGTGAGCGATTATGTGGAGAATTTTTCCCAAATTGCGGAAATCTTTCTTGGATGTAATATTCTTTCCGATGTACAGAGGATAGATATTGAAAAATATTAGGAGCGAAACGTGAAAGAGGATTATTTAATTTCAATTGTTGGCCGTCAAAATGTGGACGGCGAGCTCGGTGAAATACGAGTTACGACGCGCGGTTCGTATACTGTCAAGGACAGATCCCGTTATATCGTATACCAAGAATACGATGAAGACGGCGTCCTTCATCCTCAAACTTCCATTTTGAAAGTAGAGGAGCAGGAAAACCGCGTCACACTTATCCGTGGCGGAATACAGGGCACACGGCTGATTCTCGAAAAGGGAAAACGCCATCTGTGCCAGTACGATACCGGCTACGGCACCTTCATGGTAGGCGTGTTTACTAGTTCTATACGCTGTCGTCTTGGAGAAAAAGGCGGCAGTATAGACGTTAATTATACGCTGGATATCAATTCTGATTTATCCAGTATCAATGAAATTTCCATTACCGTCAAGGAGGCAGAACAAAAAGATGTCAAAAATTGTACAGCAGGCGACTGATCAGCTTCGTACCCTTATTCTGGAGGCCGCTGGGCGCGCTATTGCGGCAGGCACGCTGCCCACAGAACCGATTCCGGATTTTACCATTGAGGTTCCTGCCGATCGCGCTCACGGTGACTGGGCGGCTAATATTGCTATGGTTTCCGCGCGGGCTTTCCATATGGCGCCCCGCAAGATTGCCGAAGCAATCGGAGAAAACCTCTTGCTGGACGGATCTTATTACGAAAAATTTGAAATTGCCGGTCCGGGTTTTCTCAATTTCTTTTTAAACCAGAAATTTTATTCCGATGTTTTGCGCGATGTGCGCCGTATGGGCGACAATTACGGCCGCAGCAACGTTGGCGGCGGCAAAAAGGTAATGGTGGAATTTGTTTCCGCCAATCCGACCGGTCCTATGCATATGGGCAACGCCCGCGGGGGCGCCTTGGGCGACTGTTTGGCAGCCGTTTTGGATGCTGCCGGGTACGATGTATGGCGTGAGTTTTACGTGAACGACGCGGGCAATCAAATTGAAAAATTTGCTCATTCGCTCGAGGCACGCTACCTTCAAATCTATAAGGGAGAAGAAGCTGTGCCTTTTCCGGAGGACGGCTATCAGGGAGAGGATATTACCGAACGGGCCAAAGAATTTGCCGCCGAAAACGGCGATCGCTATGTAGACGCCGACCCCGAACAGCGCCGCAGCGCACTTGTCGATTATGCACTGCCGCGCAATATTGCTCGCATGAAGGCGGACCTTGCAAAATACCGCATCGAGTACGACCGCTGGTTCTTTGAAAGCGACCTGCACAAAGACGGCGAAGTGCGCGATGTGATAAACCTGCTGCGCGATAAGGGAATGACCTACGAAAAGGACGGCGCCCTGTGGTACCGTGCGACGCAATTCGGTGCAAAGAAAGACGAGGTTTTGATCCGCCAAAACGGTAACCCGACTTATTTTGCCGCCGATATTGCCTATCACCGCAATAAATTCAGCCGCGGTTTCGATCGCTGCATCGACGTTTGGGGCGCCGACCATCACGGTCATGTGGCCCGTATGAAGGGCGCGATGGATGCGATCGGCTTAGACGGAAACAAATTGGATGTTGTGCTCATGCAGCTTGTCAAACTGATTCAAAACGGCGTGGAGGTGCGCATGAGCAAGCGTACCGGCAAAGCGATTCAGCTAGCCGATCTGCTCGAGGAAGTTTCTGTGGACGCGGCGCGCTTCCAGTTCAATTTGTTTGAATCAAACTCCAAGATGGATTTTGATCTGGATCTTGCCGTAAAACAGGATTCTCAGAATCCCGTTTACTATGTGCAGTACGCCTACGCGCGCATCTGCAATATTATCAAAGCGCTGGCCGCCGAGGGAATACAGCCGCGCGAGTGCTCCGACGAGGAGCTTGCCCTTCTCACTGCGCCGGAGGAAATCGACCTCATCCGCCATATCTCTGCCTACACGGGTGAAATTGTTATGGCGGCTAAATCGTACGATCCGGCCCGCATCACACGCTACGTTATCACGCTGGCCAATCTGTTCCACCGCTTCTACAACGCCTGCCATGTTAAGGGCGTGGAAGAGCCGCTGTCTGCCGCGCGCTTAGAGGTGTGCTCCGCTGCCGCCACTGTGATCCGCAATATTTTAACGATGTTTAAAATTACCGTTCCCGAATCGATGTGGTCGGACGGCCACCGTTTTGAAGATCGCTTCAAGTACCGCCGTAAATCTCAAGAGGAAGAACAGGCCGATTCTTAATCTCTATAAATTTCAGCGGCTGAAATCTTTCCCGCCGGTTCTGTATGGCACCTGTGCGGGATTCAAAAACAGAAAGGAGACGTACGGATGGGGTATTCTCTGCCTTTTCTGCTCGATGGAGCACCTGAGACGCTTGCGGACAGGATGGGATTTCGCCCAGGAGATTGTCAAGAGGAATGGTTTTACAGCCATCCTGCCGCTGTCTGCCAGACGATCAAAGAATATCTGGAAGCAGGGGCACAGGCCGTATGTGCTCCTACTTTCGGTGCAAACCGCGCTGCGCTTGCTCCATGGGGACTGCAGGATAAAGTCGGGAAAATCAATAGAGGAATCCTCCAAAGCGCTAAGCGGGCCGCCGAACCTTACGGCGTTCCAGTAGGAGCCTCGCTCTCTCCCACAGGGCTTTTTGTGCCTCCTCACGGCGAGGCTGATTTTGACGACCTGTACTCTATCTATCGCGAACAGATACGGGCTGTGGAGGAAGCAGGGGCAGACTTTGCTGCGGTTGGGATGCAATCCTCTTTGGCGGATATGAGGGCCGCTGTACTGGCAGCGCGCACAACAGATCTCCCCATCTTCGTCACCCTCAACGTAGACGGCGGCGGAAAAACGCTTACAGGTGGCAGCCTGCTTCCCATTGCCATCACTTTACAAGCTATGAATGCCGACGCTGTGGGTCTTGATGGATTTGCTTTTTCCGGCGAGACGACCGACATTCTTGCCGATGCGTTGCCTCATCTCTATATTCCTTTAATTGCCAAAATTCCCGCCCAAATCCATGGCGCCTCCCTTTCTCCCACCGATTTTTCACGGCTTGTACCCGAGCTCTTCTACGCGGGCGCGGGCATTCTGGGCGGCTCTCTTGGATCCACGCCAGAACACATTCGTACACTGCGCCGCACGATGGACGAGTTCTCGTTTCAACCTATACGCCCTTCCCGCCAAAATGCCGACTGCTACGCGGCCGCGACCGAAAGCGAAGCATTTTTTTTGGGCGATAACATCATTTTAAGCGAACCTATTGAATGTTCTATTCGGCTTGAGGACGATCTCATCGATTTGGACGATGAACAGGTCAACGCTGCCCTCGTCGAATTGGAAACGCTTGACGATGTGGAGATCCTTACCCGCAGTGCGCTGACGACCCGTCTTCCCATTGCGGTGCATACTTCTCAAAAAATGATTTTAGACGCAGCCTTGCGATATTTTCAAGGACGGTTGATTGTCGATTCCAACTGCGATATCGATTACCCTTTGATTGAGCGTGCTGCTGCGAAATACGGCGCTATTATTTATTAACTGCATAAAAATAACGAGGCTTGGACGCTTACAGGCGGCTTCCAAGCCTCGTTTTCTTTTTCTTTCGTTATCATCATATGCCGCCGGCAAACACTCGCGCTGTGCTCTCGAGAATTTCACGCTTTTCTGATCCGCTTGCGTCGTCAACATCTCTGCGGTTGACCGAAACCACAATGCGTGGTTTGATGTACTGCTGCAGTTCCGTAACATGGGAGATGATCCCTATGGTACGGCCCGATTGGCGGATCCGTCCAAGAGCCCGCATGGCTGTATCGAGCGTTTCTTTATCGAGAGAACCAAAACCCTCATCGATAAAAATAGAATCGAGCCATACGCCTCCGGCAGACCGCTGCACCACATCACTCAGCCCAAACGCCAGAGACAGCGACGCTAAAAACTGTTCTCCGCCGGAGAGTGTCTCGACAGAACGCAGCGCAAGGGACACCTGCTCGCTGGAAAGGCTCTGCCTAGCGGCCGAACTGCAGATCTGTTCGTCCCAGACTACCAAATCCAACCCTTTCAGGCCATTTCCCCGCACATCTTCGCCGCGCCATAGGCTATATCGGCCGCTGCTGAAATCAAGAAAGAACCGGCTGGCCGATACAATCACTTTGTCGAATATGATACTCTGCACATACGCTTGGATTGTCGTCTTTTTGGGGTTTTTTCCCGAGAGAAGATTGGCCAGACGCTGTGCACGAGCATGCTCTCGCTCGACTTTTTCCAACTGTCGGGCGTATTCCTTAAACTTTTTAGCCGTCTCCCCAGCGGTCTGATACCGCTGATGCAGACGCCCCATACTTTCCGCCTGCTCCTTACTTTGACGGCGCAGGGATTCAAGATTTTTCTGCATTGCTTCCAGCTCGGGGCGCTGACGATGTTCGAGCTGGGCACAAAGGATGGCATGGCTCTCCAAAAGTGAACGGACATCCGATTCAAATTGCTGGATTTGCTGCTGCAACGATTTCAGTTCCCGATCCTCCGGCACAGCAGAAAAATCTTCCGGTGCGATTTCTATCGCTTCTTCCGGCGTAGGGCCTTGCGAATATCCTTTTAAAAAAAGCTGTGTTTCCAAAAGCGCTTGGATAAACCGAACATTGTCCTGATTCCAGCGATCCTGTGCTTCCTTACATGACACACGAGCCGACTGCTCCATGGCCTGCGCCGCCGAAAGTTCCCCCTGCGCATCGGACGCCGCTTTCTGCACAGCGGCAATCTGCCTGCGCGCCTGATCCGTCTGAGTCTGCAAACGCTTGATCTCTTCCTGCATCGTTTTTGTATCCGCCGTTTCGGTCAAGCTGCGGGAAAGTTCCTCTATGGCAGACGTTTTTCCGGCCAGTTCCGACTCGCAGCGCAAAAGCTCTTGACGGCACGCTTCCAGCTTTGCTTGATCCTCCTGCCGATTTTCGCGCAGTGCTTTCAGCTTCTCCTGCCCTTTGGGAAGGTAGGCCGCATCTTGTTTTAATTCTTTCAGGCGGGCCTGCGCTTGCTCAAGCAGGCGGACCGTTTCCTGCGCAGGCGGCAGATCCCGCACAATTTCTTGCTGCTCTTTCCATTCTTGTTCCTTCTGCGACGCAGATGCCTGAATGCGGGAGAGCTCCATACGACAGCCGTCCTCTTTTTTCTCCGCTTCAGCTATATCCGCGCGCAGTTTCTTAAGCTGCGCCGCAGCACCACCTTGCCGTGTTTTCACACCGCCGTGAGGCTGCGGATGGTGTACCGCGCCGCACACAGGACATGGCGCTCCTTCTTGCAGCCGGGAAGCCATCCACGCGGCTGTATCCTCTACAAACGACTGCTCCGCTTGCGAAAGCTGTTGACGCAAAACTTCCAGCTGCATCTTTTGTGTATTTTCATCCATCTGCGCTTTTTGCAGAGCCGTTTTTTGACTATCCCATTCTTTTTGCAGTGTCTCCCAGCGCTCCCACGCCGCTTTTTGATCGGTAAGCAGGCGCACTGTATCCTGCTGCTTAGGAAGGCTGTCATTGCTCTCCTGCCATTTTTCCACGAACTGCTCTCCCTTTTGGATCGCGTCTTCCTCCTGGGCAAGCTGTTTCTTCATGGCCGCTTCCTTTTCTCGGGCGGTATAGGTTTGGCGGCGGATCTGCTCCGCTTCGGTGCGCAGCTTCTCCAGACGCTGGAGCGTTTCTAGGGATTTTTCTAGTCCGACGGCCTGCTGTGCCGACTGATCAGCTAAATCATTGAGTTTTGGGATCTTCCTAAATTCCGTCTGGGCTGCTTCCCAGTCTTTTTGAGCCTTTTGAAGCTGTGCTGCAGCGAGGGAGAACGCCTGCTTCTTGCTT
>CALWIX010000060.1 GCA_944380825.1 uncultured Clostridia bacterium | reverse complement strand
GGTCTTTTATATTTTCAATTCTATGTATCTTCCGATCCAGCAAGTGCTAATGGTACGAAACAGCGGAGCCTCTAATGGTATATTCTCCGGTGTTTTCACTTCTTCGCGTTCCATGGGGATGATCGCCGGTTCTCTGTGCGCTGGCTGTTTCTATGAACTCTCGCCTATTCTTCCGTTTATCGTAGGCGGCTGCATGTTTCTTCTGGCTGCCGGTGCCGGAATCGTCAATCTCCGGCAAACTCGGTAAAAATTTTATTATGGCTATTATGTCCCTTTGGATGTTTGATGTTTTAAAAAGACAGAGCGAACCTCTTTCTTCTATACTTTTTTCTTGCTAAAAGGGCGCGCCTTTAAGGCGCGCCCTTTGTTTTACGGAGTTTCACACACACCAAGGAATAAAGCCGTTTGCGTTTGCAGATCCATCACGGCAAAGAGGAACGGACGATCGAAAATTACTTCTTTACGCTCCTGTGGAACCATAGTTGCTCCAGCCTCTACCGCCATACCAGTTGCGGCGGCAGCCTCTGTGCCCTTGGAATCTACACGAAGAAAAGTTTTGTGCACCACTTGACTGACGTACAGATCTCCCGGTTCTCCAGCCATGGCAGAGAGATCCGCACAACTGGGATCGAACATATTCGTAATTCCAAGAGACTCAAGCACGCTATTGAGTTTTATTCTCTCGTCCATCTTGATTTCAAAAACGGGCAGCACCATGTCTGCCGTTTCTTCCCCTGCGCTGGCGAGCAGTTCAAGCAGTTCTTCTCCTGTCAAGCCACTCCAGTATTCCTCCATGGAGTCCTCCGGCAATATGGCCATAAACGCAAGATCGCTGTCTTTATATGGCTTGAGAATACCGCTTGCACGGTCGTTGTGCAGATAAATTTCTTCTGAGTGCATATAATCTACCGACCGTATAGAGCCATCTGTACAGTAAAACTCACCTTCTCTAACAGCATAACCAGGAATCTCATCTTCCCAAGTTCCATTAAAATATACAGCATTGACAAGGCAGAGTTTTGTCTCTTCCGATAGCGACGAAAATAAATTCTGAATTTTCCCCTCTGTATGCTCTTCTACCCAATGATTAATATATTCTGCTGTACTTGGATCGGTAAAATCTGCTGCTTGAAGCTGTGCATGGTACTGATCAGCAGCAATCGTAGAAAACTCTTCCTTAGGTGAAATTGTATTATCATACCAAATAGAATTTGCGATACGCACATCTGTTTGCGGATAATTTTCCAGATGATTTTTCTGCGAAGTGTATTTCTGGTTAAGCGCAGAGAGGGTAATTCCTTGTCCTAGAAAGTCTGTAAGCTGTTTTTGAGTGTCTCCCTTCATACCATTTGCCGCCAACCCCAGTGTTTGACTGATGGAGAGCGGAGAAATCAGAAGATTCTGTCCCTCTTGGCGCAATTGATCAAACAACTGCAAAGCCCAATCCATCGATGCGACCGAAAAGCTTTCCTCATCCGGAATAGAGACCATATTCTGGGAAAATTCTGTCTGCACCGTCTCTCCTTCGCGAAGTGTTTCTCCCAACGGCGTAAAATTGGGAGCAACGGAAACTACAATATTTTCTTCCGGATGCTGTTGTGCACAAGCCGTTAAAAAAACAGCACACAACGCCGCGGCTAACCACCTTTTTTTCATTTTTGCTCTCCTTTCAACTATTCAACTACTTTTAAGTAAAAACACAAGTCCTTGAACTTCTCAACAAGTACACTGGCATAAATGTACCTATCATCGTCAGCGAAAACACTGCACTGCTATTAAAAAGTATCATTTACCAAACGATGTATCTTGTCGAAGAAGAATGAGGGCTCGTTTAACACGAACCGAAATCGTATTCGGTTTTTGATGAAGAATTTTGGCGATCTCCTTGACGGGAAGTCCTTGATAATACCGTAAAAGCACCACTTCTTTATATTCAACAGGAAGTGAATACACTAAATTAAGCAGCTCAATCGAATCATAGGTGGTATAGGCGGTAGACTGGCGCTCCGCCGCCAAAGTGACCGTATCGCTGTCTACATATTCACGTGCCTCGGGACGGCGCAGGTAGTCGCGGCAAACATTCACAGCGATTTTTAGTATCCATGTTTTTTCACTGCTGGCACGGCGAAATGTGGAATATTTTGTATAAGCTTTCAGAAAAACATCTTGCACAGCCTCTTGGGCAAGGTGATAATCTTTCAAATAGAGATAGCAAACACGCATAAGCCGATCCCCATATTCGTTCATCATCCGCTCAATATCAGGTTCCTCATGGATAGTTGGCACAAAAGAGGAAAAAATCATCGTTTTCTCCCTCCTTTACGGCTGACGCACTGCGCCAAAAAGCACAGGAAGTCCTGTATCAAGATCTACAAGAAAATATAAGAATGGGCGGTCAAATACGAGCATCTCCTTCTCGTCAGAAACGAGCTGGGAAAAGAATCCGCCATTTTCCTGTACGGAAAAGGAGGCACACAATCCAACATTCCAGAGGGGAAGAGCTAAATCTGTGGAATTGGATTGCATAAAAAGACTATCCTGCACTCTCTGCAAAAGGCTCTGTGCCAAATCTGTGTCTGGAATATTGGAAAGAAGCGTTTCTCCCGACGCGCAGAAAATAGGGATTTCTCCGTTTATCTGCGTGCTCGCAGAGAGAATAGCCTGCAAAATATCCGAAAGCTGTGTAGTCTCTATAAAATCCTCCAAATTCTCTTGGGGAAGAATGGCAGCAAATATATAGTGCCCCTGCGGTTCTGTCACAGAAATTCCCAAAGCATTTTCCATGGTTAAACGGTATCCGGAAAAAGCCACATATTCCTGTTGAATACGGCTCTCATCTGTGGAGTCGGAAAGCTCTCCGCCAATAGCAGGCTGAACCATTCCATATAAAAAGCATTCTCCGCTGCCTTCCTGACAAAACTGAGAGACAATTCCATTATCTCCCGGCAGCTCTTGATCGAAATCAAGTGGAATCAGACAATCACCTGCTGCACGGAGAAAGGCAGGATTCCATGAAACTTCACAATCACTATCATACAGTAGTTCCGCTCTCCCCATCGTATCTTTTTCTGAGAAAGTTTCGCCGTCAAGCAGCGCCATTATTTCCAAAAAAGCAGCCGGAGCTAATGCGGTATTTTCATCCCCCTGCAGCACTTGGCAAAACAGCTGCTCATTCAAAAGGAGAGCCATATCATCGGATGTTTCAATCGATCCTCTCGCACGAATCGACGGTATTTCCTCTCCTTCCTTAGCCTTGGCTGCTGCAGGAATTGCTGTGTCAGACATTGCCTGCTGCTCTGTGGCATCTCCCTGCTGGATTTGCGGCAAGAATCTCCATACACATACGCACAAAAGCAGTGCTGCCATAACAGAAACCCAGAACCCTTGCTGCTGTTTTTTCCTTTTGTTTCGCGCGGCGACAGCTTTTTGCCGTAATTTGTCCTTCGCCTGCTCAGAGAGGGAAATTTGAGGAAGATTGTCATCTATAATTTCAGATAAATCCTGTATTTTCGCCATAGTATCTTTCCTCTTGCCGGACTTCCTCCTTTGGAAAGCCCGGCGCTTCCTTTTTCTTTTTTCTTCTATCTATATAGACGGCAGATTATCCCAGCTGGTGACATAAAAAAAATAAAATTTTTATAAAAAAGCTGGAGGCTCTTTTTCAGAGCCTCCAGCACTTCTTCTACTGTTTTATCCTGATTTTTACTAAAGTGTATCACTGTGTCCAGAAAATCTGCACGCAGTAAATAATCTTTCCTTCCTTATATACGCCAACTCCCGTCTCTTCAAAATCTTCATTGAGAATGTTTGCCCTATGTCCGGAAGAATTCATCCATGACTCCACCATATCCTCCGACCTATAAGCAACACTGGCATAGAGGATATTTTCTCCAGACATATAGTGATGAAGACTTTGTACCACTGTTTTGTATTTTTCACCGTTTGGACGGGTATGTTCAAATTTATCGCTAATCCCCTGCGCACGAAGCATTGCGCCTTTCTCTACAGTATAATTTCCGTTTGAGCGTGGAAAACCCCGCCTTTGGGCGCTCGTTGTTTGTCAGTTTAAACATTATGAAAAACGCCGGGCAAAACGTACGAATTGCGCGGCGTTTTTTCAAAAAGCGTTCAGACCTATAAGCCGAGTTCTGTCGTGAACGACCATCTATCTTGGCTGGGCGTTACCGCACCAGCTCGATGCCACCTCCACAGGACGCGCCGGGCCGACGCATAATGTCCCTCCACGGTGTTGCTCCGGATAGGGTTTGCAGAGCCGC
>CALWIX010000059.1 GCA_944380825.1 uncultured Clostridia bacterium | reverse complement strand
TCTCCTTGTAAGAATCTTGATTCGGTTTGAAACGACAATTAGCGCTTGGAGAACTTCGTTGCTCGGCGGGCAGCCTTGAGACCGTACTTTTTGCGCTCCTTCATTCTCGGATCGCGGGTAAGGAATCCCGCTTTCTTGAGCTGAGGGCGGAGATTCTCGCTGTCATATTGAAGCAATGCGCGGGCAATGCCGTGACGGATAGCACCGGCCTGACCGGTAACACCGCCGCCTGCAACGCGGCATACAATGTCGAATTTCTCATCGGTATTGGTGAGAACCAGCGGCTGACGCACGATCAACTTCAGGGTCTCAAGGCCGAAATAATCGTCAATGTTTCTATCGTTGATGGTAATTTTACCGGTGCCCTGATAAATTCTTACACGGGCAACAGAACTTTTTCTTCTTCCGGTACCATAAAAATAAGGCGCTTTCTCGTACATACTCTAACGTCCTCCTTCCTTACAGGTTCCAGTCTGCGGGCTTCTGAGCAGCATGCTTGTGCTCGGAACCTGCATACAGACGAAGCCGGGTGAGAGCCTCGCGGCCAATGGTGTTATCCGGAATCATACGCTTAACGGCGAGCTCCATCGCCTTCTCCGGATTGGTGCGCATCAAAGTCGCATACTTCACTTCTTTGAGGTGGCCGACATAAGGGGTATGACGGTAATAGATCTTGTTCTGCAGCTTGTTGCCGGTGAGGACAGCGTCCTTGCAGTTGATGATGATGACATGATCGCCGCAGTCCACATGGGGCGCGAAGATTGTCTTATGCTTGCCGCGCAGAAGTACGGCAGCCTGAGCAGCAACGCGGCCCAGCGGTTTGCCGGCTGCGTCGATGACATACCATTTGCGGTCGATCTGACCAGCCTTCGGCATATAGGTAGACATAGCTTTTACCTCCTAAAATTTTTGCGGTTATCTCACATGCCCTGCCGTCCAACCAAAGGAATGCAGGGAGGCTTTCCAATCATTAATAGAAAGGCTTTTCGGCGCGTTTCTCCGCAGAAAGCCGTGAATTGCGTATATGATATTACCACATTCCGGTGTATGTGTCAAGAGATATTTCTGGTTTCTTTAATTTATTTCCTAAAAAGCTTTCATTTTCTTTTGTTTTTGTATGTTTTCTACCTCATACTCTTGCGTCATTTCGTTTTTTATGGTTGTCGCAGAAAGCCTATTCATGATACAATATATTACGCGGCCGAAGGCTGGATATAAAAAGTGCCTTGCCGTTTATAGGGAATTTATGCGCAGGTTTCGCCTAGCGAAGCCTTTGAAGGAGGTCTGTTTTATGCGGGATTTAACGGGAAAAATCCGCGCCGCAGCAGAGAGATATGATTTAATAGAAGAGGGTGACCGAATTGCTGTGGGCGTTTCCGGAGGAAAAGATTCCCTCGTGCTTTTGTGTTCTTTAGCTGCGCTGCGAGACTATTATCCCGCACGCTTTACACTTACCGCCCTTACTGCCGATCCCTGTTTCGGCGGCGCTTTGATGGATTTGAGCCCCATAGAAGAGCTTTGCCGCCGTTTGCAGGTTCCTTATATCATCCGGCGTACGTCGCTTGGCTCGATTATTTTTGAGGAGCGTAAAGAGCAGAATCCTTGCAGCCTGTGTGCCCGTATGCGCCGCGGGATTCTTCACACTATGGCAAAAGATTCCGGATGCAATAAGATTGCTTTAGGGCATCACCTTGACGACGCTGTCGAAACATTTTTTATGAATCTTTTCCTCGGCGGAAAAATCGACTGCTTTTCGCCCAAAAGCTACCTTTCCCGTAAGGATCTCACCCTGATACGGCCCATGATCTTTTGTGAGGAACGGGAGGTAGCCTCCACGGCACGGCGCCTTCATCTTCCTGTCGTCAAAAGTGCTTGTCCAGCCGATGGCGTTACTAGCCGGCAAGAGATGAAGCTGCGCATTGCGGCTTGGGAAAAAGAATTCCCCGATCTGCGCGCCAAAGTCATCGGCGCCATGCAGCGCTCTTCTCTCTCTGGTTGGTAAGGCAGGGCCGCTTTCCCTGCATTCCATCAGCGCACCGGCGCGCCGGATGACCGCCGAACCGAAGGCCCGACCCGCCGTTTAGCAGAGACGATTTTGCGGTGGTGCGGAAAATAGGGATAAGTTTTTACAAATTTTATTTGTCAACTTATTTTTGTTATTTGGTTGACAATACTAGAAAAGCGTTTTATAATAAAGGAAATGATTTCTTTAGGAGGATTTCTTTTTATGAAAACTCGCGCTATCACACTTACGGCTGTTTTTACCGCGCTGACGGTCGTATTTGCTCAAATTTCTATCCCTCTGCCCTTTACCCCCATTCCCTTAAGCCTGTGTATGGCTGGGAGCTATCTAGCCGGCGTATTGCTGCCGATGCGATACGCTTTGTATTCTCAGATAATTTATATACTTTTAGGAATTATAGGACTTCCCGTTTTTAGTGGTTTTTCCGGCGGAATCGGCCATATTGCCGGACCTACCGGCGGCTATATTGCGGCATATCCCCTCATGGTAATTCTTGCTTCGTTCGTTTCCTCCCGCTTTTCTAAGCGCACGCCCTTTGCCTTTGGACTCGGTATGGGCTGTGCTCTGATTGTGTGCTATCTATTCGGGTCTGTATGGTATTCCATTGTCGGCCATATTTCTCTTGGACAAGCTTTCCTAGGGGCAGTAATTCCATTCATTCCTATGGATCTTGTAAAAATTGTTTTGTTCTCCCTTTTGGCGGCCGCTTTAGATAAAGCTTTAAAAAAGGCTGGTATTTCATTTTCTTCTGTTACGGTTTCTTAAATTTTATACGTTGCGATAAAAAAGCATCCTTGTATATTAGGTTATACAAGGATGCTTTTTGCGTTTTGTATTTTTTCAATTTTATATTACTATCCGTTATTTTATAGTGTTTCTTAAAATACCGATTTTTTCAATCTCACACTCCACCACATCGCCGCAGCGCAGATAGCAGGGCGGATCCATCGCCATTCCTACGCCAGCGGGGGTTCCTGTGGCGATAATATCGCCGGCTTCCAGCGTCATTCCGCGGGAAACATCGGCAATCAGGGTAGGAATGTCGGTAATAAAATAGCGTGTATTAGACTGCTGGCGCGTTTCACCGTTAACACGGCTGCACAGATTCAGCGTAATGGGGAAGGGAATCTCATCTTTTGTCACAATTACCGGTCCCATAGGCGTAAAGGTATCCATGCTTTTGCCGCGATACCACTGAACGTGCTGTTTTTGAAGCGTACGCGCAGAAACATCGTTGATGATCGTATAGCCGAAGATGTACTCCTCTGCTTTTTCTTTGGGGATATCCACGCCCGTTTTACCGATAATCACTCCCAATTCCACTTCATAATCGAGGCAGGGGTCGATCTCCGGCCTGCTTTCAATCGCTTCCTCCGGCCCTATCGTACGCAGCACACGCTTTCCAAAATAGACAGGCTTAGCAGGTTCTTCAAAAGCTGTATCAAATTTTTCCTTTGTTTCCGTCAAATGATCTCGATAATTTACGCCAACACAGATTACGTCGTGGAGCGGCCTGTCGATGGGCGAAAGCAGTTTTACGCTCTCGATCGGCACAGCGCCCTTTCCTGCTGCTACGCTGCGGCGCGCGGCGGCAAGATCCTCCGGTGCGGCCGTTTGTATCAGTTCCAATAAATTGGAAAACTGACGTCCCATACCAAGAGCCTTCTGCGCAAGGACGGCGCTTCCGTCCTGCGTCAACACACCTACCTTCTCTTCCCCCGAAACCTGATACCGGACAAATTTCATGGCGTATCTGCTCCTTTTAGTTTATATTTTTCTAATAATACAAATTGTATTAAATCTCACGTCCAACGGCTTGGGCAACCTTCGCCGCTTTTTGGAACAGCTGTGCATATTCGGGGATCGTGAGCTGTTGTGCCGCATCGCTCATGGCTACTTTCGGATTGGGATGCACCTCGATGATAAGCCCGTCGGCACCAGCCGCCACACCTGCCAGTGACAGTGATTCAATATAGGCACGCTTCCCCGCCGCGTGGGAAGGATCGATGATAACCGGCAGGCTGCTGCGCTCTTTGACGACCGCCACGGCTGCGATGTCGAGCGTATTGCGTGTAGCCGTTTCAAATGTGCGGATACCGCGCTCGCACAGCACGACATTATAATTGCCTTCGCTCATAATGTATTCCGCTGCATCGAGCCACTCCTCAATGGTAGAGGCAATCCCCCGTTTGAGCAGCACCGGAACCTTCGACTGCCCCACTGCCCGCAAAAGCCGGAAATTCTGCATATTGCGCGCGCCGATTTGGAACATATCGCAGTATTTGGCGGCCGTATCAATTTGATCCACACCAACTACTTCACTGACCACCTTCAGCCCCGTTTCATCGGCGGCCATACGCAGCAGACGATATCCCTCGTCTTCCAGCCCCTGAAAGGCGTATGGGGACGTACGCGGCTTATATGCGCCGCCTCGCAGAAATTTTGCACCTGCAGCCTTTACTCCTCGAGCCGCCTGTACAATCTGTTCTTCGCTCTCTACGGCGCAGGGACCGGCCATCATAGCCAGTTTATTTCCGCCGATGATTTCCCCTCCTACTTGCACTACGCGGCCGTCTGGGCACATATCGCGGCTGGCCAGCTTATAGGAATGCATAATCGGCACGCACTCCTGTACGCCGTCGAGCAGCGTCAAATCCACGCCCCCCAGCTTCGATTTATCTCCCAAAATACCGATAATGGTCGCCTGTGAACCCACAGAGAGGTTTGCGCCAAGCCCATGGTCCTTTAAACATGCAATTACCTTATCGATTTCCGCCTGACCGGCGCTTTTTTTCATGACAATAATCATAATTTTATCCTTTCTCGAGGGAGACTTCCTGTTTTCTACTCCCGTTGCCACTTCTATTTCCAACACGCTTATTATAGCCCAAAGTACAGAAAAGTGCAATCGTCCTTGCTATATTCGCGCTTTAAATCGATAAATTAAAAATACAAAAAACAGCCACCCTATTGGGTGACTGCTTTGTGTTGGCATCTTCCTATTGTCCCGGGCCGCTTCCAGCCAAGTATCTTCGGCACCAGTGAGCTTAACTTCTGTGTTCGGAATGGGAACAGGTGGACCCTCACCGTCATCAACACCAACTCTTCAATTTTTTGCCCTCGATTCCGGTTTTTTTACCGTCTCTCTTGGCGACTTCTATATAATACCACAGTGTTTTCCAAAATGCAAGTGTTTTTTAAAAAAAAAAATAAATTTTTTGTAGACCCTTTGAAGTCAGAGGTTATAACGCAGAAAACAGTATTTCTACACATCTATACAACCAGCCGACGTCCTTTTAAAACTAACAGCAATCCACCGCGCTTTCCTCCATTCCCTGAGTATAATAAAAAATAAAAGATTGGAGCCCGCTGCTCCATATCATTGCTGTGTATTCTAAAATTTCAGCGGCCGGAAAAGGGGCACGGTACTCCTCTAAAAAACTCTTTTGCACAACACAGGGTATTTATAACAGCAAAGCGGACTCGCCTGTGCGCGAGCCCGCTCGATATAACCTGTATTCGCTGGCAGGAATGTGAATTTCTCAGCTTACTTAATAATAAATATAAGGATTAGAAGAGGCTATTAATACCATAGCCAGAATAAAAATAAAAATCAGTACAAAAATGAGAACAAACAATACAATCGCCCAAATAAGGCACAACTTCGCGCGCTTTTTCCATACATCCACCTGCGGACCTACAAACGGCGCGGCATACGGATTCATGATTCCACACTGCGGACAGTTCGGCATAGATACGCGGTGAGCAATGCCGCACTGTGGGCAATAGATCAGCCTGTCGCTTTCTTTTCCGCGCAGGCACAAATAAATAATGGCCGGAATCCAACCCAAAAATCCTGTCAGCAACGCCCACATTACCGGATCTGAATTATTTTTCGATTTCGCATCAAAATACACGGCGAAAGCCAAAAGAATCTGCGATCCCAAGGCAAATAAAATGCCCAATCCCCAAATAACCATAATCCCCATAGCTAAAATCCCCATACCTTCCTCATAACCTCCATACATCATAATTTATCACTATACCCTTTCCCTATTTTTATTTCAGAATATCGTATTTTTCGGATTTTGTCAAGAAATTGTTTTATTAAAATTATATATATTTTACATTTTTATATAATATTATTTATGATTTTATACATATAAAAATTATTTTTTTATTCTTTGTAACTTTTTTAACTTTTAATCCGTCTTAATAAATAGGAAGAAAAAAGGAACCCCCTCTGGGGACAGCGTTATAACAAGCGTTGTTTTATTTTACTAACAGGGAGGTCTGTACAATGAAAGTAAAAATCCGCAAGTATGCTCTTCTGCTTTTAGCCTTTGGCATGATGGTTTTATCCCTTGCATGGGCTGTTTTTGTCAGCGTACAGATCTTTCTGATCTAATAGTGATTATAAGACTCTCTATCTTCAATATCCCTTCGAGGAATCCCGCAGGCTGGACTTCGGTACAGTGATGCGGGATTCTTTCTTTTCAAGAAAGTTTTCAACAACTTGTGGGGAAAATGTGGAAAACAAAATAGATCGGCAGAGCTCTGCCGATCTATGCCATAATAAAAGTATTAGTCGATGGCTACATTCTCACCGATGATACCCATGTGAGCTATAGCCGGATCAAGTCCAGATTCCGGATGTGCAACGAGCCATTTGTTGCGCGCGAAGAGGAGTTTGTCCTCATACTTCTTCTCCGGGACTTTTTCCAGATCCAAATTCGTGTCACGCGGCAGCACAACTACACAACGGAAGCCGCCGTCCTGTGTATGGCAGGGAGCATAATGCAACGTAGTAGCATACACTTCGATCATCGTACCAGCCGGAACAAGGAATGCTTCTACTTTTGCGCTGTCATAGGTATAGTTTTCTAAATCGATGTCTTGCTGCGCACCTAAGAGCAACACCAAATCCGTACAAGCGACGTTAATTTCGCTGGAACGGTGGTACTCAAGCGCATTGAGTTTCTTATTATGACCGTTGCAATAACCGATTTGTACCGGCAGTCCACCGAACTCACGATATGTCAGATCCTGATAGATTGCCAAGGCTTCAAGATCCTTGTCAGAAGGCACATAGATTACGTCATCTGGCAGCGGAGTTTTTTGCATAGCAGAAATCAGCTCTGTACAGTCATAGCCTTCAATGACATGGCCATATTTCAGAAATTCGGGATCGTTTACAGTATAAATTTTCATATTCAACCAGCTCCTTCTTTTCCGTGGAGAATTATCCCGGAAATACTTCTAAAAAAACTATAACTTTTTCCCCACTGTTTTGCAAGTCCTTTTTCAAGTTTTTTATTACTTTTATGATTAGATTTACAATTTTCTTGCATCTTTGGTGCTTTGTAGAAATTCTGTGGTGTGATTTATTGGCACACAGACAGTTTTCTTGATATCTGTTTCAAAATAAGAATTTATTTAAAATGTTATTCTTTCTTCTTTTTCAAAAATACCTAATAAGATAATATAACAAAAAGGACTATCCGTTTGGATAGTCCTTTCTTTTGTACACTGAAAACTGAATAAAGATGGGAAGCGAAGCGAGTCACGGCCAAACCAAAACATTTATGGTCAAGCCCTCGGCCTATTAGTACTGCCAAGCTGAACACGTTACCATGCTTACACACGCAGCCTATCAACCTTGTAGTCTTCAAGGGGCCTTACTTCCTTACGGAATGGGATATCTTATCTTGGAGTCGGCTTCACGCTTAGATGCTTTCAGCGTTTATCCGATCCGCACATA
>CALWIX010000058.1 GCA_944380825.1 uncultured Clostridia bacterium | reverse complement strand
TGATCCTTTATAGAGGTGAACTGTCCGCCCTTTGTGCTGACGCCAACGGTCAAAGCATCGCTTTTAATCACATAATCCATTGTAAAAACCCCTTTTCTCATTGAATCCATTACACGCCAAGGCGTGCATTTTCTACGTTAAAGGACTTCCGGCTCAGGATATTCCTCGCCGAGAGTATCCACCGAAACCTTGAGCATCACCTGATCTTGATACGGTCTGTCATAGGCGTTACGGCGGGCTTTGACAATGCGATCCACCGCCTCCATCCCTTCGGTTACCTTGCCAAAAGCGGCATACTGACCGTCAAGGTGGGGGGCATCTTCTACCATAATAAAGAACTGGGAACCGGCGCTGTCCGGATCCATAGCGCGTGCCATAGACAAAACGCCGCGGGTGTGGCGCAGATCATTCGGAAAGCGGTTGGCCGTAAATTCGCCTTTAATAGAATATCCCGGTCCACCGGTACCCACGCCGTCCGGATCCCCTCCCTGAATCATAAAGCCGGGGATCACGCGGTGAAAAATCAGACCATCGTAAAAGCCCTTCTTTACAAGCGAGATAAAATTATTTACAGTGTTGGGTGCATATTCCGGGTACAGTTCGGCTTTTACCGTGCCGTAATCGGTTTCGAAAGTGACAATAGGATGGTTCATGAAAGCTTCCTCCCTAATGGATAGTTTACCTTTATTATACCTGTATTTTAAGAAATCTTCAAGTATTGGTCGTTTCAACTATGCAAAACGTTATCTGTATTTATGATACCATCTTTTTTGAGCAATGTCTACAAAAATAGGTTGTTTTCTTCACTTACATCAATAAGTATTTATAAAAATTACACACTAGTAACCTTGCCTTAACCGTGTTTGTGCGGTATAATAAAATCAAAAATAGATAAGGATTAATCGAAATGAAACTGATTTCTTGGAATGTAAACGGCCTGCGGGCCTGCATAGGAAAAGGCTTTCTTGACTTTATGGCGCGGGAAGATGCGGATATTTTTGCCATACAAGAAACGAAAATGCGTCCGGAGCAGCTAGAGCATGAGATTCCCGGATATTTGTCTTATTGGAACTGGGCGGAAAAAAAGGGATATTCCGGCACAGCGATATTTACTAAAAAGGAGCCTCTTTCCGTAAGCAACGACATCGGCGATCCGGCGCATGTGGGGGAAGGCCGCGCTATCACGCTGGAGTACCGGGAATTTTATTTTGTCACCGTCTATACTCCCAATGCGCAGGCGGAACTGGCACGCATTGATTACCGCGAGAGCTGGGAAGATGCCTTCCGCGCTTATGTAAAATCACTCGATGAAAAAAAGCCTGTAATTATCTGTGGAGATATGAATGTCGCTCGTTCTGCCATCGAGCTGAAAAATCCAAAAACGAACGAAGGCAACGCCGGTTATTCTCCGCAGGAGCGCGCGAAAATGGAGCAGCTTCTTGCAAGCGGTTTTCTGGATACTTTCCGTGAGCTTTATCCAGAGAAAACGGGAGCGTACACATGGTGGTCCTACCGTTTTAAGGCGCGTGAAAAGAATGCGGGATGGCGTATTGATTATTTTCTTATTTCCTCGCGTCTGCGGGAGAAACTGGAAGACAGCGTCATTTATTCTAACGTTATGGGCAGCGACCATTGTCCTGTAGGACTTTTCCTAAAGGACGGATTATCGTAAAGCAAGGAGGCGGAGTATGGATTCTACTGTACATGAATTTACACAGCAGGAGCTGAAATATCTCGATCTTCTAGGGGAGAGATATCCCACCATTCAGGATGTATGCACCGAAATTATCAACCTGCAGGCGATCCTGAATCTTCCCAAAGGGACCGAACATTTTATGAGCGACCTGCATGGGGAGTACGAAGCGTTTCTGCATATTCTTAACAACTGTTCGGGAGTGATTCGTGAAAAAGTCGATCTTGTATATAGTGATAAACTCAGCGATAAAGAACGATCAGAAATTTGCACACTGATTTATTATCCCAAAGAAAAGCTGCAGATGCTCAAGCAAGAGGGAAGCCTGAATGATGAATGGTATCGAGAGACATTGCATAGACTGATTGAGATTTGTAAAATTACTGCCTCCAAATATACGCGTTCAAAGGTGCGCAAGGCTTTGCCCAAGGAGTTCAGTTATATTATCGACGAATTGCTCCATGCTCAGCCCGATGAGGATGATAACCAGTTTGTTTATCACAGTAAGATTATTGATACCATTATCAATATTGATAACGGCGGTGCGTTTATCGAGGCCCTTGCGACCCTAATCAAGCGTCTTGCAGTCGATCATCTCCATATTGTAGGCGATATTTTTGACCGCGGCCCTCATGCCGACGCGATTATGGATCTGCTTATGCAGCACCATGCCGTAGATGTGGAATGGGGCAATCACGACATTCTCTGGATGGGAGCGGCTTCCGGAAGCGAGGCGTGCATCGCATCGGTGGTGCGCAACAGCGTGGTGGCCGGCAATATGGCCACACTAGAAAGCGGCTACGGTATCAGCCTGCGTGGTCTTGCCATGTTTGCGAATGAAGTTTACGGCGGCAGTTCCACAAAGGAGATCACGATGGCTATTGCGATGATCTTGTTTAAACTTGAGGGGCAGATCATTTTGCGTCACCCCGAGTATGGCATGGAAGATCGCCTTCTCCTCCACCGTATCAATTACGCGGAAAAATCTATCGAGATTGACGGAAAGACGTATGCGCTGACAAGCGTTGATTTTCCCACTGTCAATCCGGATAGCCCCTACGAGCTTACCCCTGCTGAGCGCAAAGTCATGGAAAGCCTCTCTGAGGATTTTGCTCGCAGTGAAAAACTTCACCGCCATATGCAGTTTTTGTACGAAAAGGGAAGCATCTATAAGCGTTTTAATCAGAACCTTCTGTTTCACGGTTGTATCCCCATGAATCCCGATGGAACGCTTATGAACGTCGTTGTAGACGGAAAGAAATGTTCGGGACGCGAATTGATGGATCGTTCCGAAAAGGTTGCACGTCAAGCTTATTTTAGCGGAAGGCGTAACCCGCGTAAGCGGGAATATACCGATTATATGTGGTACCTTTGGTGCGGAAAAAAATCACCGCTGTTTGGGCGCGCGAAGATGACTACTTTTGAACGAATGTTTATTGATGAGAAAGAAGCGTGGGAAGAAAGGAAAAATCCCTATTACCAGCTTTATAATTCGGAAGAAGTCTGCAGGATGCTGCTGCAGGAATTTGATCTTGATACACCGTTTTCTCACATTATCAATGGCCATGTCCCCGTTCGTGCGAAGGAGGGGGAAAGTCCTCTGAAAGCGGGTGGTAGGCTCATTGTAATCGATGGTGGATTTTGCCAAGCCTACCATCGTACAACCGGGATCGCCGGATATACCCTCATCTACAACTCCCATGGTATGCGCATCCTTTCACACCAGCCTTTTGAGAATACGGAAAAGGCTATCACCGAAAATAAGGATATAGAGTCCCACTCCAATGTGTTTGAAACACAAAAGTATCGCGTTATGGTGATGGATACCGATATAGGCAACAACATTAGCAACCGAATTTATGATTTGACCCTTCTGCTCAATGCCTACCGGCAAGGCGTCTTGATTCCTAGAGGCCGCTCAAATAACAAGGAGTAAAAGGCGGCCGCCAACTTTAAAGGAGGTGCTCGTATGAGGCTAACATTTTACGGAGCCGATAAAGAAGTAACAGGAAGCTGTCATTGCGTAGATGCAGCGGGACAGCGCTTTTTAATTGACTGCGGACTTCAGCAAGGCCGGGATGAACGAGACGGAAACAGGCTGCCGTTTAATACGGCGGCGGTGGATTTTGTCATCGTCACGCACGCCCATGTGGATCACAGCGGGCGGCTGCCGTGTCTTATCCGCAACGGATTCCGCGGAAAAATTTATGCAACCAGTGCCACCTGCCGTCTGCTTTCCATTATGTTGCTCGACAGCGCCCATATTCAAGAAATGGATGCAGAGACAGAGAATCGCAAGGATCGCCGTGCTGGCAGAAATCCTGTGGAACCGCTTTATACCACAGAGGATGCCGAAAAGACGCTTAAGTATCTTGTCCCTTGCGAATATGGAGAGAAGATAGAGCCGGCGCCGGGAATAGCATTTTCGTTTGTGGATGCGGGTCACCTACTGGGATCGGCTAGTGTGGAAATTTGGCTTACGGAGAATAAGATCACAAAGAAAATTGTTTTTTCCGGCGATATTGGTAACCGCCGCCAGCCCATCATCCGCGATCCACAATATATTACAGAAGGCGACTATGTGGTGATGGAATCCACTTACGGCGACCGTGATCATGAGCAAGTGGAAGACTATACCCCCAAGCTTGCTGATGTGATCGATCGTACCCTAGCGCGCGGCGGCAATGTAATTATCCCCAGCTTTGCAGTGGGACGGACGCAGGAACTACTGTATTTTCTGCGGGAAATTAAGGCGCGCGGCCTTGTCAAGTCCAGTCCCGATTTTCTTGTATATGTAGATAGTCCTCTTGCCGCCGAAGCTACCGCAATTTATAGCGGTGATCTTCACGGTTATGCCGATGAAGAGACGATCGAGGTAATTCAAAATGGATTCAATCCCATCCAGTTTGAAGGACTGCGCATCTGTCAAAGTGTCGAGGAGTCGAGGCGGCTCAATGAAGATCCCGTTCCTAAAGTGATTATTTCTTCCAGCGGCATGTGCGAAGCAGGGCGCATCCGCCACCACCTCAAGCACAATCTATGGCGGGAAGAATGCACCGTGCTGTTCGTCGGGTTCCAAGCGGAAGGAACGCTGGGACGTATCCTTATCGACGGCGCGCAGTCCGTGAAGCTGTTCGGCGAGCAGATCGCCGTCAAGGCGGAGATCGCCAATTTCCGCGCCTTGAGCGCCCATGCCGATCGCACAGGCTTGCTGCGCTGGATAAGCTCCTTCGAGAAGAAGCCGGAGCGTGTTTTTGTGGTACACGGCGAGCAAAGGGCGTGCGGCGTCTTTACAGAGAATCTTGTCCAGCTGGGATACCGAGCTTACGCCCCGAACTTTGAAGCTATGTTCGATTTAATAGAAAATAGAGAACTGGATCCGGGCGTAGAACCTTATCTACTGGAGGAAAGAAAGGCGAAGAAGGCAAAAGCAAACCGGATTTCCGCCTCTTTTGCAAGGTTGCTTGCGGCGGAACAGCGGCTGCATGAAGTGATTTTGCACAATGAGGGTGGAGCGAATAAGGATATCGCCAAATTTGCCGATCAGCTTATTTCTCTGTGTGACAAATGGGATCGATAGTTGTACATCCATGTAGACGTTTAAAAATCTTTTTATTTTGACAGCTTAAAGTAAAAATTTAAGGCGGCACGAGTCCTTTTTAGAAGGAGCCGTGTCGCCTTGTTTATAGTTAAAATTTTTATTCTATTTTCTCAAAAACGGGGATCAAAGTAATGTCCCGCAAGGAAATGCTGCAAAACAGTTACAGAAGAACTTCCGTCATAGAAAGGAAAGACGACTTCCGTTTTTAGCGAACACCTGCCAGCTCTTTTTCCGGTTTCTTTTCCGGCTGCGGGATTGTTTTCTGTTTTGCGGCGAGATTTTCTCTTGCAACAGCCAGCATCAGTTTAATGCGGTTTTCCTGATTGACCCTTGTAGCACTGGGATCGTAATCAATGGGGACAATATTGGCGCGATCGTCCACTTCCTTAATCCGCCGAATCATGCCCTTGCCGCAAATATGGTTGGGCAGACAGCCGAAGGGCTGCGCGCAGACAATATTTTCATAACCGGATTCCACAAGCTCCAGCATTTCAGCTGTCAGCAGCCAGCCTTCGCCCATCTTATCGCCGTAACCTATCACACCGTCTACCAGTTTTTTCGTGTGGGCATAGGGGGTAGGCGGCAGAAAACATGGCTCGAGTTTGACAGTTTCGATAAGCGTATCCTGCAATTTTGTAACATAATCAAACAAAGCTTTGACAACCGTAAATTTAGCCGGACTGCCGCCGTAAAGGCGAATGTCGTCGAGACGGTTATCCACTTTAAACAGCGCAAATCCCAAAAGTCCGGGTACATTCACTTCGCAGTCCTGTTCCTCCAAAAAGTCCTCCAAGTGATTGTTAGCAAATGCGGCGTATTTTACATAAATCTCTCCGACAATACCTACTTTGACTTTTGGAACACGATGAATTTTAATTTTCGCAAAGTCATGCACTATTTGCGCAAGGTTTTTCTTTTGATCGCTTAATTTGTAACCATGCCCGTGTCGGAACTGATCGCATAGGATGCGGGTCCATTTTTCCACAAGGGCCTTGCTGGCACCATGTTCCACCTCGTAGGCTTTCACCTGATTGTTCAGCAACATCAGTGCGTCGCCATAAACGATGGCAGCCACTGTTTTGCGGATCATGGGCAGAGTAATGGTGAATCCGGGGTTTTTCTCGAGGCCGGAGAGATTGAGCGAAATAACGGGTACATTCGCAAATCCTGCCTTGCGCAAAGCTTTGCGCAGCAGATGAATGTAGTTAGAGGCGCGGCAGCCGCCGCCTGTCTGTGTGATGATCAGAGCGGTATGATCCACGTCATATTTGCCGCTTTTAAGCGCATCGATAAATTGGCCGATCACAAGCAAAGCGGGATAGCAGGTGTCGTTATGTACATATTTCAGACCTTCCTGCACAATGTTGGGGCCGCTCGTGGTGAGCAGCTCCATTTTATAACCGCAGTTGCGGAATACATCCACAATGAGAGAAAAGTGGATGGGAAGCATCATAGGGCAGAGAATAGTATATTCCTCTTTCATTTCTTTCGTAAAGAGGATACGGCCGGAGTCATCCCGGATAATTTTAGCCAATAGAATTCACCTCATTGTTCCAGCGCGGCAAACAGGCTGCGAAGGCGGATTTTAACCGCGCCAAGGTTGGTAATTTCATCAATTTTAATTTGTGTGTAAATTTTTCCTTCCGACTCTAAAATTTCAGAGACCTCGTCGGTCGTAATGGCGTCTACGCCGCAGCCGAAAGAAACAAGCTGCACAAGGTTCATGTCGGGTTGATCGCCTACATATTTTGCGGCCGAATACAAACGGGCATGGTACGTCCATTGGTTGAGCACATGTGTCTCGAATTTATCGACCTTTGGACTGACTACATCTTCAGAAATGACGGCTGCTCCAAGGCTTGTGATAAGCTTATTGATACCGTGGTTAATTTCCGGATCCAAATGATAGGGACGACCACTGAGAATGATGATTTGGCGGCCTTCTTTTCGTGCCTGAGCGATCATCTCATTTCCCTTTGCGCGTATTTTAGCGAGATAATCGTAGTAAGCAGCATAAGCGCTTTTGGCGGCAGCCTTCACCTCGCGCAGAGAAATCCCCTCAAAATACTTTTCAAGAATACCGTGCATTTTGATCGGAAAATCGTGAGGACGGTGAATGCCAACATAGTCATGGATGAAAACGGCATTTTCCAATTCGCCCATGTTAGCCGCGATAACTTCGGGATAATACGCCACGACGGGGCAGTTGTAATGGTTGTCGCCATGGTGTTCATCAAAATTATACGACATACAGGGATAAAAAATATGGTCGATTCCTTCTTCAAGCAGCGAAAGTACATGGCCGTGCATCAGCTTTGCAGGGAAGCAGACTGTGTCAGAAGGGATGGTGTGCTGGCCCTTAATGTAAAGGCTGCGGCTTGAAAGGGGAGATGTAATTACCTCAAACCCGAGCTGTGTAAAGAACGTGTGCCAGAAAGGAAGCAGCTCGTAAAGGTTAAGTCCCATAGGAATCCCCAATTTCCCGCGTGGTCCGGGCACAGGCTTATACTCCAGAAGAGTCTGAAGCTTATAAGAATACATATCCAAAGTGTTTTCTCCGCCGCCCCGCTGTGTAACCGGCTTTTCGCAGCGATTGCCGCCGATGAAGCGCCGCTTGCCGTCAAAAATATTAATCGTTAAACGGCAGTGATTGTTGCACATACCGCAGGAGGTCACTTTTACCTCGTGAGAAAAATTCTTCAGTGCTTCTAAAGAGAGGATAGTGCTGTGCTCCATGTGCCCGGCTGCCTTATGTCGGGCATACACGGCAGCGCCGTAAGCGCCCATTAAGCCGGAAATATCCGGACGGATAACTTCTACTCCCAGTTCTTTCTCAAATACACGCAATACGGCGTCATTGAGGAATGTGCCTCCCTGTACCACGATATTGCGTCCAAGCGACTCTGCCGAAGAGGCCCGGATTACTTTATAGATTGCGTTTTTCACAACGCTGACAGACAAGCCTGCCGAAATATCCTCCGTGGTTGCGCCGTCCTTCTGCGCCTGCTTGACGGAAGAGTTCATAAATACGGTGCAGCGAGAACCCAAATCCACAGGATGTTTAGCAAATAAACCGATTTTTGCAAAATCGGCTACATTATATCCAAGGGTGCTGGCAAAAGTTTGCAGAAACGAGCCGCATCCAGAAGAGCAAGCTTCGTTAAGAAAGATATTATCGATAGCACCGTTGCGGATTTTGAAGCATTTCATATCCTGTCCGCCAATATCGATAACAAAATCGACGTTAGGAAGAAAGGTTTTAGCCGCCGTAAAATGGGCCACCGTTTCTACAATCCCATAATCGAGGCTGAAAGCATTTTTTAGCAGCTCCTCGCCATAGCCAGTGGCAGCGCTGGCAGCGATCGTCAAGTTTGGGTGGCGCTGGTAAAGTTCCATAAGATAGTCGAGAATAATCGGCACAGGATTGCCGGAATTGCTGCGATAAATGGAGTCAAGCAACTCGCCGCTTTCGCCGATAAGAGCAGCCTTTACCGTAGTAGAACCCGCGTCAATACCGAGGTACGCCCGTCCGCGGTACGTTTCAATATCTCCGCGAGGCGCCTTACAGCGGCTGTGACGTTCCTCAAAGGCTTTATATTCTTCTTCGCTGTCAAACAAAGGAGGAATGGAAAGAAAATTTCCGGTTCCGCTGTAATGCTCTACATTGTGAAGAGCGGTTTCCAGATCCACCGTAATCTCACTGTTGTAGGCAGCGCCGAGCGCGACAAAATAAAGAGAATTTTCTGGACATACCCCTTGCGTTTTAAGCGCTGTATCAAAGCTTTTGCGTAGTTCAGACAGGAAGGTAAGGGGGCCGCCTAGGTAGATAACTTTTCCTTTAATGACACGTCCCTGCGCGAGACCCGCGATGGTTTGGTTGGCGACGGCCATCAAAATGCTGGCAGATACGTCGCTTTTACGCGCTCCTTGATTCAGCAAGGGCTGTACATCGCTTTTCGCGAACACACCGCAGCGGGAAGCGATGGTATAAATTTTTTCATGTTCCGCAGCGAGCCGGTTCATCTCGTCCAAAGGAAGGTTCAAAAGGGTAGCCATCTGGTCGATAAACGCTCCCGTGCCGCCGGCGCAGGAACCGTTCATACGAACCTCCATGCCGCCGGTAAGGAAGAGAATCTTTGCATCCTCGCCGCCGAGCTCAATGATTACATCCGCGTCGGGAATAAGCTTTCCGGTAGCGATACGGGTAGCATAAACCTCCTGAATAAAAGGAAGATCGCAGCTTTGGGCGATTCCCATGCCTGCGGATCCAGATACCGATACCTGTGCGGGGGCGCCGCGAACAATTTCTGTTTCGATTTTGTGCAGCAACTCCGCCATTTTCTGTATAATTTGGGAATAATGTCTCTCATAGGATTTGTAAAGGATGTTTTCGTTGTCGTCAAGGACGACGCATTTGATCGTTGTAGAACCGACGTCCAAACCAATTTTCATATAAACAACTGCCGTTTCTCCGCGCATCTAAAATAGAAGAAAGCCCGGAATTTTCCGCGCGGAAGAAACCGGACCCCGGCTGAAAAGAACAAAAATAACCACCTCCAGCCGCCAGAAGAGCTTGGGGTGCATATTGTGTTTTTTAGAAAGCCTAAAGTAATTCAACAACTAGATTTTATGTCACAAAGCGACGAAAGTCAATAGAAAAATCCGGTGTAAATAAAATACAAAAGCCGTCATTTTCTAGTCTCTAACTTAGTATAAAGGAAAAGCTTCTAAAAAACAAGAGAAAATTAGTGCTATATTTCTTTTTCTAAAAATTTCTCCAAAAAATTGTCATTTTTTCCAAAATAAAAAGAAAATATGAGTGTTAGAGAAGGAGCTTTACAGAAAGAAAAAGGACCGCGCCCGCAAACAGCGCGATCCTTTTATAAGATATTTATGTGGATGTCGGAAAATCACAGTAGATCCGCGACAGTATCCCCATGCACAGAGAAGAAAAGCAAGCGTCTTTTATTGGATTTGAGGTTGTGTCCCTGTAAACATAGTGATACAGTGGCGCGGACAAGCCTCAACACATTTTCCACAGGCAGTACATTTTTCCGGATCGACAGTAGCATGAAAATTTTCTACCTTTACGGCGCCGCACTCGCACACCTTCACACATTTTCCGCATCCAATGCAGCCGATGTTGCAAACTTTGTTGGTAGCCGCACCTTTATCGCAGTTACTGCATCGCACGACAGCCTGTGCTTTAAGAGGCACAAAGCTTATTAGCCCTTTTGGACACGCCTTCACACACATAGAACAGCCGCGGCACTTGGAGGGATCGATCGAGGCCATACCGTTACAAATTTTAATTGCGTCGTAATGGCAGGCGCGCATGCAGTCTCCCAGCCCCATGCAGCCAAAACGGCAGCTTGTAATTCCGCCGGCCAGCTGTGCTGCTGCCGCACAGCTAGGAATTCCTTCATATTCCATCTTATCAGTGGTATGATCGTAGCTGCCCAAGCAGTGCACAAGAGCCGTTTTAGCCTCCACCGAAGCCGATACGCCCAATAGTTCTCCGATAGCCGCAGCCGCCTGTGCTCCGCCGGGAGAGCATAACCCTGGCTTCGCTTCGCCTTTTGCCAGAGCCTGTGCATAGCCGGAGCATCCCGAATACCCACAAGCGCCGCAGTTTGCACCAGGCAGCAGCTCCTCAATTTTTTCGGCCTTTTCGTCTTTGGGAACCGCCATGACAATGGATGCAATGGCCAATCCAAGACCGGCAATTAGACCGATCCCCGCAACCAGAATGATGGGGAAAAGGATTTCATTCATTTGCCCAGCACCTCACTTTACCAGATTGTCCACAATCCCTTGGAATCCAAGGAACGATACTGCTACCAGCGACGCCGAAACAAGTGTAATCGGCAGGCCGCGCAGGCTTTTAGGAATATCGCACAGTTCCAAACGTTCCCGTACACCGGCGAAAATGACCATAGCCACCATAAAACCGATGCCAGCCCCAAAAGTATTCACAAGCGACTGCAAATATCCAAAGGTCGGATCAGACTCTCCCTTT
The DNA here is from genome assembly GCA_944380825.1 of uncultured Clostridia bacterium. GTDB lineage: Bacteria > Bacillota > Clostridia > Oscillospirales > Acutalibacteraceae > Gallacutalibacter. The sequence goes on along the minus strand of CALWIX010000058.1, from coordinate 3,775 downwards.
TCCAAAACAAGCATCGTTACGCCCAGAACAGCGCAGTTAGTGGTGATAAGGGGAAGATAGATCCCTAAAGCGTTATACAGCGGCGGCATATACTTTTTAAGCACCGTTTCCACAAACTGTACCAGTGCGGCAATGATCAAAATAAATACGATCGTCTGCAAATACGCCAGATTATTCGGATAAAGCACATACGTATAAATCGGCCACGTTACCGCCGTTGCAAGCACCATAACGAACGTCACAGCACAACTCATGCCAAAGGCGGTATTTAATTTTTTGGAAACACCGAGGAACGGACAGATACCCAAAAATTGATTTAAGATATAATTTTCGGTCAAAATAGCCGCCAAAAAAATAGAAACCATCTGCTGCGCCATTATTCTTTCGCCTCCTTCTCACACGATCCCACAAGCTTCGAGCAGCTTGCCGCCAGAGGGCACGCCGCGCAACCGATCTCCTCTGGTTTCTTCTGTTGTCCAGAGAGTTTAGAGGCCAACGCGATGAGCATACCAAAGACGAAAAATCCCCCCGGAGGCAGGATGAAAATGATGATAGGCGGCATAAACCCAGAAGTAATCGGCATTCCGAAGAGCGTACCTGCGCCGAGCAGTTCACGGATGCAGCCCATTAGAAGCAGCGCTGCCGTAAAGCCAACGCCCATGCCAAGTCCGTCAAGGATGGAAGGCAAAACGCTGTTTTTACTGGCAAACATTTCGGCACGACCCAGAATAATACAGTTAACCACAATCAGCGGCAGATAGATGCCCAAACTTTTATCGATGTCGGGCGCATATGCCTTCACCAGCATCTGCACAATGGAAACGAATCCGGCAATAATGGTAATAAATGCAGGAATACGTACCTTATCGGGAATCACTTTGCGCAGCAGCGAAATGACCGCGTTGGAGCACACCAGCACAAGTGTAGCCGCAACACCCATACCAATGGCATTACTTGCCGAAGTAGAAACGGCCAGTGTGGGGCAGGTGCCGAGCACAAGGCAGAGTACCGGATTTTCTTTTACAATTCCCTTTGTAAATTCATGCATCAGTGATTTTGCCATGCTCACCCCTCCTTAACCAGCGAATAAAGTTCTACCGCTTGATTGACCGCATCGGTGACGGCGGTAGAAGTAATGGTTGCTCCGGTGATGGCGAGGATCTGTCCCTCTCCTGCCTGACCGGATTTCACAACGCTCAGCGGGGCATTAGAAACCGATTGTCCCACATATTGACTACGAAATTCTTCTTTTTCAGCGTTTGCGCCAAGTCCGGGAGTTTCATCATGGGAAAGAATTACAACACCGGAAACTTTTCCCTCACCGTCTAGCCCGGTCATCACCTGAACGGTTCCGCCGTATCCTTTTGCCTCGGTAGTAAATACATAGCCTGCCGTATTTCCAGAGGAATCTACGCCAGTGTAATACACAATGTCGCCGTCCTCGCCCGAGAGCGTATTTTCCTGAAAATCAGCCGCAGAAGGAAGCACCATCGTGCGGGAAACGCGTTCCGTTTCGGCAGCCTGAGCAGCAATTTGATCTTTTGTAATGGCGTTCGTCCCAGCTAAAAGGCCCGTAACAATGACACAAATCAGAAAAAGTGTGATCGTTGGGATGAGAACGCTTTTAGCGTCTATTTTCATGGCTGGGCCTCCTTTCCCTTCCGCCCGGAGCCAAACGCACGGGGGCGCGTGAGCTTTTCAATGTGCGGCGAGAGGATATTCATTAAAATAATAGAGAACGAAACGCCTTCCGGCAGCGAACCGTAAATACGGATGAGCATCGTGATGATCCCGCATCCGATAGCAAACACAATGCGGCCCTTCAAACTGATGGGAGTGGTAGTGTAATCGGTAGCCATAAAAATAGCACCAAGCATCAAACCGCCTGTAAGTAGTTCCGTAACGACATCGCGGCCGGCAATGAGGGAAATTACAGCGGCTGTTCCTATGTAGCAAAGCGGAATGGCCGGATGAATAACGCCGCGCGCCACAAGATAAATCCCGCCGAGAATCAAGGCGATGGCACATGTTTCGCCGAGACATCCGGCATTTATACCCAGAAGCAGTTCCCAATGGCTGGGCAATGTTCCGCCGGCTCCCTCTTTGATAATTCCTAAAGGAGAAGCGGTGGTGACGGCGTCAGAGGAGTGGAGCCACGAAAGCGGCTGTACCCAGTTGCTCATCGCTGACGGAAACGAGGTCATCATCACAATGCGCGCCGTAAGCGCCGGGTTCACAAAGTTTTGGCCGATGCCGCCGAACATCTGCTTTACTACAACGATTGCTACGATGCTGCCAAACACAGCCATGAGCGGATGAATGGTGACAGGCAGATTAAAAGCGAGCAGCAAACCCGTGACAGCCGCGCTTAAATCACCAATGGTATTGTCGCGCTTCATTACCTTACGACAAACCCATTCTGCCAGCACACACGATGCAACGCAGACTGCAATGAGCATCAAAGCGCGCGGTCCGAATAAAATAATCGAGGCGAGCGCCGCAGGGGAGAGAGCGATGAGCACGTCGCGCATAATTTTCTGCGTCGTTCTGCCGCTTTTTAAGTGCGGCGACGAAGATACAATCAATTTTTCCATCAGCTTTTCCCTCCAGCTTTCTTTACGAGCGATTTTCCAAGGCGGATCGCCTGTACCAGCGGCCTGCCTGCAGGGCAATTAAAGGAACAACAGCCGCATTCCATACAAGTCATAATATTGAAACGGCCGAGAGCATCTACATCCTGTGCCAATGTATATTTTTCCAGCATCATAGGTACAAGATCCATCGGGCACCCCGCCACACACGTTCCGCAGCGAATACATGCCGAGGGTTCCATCATCCGCGCTTCAGCCTCTCCAAAGGCGAGAATACCGTTGTTTTGTTTGATCACCGGCAGATCGTCGCTGGCAAGAGCCACACCCATCATCGGGCCGCCCATGAGGATCTTTTTGGGCGGTGTTTTATATCCCCCGCAGAAGTCGACAATCTCCGAGATTTTTGTTCCGATTGGAACAATGACATTCTGCGGGTTTGCAATGGCCGAGCCGTCGACGGTAATCCTCTTTTTTACCAGAGGCATCCCGGTCTTGAGATATTGTGCAAGGAAAGCAATGGATGTAATATTCATCACGAGACAGCCTGCATCAGCCGGCAGCTTGCCAGTGGGGATACAGCGCCCCGTACACGACTGTACAAGTACCTTTTCCGCGCCCTGCGGATAGCGGGAGGGCAGCGGTAAAACACGCACCTGATTCTGGGGATCCATCTCCTCGTTATCGGCAATTTTTTTCAAAATATTAATAACATCCGGTTTATTGTTCTCCACGGCGATGATCACGCGCTCAAGACCCAGAATTCTTTTGACGGTGTACACACCATCCAATACTCCCTGCGGATTTTCGAGCGCCTCGCGATTGTCGGAGGTAAGGTAAGGTTCGCACTCGGCCGCGTTGATAATCAGGGTATCTAAATGTTTATCCGGCGGTACATCCAGCTTAACAGAAGCCGGAAATCCTGCGCCGCCAAGGCCCACAAGGCCCGATTCCCGCGCGGCGGCAGCTAAATCCGCAAGGTTGTACACCTCGGGTGGGCGCAGATCGGGAAAAGGCTGCATCAGGCCGTCAGAATCGATCACAACCGCGTCAAGAACCTGCCCGCCAGAAAGCGTCACCTTTTCGATTCCTGCCACCACGCCCGAGACACTCGCATGAATCGGCGCGCTGACACGGGCGGTGCTGTCGGCAATTTTCTGACCGACAAAAACATGATCCCCTTTTTT
>CALWIX010000057.1 GCA_944380825.1 uncultured Clostridia bacterium | reverse complement strand
AAAATGATCTACAAAGACGGAGTGCTTCATTTGGAAGCTTGGATTCGGTTTTTGGGCGAACGCGCCATTGATGAAGGCTTCGTAGGGATTATTCCCAAGCGTATGCATCAAAAACGCGTAGAGGAGCTTCTGGGCGTTTTGGCTCAAAATAACGGTTCCCCCTCCTATTACGCGGCTGCGGGCGCGCAGGCGGCATATCCACAGCAGGCAGGATATTCTGCGCCGGGGATAAATTGGCAGCCGCAGGCCAGTACGCAGAATTTTGCCGCGCCGGGATCTGGTTATCCGCCGCAGGGATCTAGTGATGGACAGCAGCCACAGACAGGTGCCAACATGCCATATTCTCCCGCTATGGGAGCTTATCCGCCGCAGGGACCTAACTATGTCACGCCGCCTGTACAGACACACGATCCCGCAAATAAGGCTACACTTTCTCTTGTTTTGGGTATCGTCAGTTTTCTGGGGATCTACATTCCGATTCTGGGCGTGGTGTGCGGTGGTATTGGAATCTCTGCCGGACGCACTGGCCGCGGAAGTTCCCGGCGGGGGCTTGCTACGGCAGGGCTTGTACTGAGCATTATCGGGCTTGTTTTGTCGGTGCTTATGTGGGTTATCTCTTTTATTGTTCTTATGAATATGGGCGTATAAAGGATGTGAATTGATTGGAGCTGGGATTTCAGGTTTCAAGTCTGAAGCCGCTTTTAAAAAGCGAAGAACAAGTATCGGAGGCGTTTAGAAAACTGAAACAAATCGGCTACCGTCATTTACAGATCCAGTGGATTTCTCGGGACGTTGCCGACAAGGCCGTGGCCCGAGCGCTGGAGGAGTCTAAACTGCGCTGCATCGCCATGCAGGATTTTTACGAGGATGTGGCCGCCGGCCCCGAGCGGTATCTGGCGCAAAGCCGGCTGTGGGGCAGCCGGTATATGACGGTCAGCCGTATCCCGCCGGAATACTTCTCACAAGAGGGATTGGAGCGTTTTGCTGCAAAACTGTGCGATCTGGCAGAGCGATTCAAAGCTGCCGGTACGGCGCTCACGTTCCACCCTGTCAGCGCAGATTATGCCCCCGTAGACGGAATATGTGCGGTGGATCGGCTGATGGCCCTTTTACCGGAACATATCCAGCTTACGATCTGTTTATACCATGCCGTGCGCGCCGGGAAAGATCCGGTGGAGCTTTTACGGCGGTATGCGGGGCGCGTCGATTTGGTGCATTTCAAAAACGCTGCCGTTTTTTCGGACGGCACGGAAGCTTTGGTTCCTATCGGTCAAGGGTCAATTCATTGGCCGCCCATTTTGCGCGCTTGTCAGGAAACGGACGTCAAATGGGGCTTTGCGGAACAGGAATCCTGGCAAAAAGATCCTTTCCTATGTGCACAGGAAAGTTTTCAGTACCTTACAACCCATTGGAATCCATGAACGAAAGGGCTGCTGCACAATAAGTGCAGCAGCCCTCTAAATTTGTCGAAAAATTTATAAAAATATAAATTTAGCATACAGGGCATAACAGAATTTTGCTTCCTGCCTGCTCATTTTGTTTTGGGTCGCTTTTTCGTCTTTTTTCTATTTTTCGGTAACTCTGCTCCCGCACCCTCATAAGCTTTTGAAAAAGCTTAGCTGAAATTTTCATTATTTTGTGGAGCGGGCCAAACATCTTGGGGAGAAATGGATGCATACTGGGCGGAAAAGTCCAGTCCAAATGCATCTTTTCCCGGGAAAAGATCCCCGAGCGGCGCCAACACGAATCCGCGCTGTAAAATTCCCGGATGCGGCAGGCGCAGTTCGGGATCGTCGCTTTGCTCTCCTTCATAGAGCAAAAGATCGATATCGATGACACGGGCGCTGTGGTATCCTGTACGCACACGACCCAGAGCGGCTTCTATGCCTAGGCAGCAGCCCAGCAGCGCTCGGGGAGAAAGCTCCGTGCGCAAAAGGATGCAGCCATTCCAATAATTTTCTTGGAGATCCGGCACATCGAAGGGAGCCGTTTCGTAAATACGGGAGATTTTCACAATCTCCGTTTGCGGCAGACGGCCTAAAGCATCTATGGCATCGCGCAGATTGCCGCCCCGATCGCCTAGATTTGTTCCTAAGCCTAAAACGGCCTGTTTCATACTGGTTCCTCCCGGCAGCGAACGATATGAACGGCTACGTAATCAAAATCCGCATGGATGGGCGCGTCCGGCTTTTTGAGCGTAATTTCTACACGCTCGATGGGCCGATACTCTTCCAAAATTTGTTCGGCTACGCGCTGCGATACCTTTTCCAGCAGATCATAAGATGCTTCCTGCATAACGCGTATAGCTGTCTTCATTACTTTCGCATAGCTTACCGTATCTTCTACGCAGTCGGTTTTACATGGGACCGAGAGATCCACATCGGCTGTAATATCGAGTATAAACCTTTGTCCGTCACGTTTTTCCTCCGGATTGACTCCATGGTATGCAAACACCGTCAATCCTCGAATCTCAATTTGATCCATCTTGTTTCCTCCTTTTTCTCCTGCCAAATGCTCCCACGCCAAACCGGCTGCCACGCCTGTACTAATCATGCGCAGACGTGGCGGCCGGCCGACTCAGTTCAGAGGTCTGCCCCCTGCTCCGGCGCGGAGACAGGCCTTGCCCACCCTGCCGAAGTTCGGGGAAACGCCCCTATATTAAAGCACTTGATGCAAAGGGGTGAGATCGAGTCCTTCGCAGGTGTCGAAATATTCGGCGAGCTGGCGGAGGATTTGAAGGTTTCCGCCTTCTACGTTGCTTTCTACATTCAAGGGCATAATCGGATCATGGACACTCAGACGCAGAAGGAACCATCCATCGCCCTTGTCAGGGCCGAAGGAAATGCGGATTCCTTCCCGATTGTCGGGAGCTATCTGCCAATTATGCGCCTTGGCATATTCTTCCAGACCGGCAATTACACGTTCGCCGCACTCACGGAACGCTTCCTGTGTAATGGGAAGCCGGATTTCAAGGGCCTCTTTCGGCTCTGCCAGAGGCTCGAGCAGGCTTTCGAGAGATTTCCCTTCTTTTTGAAGAACCGCCATCTTAATGATGATCTTCGTTACAAGGTATGCGCCGTCATCGAGGAAATAATTCTCGCGCAAAGCGGCATGACCCGAGGTTTCAATCGCCAGCGGGCAGTTGACTCCCGCACGGTTGAGACGCAGCGCCTCGTTGATCACATTGCGGTAGCCGCGTTTAAACCGATGGTGCACGCCTGCGAGCGTCTTTTCAATATACTCCTTTAATCCGTCTGAGGTAATGGAATCGGTCACAATCGTGCCGCCGGGATTGCCTTCCAGCGCAATGGCGGCGGCAATCGCCACTAAACGGTTGCGGTTGATCTCCTGACCCTTGCCGTCAACGGCGCCGCCGCGATCCACATCCGTGTCAAAAATAACGCCCAAATCCGCGTGGGCATCTACTACTGCCTTACAAACAGAACGCATGGCGTCCTCGTTCTCCGGGTTGGGAATATGGTTGGGGAAACGACCGTCGGGGTCGAGGAACTGGCTGCCGGAAACATCGGCGCCCAGCGGCTCCAAGACGCCGCTGGCATAGAATCCGCCCGCACCGTTACCGGCGTCCACCACAATATGGAAGCCCTTGAGCGGATGATCGTAATCCTGAGCATTCACGCCCTTCTTGATCAAATCGCGCAAATGGGCGCAGTACTCCTTCATATAATCCGTAGGAATATCCTTCCCACCATCACAGGCAGGAGGCGCATCGTTATCTTGCGCATAGGAAAGGATCTGCTCAATATCCGGGCCGTCGAGACCGCCGTCGCGGGTAAAGAATTTCAGTCCGTTGCGATTGAAGGGATGGTGGCTGGCAGTAATTTGAATCGATCCGTCGCACGGCTTGTCTATTGTAATCATAAACATTGATGGTGTGGAGGCGAGACCGCAGTCATACACTGTGATTCCCGCACAAATCAGTGCCCGACGCACCGCTGCAGAGATCCTATCAGCCGAAATGCGTGAATCGTGCCCTACGGCAACAGCCAGCGCCGCCGGATCCTTCCCCGTTTTTTGGGCGAGCCAAAGCGCAAAACCAGCCGCCATGCGCTCAACCGCCTCGTCGGTAAGGTTCACTTCCTGCCCCGGCACGCCTTCGCAGGCAACACCGCGGATGTCTGTCCCGCTTTTAAACTGCTTCCAATATTTATCCAGCATCGAAATTCTCCCCTTCTGCAAAAACTTGCCGGAGTCCGGCGATTTTGATGAAACTATTATAACAAATCCACGTGCATTTGTAAATTCGGTCTGAAAAAAACCGACCTATTTTGCGTAATATTTTTGAAAAAACAAAAACAGAAACCTAGGCACGAAGAGGAAAAAAGAGCCTAGGTTTCTGTTTTTCTCTATTAGAATAAAAGGCGTTATCTAAAAATCACATAATACGCTCGTCAAGGTAGCGGCCTGTGGCACAGAACTTGACCCACTGAGCCAGATTGACGGCGTGGTCGCCGATGCGCTCGGCGTACTTTGCAATCATAAGCTGGTCGATAGCGGCGTCCTCCTGCTGGGCGTCTCCACCCGCCATATCCTTAGCCAGTTTATGTTTCACGGCGTCGAACGCACTGTCGATCTCATCGTCCATGTCGATGACACGGTCGGCAGCTGCTGTATCTCGTGTGGAGAAAGCCTCGATAGAGAGCCTAACCATTTTGACGGCCGAACGCGTCATCGCCGGAATATCCGGCTCCAGCCGAATGGCATCGCTCGACAGGCGCGGCACGATTTCTGCAATGTCGGCGGCATGGTCGCCGATGCGTTCCAGATCCGTTACCATTTTCAGTGCGGAGCTGACTTGACGCAGATCGCTCGCTACGGGCTGCTGGCGCAGAAGGAGCGTCAGGCATACATGCTCGATAGCGCGTTCTTCCCGATCTACCGTTTCGTCTCCCTTCACAATTTCTTCGGCACGCTTCACGTCTTTATTCTCCAAAGCAGTAACGGCGTCGTCTACCGCTTTTGCCACAAGGCTTCCCATATCCTGCACGCTGCGGGTCAGATTTGCCAGCTGTGCATCATATTCACTGCGGTTGCTCATTGTTTTAAATCCTCCTACCGGCTCTTTTATTGATGGATCATATATCGAAACATATCCTATACCGCCGCACAGAGAAAGAAACTGCATCCTCTGCGCTCCTGCCTTACAAAAAGCAGTCATAAAAATCAGCCGAAACGACCGGTGATGTAATCCTCGGTGCGTTTATCCTTCGGGCGGGAGAATACATCTTCCGTCGGACCCATCTCAATGAGTTCCCCCACAAGGAAAAACGCGCATTTATCGCTGATACGTGCCGCCTGCTGCATATTATGCGTCACAATCACCACAGTATACTCTTTCTTCAGCTCGGTCATCAATTCTTCGATCTTCATGGTGCTGGCCGGATCCAGAGCGCTGGTCGGTTCGTCCATCAGGATCACCTCCGGATTGACGGCCATGGCGCGCGCGATGCACATTCTCTGCTGCTGGCCGCCGGAAAGACCCAGAGCGCTCTTTTTGAGACGATCCTTTACTTCGTCCCACAAAGCGGCGCCGCGCAGCGTACGCTCGACAATCTCGTCAAGCTGCGCCCTGCTGGGATGACCGTGCAGACGGGGACCGTAGGCGATGTTGTCGTAAATGCTCATCGGGAAGGGATTCGGCTTCTGGAACACCATTCCGATCTTTTGACGCAGCCATGTAACGTCTACTTCTTTGTCAAAAATATCTCTGCCATGGAAGGTGACTTTACCGTCGATACGCACATTAGGGATGAGATCCTGCATCCTATTGAGGGTCTTTAAAAACGTGCTTTTCCCACAGCCGGAGGGGCCGATGAACGCTGTCACTTCCTGCGGGAGAATATCCATATCGATGCCCTTTAGTGCCTGAAAGCTGCCGTAATGCAGAACAAGGTTGCGGGTTTGAATAATAGGGGTTACATTTTCCATTCCGTTTTCCATTCTATCTTCCCTCACTGTTTCTTTGCGGCTTTTGCACGGACAATGCGGGCCGCCGAGTTAATAAGCAGAACCATGATGAGCAGAAGGGCCGCGATCGCCCAAGCGACGTCAAAGTTGCCCTCTTCAAACGCAGACAGATACAGCCCCACCGACAGCGTGGCGCCGCTGCGGGTATAAGCTTCGATGATATTGTCGGCAACCACTTTGCCGGCACCGGCGGTGAACAGAAGCGCGGCGCTCTCGCCCACAATACGGCCGATGGCAAGGATACAGCCGGTCAAAATACCGTCCGCGCTGCATGGCAGGATGATGGTGCGGATCATGCGCCATTTTGTCGCACCAAGCCCCAAGGCACCCTCGCGATAGCTTTCTGGCACAGCCTTGAGACTCTCCTGGGTGGTACGGATAATCGTCGGCAGCGTCATAATCACAAGAGTGCAGCTTCCGGCCAGCAAACTGCTCTGGAAACCAAGACGCTGACAGAAAATGAGCATTCCCACAAGGCCGTAAATAATCGACGGAATGCCGGCGAGCGTTTCTGTCGTAAACTCGATAATGCGGATGAGCTTTTTGTTCTGGGCGTATTCGGTCAGGTAGATAGCCGCTCCCACACCTAAAGGAAGAACAATCAGTAGCGATAAAAGGATGATATAAACGGTATTGAGAATGTAGGGCAAAATCCCCTCTACGCCGCGGATGACGCTGGGCACACTGGAGATCAGGCTCCAGCTGAGTTCCGGAATCCCCTTTATGAGAACGTAGCCGATAATTCCGACAAGAAGCAGCATCGTCACCGCAGCGGCAACGTAAACGATCCCGTTGCGGAAAACATCCCAAAAAGCGCGGGATTTACTTTTCATTCTTGTTCCCTCCCTTAAGTACGAAGTTCAGGACACCGTTGATAATCATAATGAAGATAAACAGCACCAGCGCAATGCTGAACAGCGCTTGACGCTGCAGACCGGAGGCATAGCTCATCTCTTTCGCTACCGCCGTCGTCAGGAACGTAACACTCTTAAACAACTCAGGCATAGTGGCCACGTTGCCTGCCACCATCATGACCGCCATCGCTTCGCCAATAGCGCGCCCGATTCCCAGCACTACGCCGGCTGCAATGCCGCTTCTCGCGGCGGGAACGCTTACTTTGAAATATGTTTCCGATTTTGTCGCACCTAGAGCGAGACTGGCCTCTTCATATTCCGGCGGCACAGCATTGAGCGCCGTCACGCTTACGGAAATGATGCTGGGCAGGATCATGATACTCAGCACAAGGATAGCAGAAAACAAACTCGCACCATTGGCAAGATCAAACGCCTGCGCCACAGCCGGGACAAGCACCAGCATACCTACAAGGCCGTATACAACGCTGGGGATACCTGCCAGAAGCTCTACCGCTGCGCTGACCGGAACCGCTAGTTTCTTCGGCGCCACTTTCGAAAGAAAGACGGCCGTCAATAATCCGATCGGAACGCCGATGAGAGCCGCTCCTGCCGTACCCCAGAGGCTTGTAAGAATGAAGGGGAGAATTCCAAAGCTGGGTTCTTTGGCTGTGCTTTTCCATACCGTGCCGAACAGGAAGTTTATCGGGCCGATTTCCACAATGGCAGGCAGGCCGGAAAGAAGCATATATATAGTAATGAGCACCACACTGGCAATGGCAATCATGCCGCAGACAAAAAAGACGGCGTTCATTACTTTTTCGATCGCATTTTTGATCCGCATGATATTTTTGACACTCATGGGATTTCCTCCTCTGTTTGATAAAACGACTGTCCCATAGATACAAAGCAAATCCCGGCGGGATTCCGCCGGGACGCAATGACCGGAGATTCAAAATTTCCGGAAATACGCCCCCTCCGGCCGTTTTCCGGCCTTCGGAAAAACACGGTCTGACAGGGGCTCCACAATGCGGGAAATCTGGGGGACGGCCTTCTTTCCCGCTGTGGACAAAAAAGAGAAATCAGTCAAATGAAAAGAAAGGGTATCCATCGTCTTGGTATTATCGCAGCAAAGAGTATAGCCAGTAAAAGCTGCTGCGAAGGGGGAAGCTGCCTAGCAGCCGCTTATGCAAGCGGTACGGCACCAGCGGCAACAATCAAAGAATCTGCATCCTCGCTCTGGGCGAAATCCATAAACGCCTTGGCAGTCTCGCTGAGCTCGGTGCTGTCATTGGTAACGAACACGAACGGACGCTGAATCTGGTAGGTGCCGTCCTGCACCGTTTCCTCGCTGGGAAGAACACCTTCAATGGAGACGGTCTTCACACTGTCATCCACAGCGGAAAGAGAAGCGTATCCGATAGCGTTGGGGTTAGATTGTATCTTCGCGATGACGGCGCCGGTTGCCGTTAGTTCTTCGGAATAAACACATTCGTCCTCTACGCCTACAATGCTTTCGAAGCCGTCACGGGTACCGCTGCCAGCCTCACGGCCGATAAACACGATCTCTCCGTCAGGACCGCCCAGCTCGCTCCAGTTGGTGATTTCACCCTTGGCAATCTTCGCGAGATCGTCGATAGTCAGATTGGTAACGGTGTTCTCGTTGTTTACGATGATAGAGATACCGTCGAGAGCGATAGTCGTACCGGTGACACCTGTCTCATCCTCTTTCAGTGCACGGCTGGAGAGACCGATATCGAGACTGCCTTCCATAGCACCCGTAATACCCGCACCGCTTCCGGTGGGATCATAAGTAATGGTAACGTCAGGATGAAGCTCGATAAAACCCTCCTGCAGAGCCGAGATCACCTGCTCCATGCTGGTGCTGCCGCCGGTAGAAATATTACCGGAGAGAGCGGCTGTCTCGGACCCTTCTTGAGAGGAACCCGTTTCACTGGAGACCGTGCCCGGTGCAGCTGCACTGGACTGGGATTCGCTGCTGGAAGATTCTGTGCTTGTGCAGCCTACAAGACACATCGATGCGGCAAGAGCCGCTGCAAGTACCTTCAGTACAATTCTTTTTTTCATGATTCAAATACTCCTTTACGTTTGCCGGCGTCCCACCGACTTTTCTTTGTTTCTCTTGAGTACACTAACAGAATAATACGGATATTACTTTTTATCCACCATACTTCCGTCATTTTTTTGTAAAGTTCCCGTTAAACGTTCTGCGGTTAAGAAAAGAAATTGTAAAAACCGAACCGCTTTCGTAAAAAAAATCTTAAAATAGGCCTTGCAGCAAGGCTTTACATAGATTTTACATAGATATGGTCGCATATTTTACAGCGGTTCCCTTACAATGATTCCATACAAATAAACAACTTATATAGGTATAGTAAAATAGCGATGGCCGCAGCTTGCTGCTATGGGGAAGAAAGTGAATACACGTCCCGGCGGGCCTAGAAATTGTTTTGAAACACGGACGCGTAGGAAGAAGGGGATTTATGACGTTTTTTCATGTGCTTGCCTTGCTGGGCGGGCTTTCTATTTTCCTATTCGGGATGAACATTATGGGAAAAGCCCTAGAAAAGCAAGCAGACAATAAACTACAAAATATTTTAACGCATTTGACCGATAATCCACTCAAAGGATTTTTGATTGGAGCTGCTGTTACCGCCGTGCTTCAAAGCAGCAGCGCTACCACTGTAATGGTGGTCAGTCTTATCAACAGCGGTTTGATGTACCTGCACCAAGCGGTAGGGGTAATTATCGGCAGCAATGTGGGCACCACGGTAACAAGCTGGCTGCTGAGTATTGCCGGAATTCAAAGCCATACTTTTGGAACACAAATTTTCCAAGCAAAAACCATTGTATCCGCACTGGCGTTTGCAGGCATCATTTTATATCTGTTCCTCCGCAAAGAGCGGCAGCGCAGCGGGGGGCTTGTCCTGCTGGGTTTTTCCGTGTTGATGATAGGCATGCTGTCTATGGAGCAAGCCGTTAAGCCGCTTGCCGGAAATCCACAATTTCTGTCGCTGCTCGCCGCACTTAAAAATCCTATTTTGGGAATACTCACAGGCACAATACTCACCGCCCTTTTTCAGAGCAGCAGTGCCAGCGTAGGCATTTTACAGGCGTTTTCTGTCACCGGGGTTATCACCTATGGCAGCGCCATTCCTATCATTATGGGACAAAATATCGGCAGCTGTATCACCGCTTTGATTTCTGCCGTGGGAACAAACCGCAATGCCCGCCGCGCCGCGGCTGTGCATCTTTATTTTAACCTCATTGGTGTCGGACTATTCCTTATTCTATTCTATGCACTGGATTCTTTGCTGCATTTTACTTTTGTAGACACCGTCGTCAATCAGCCGGGTATCGCTATGGTGCATACGGCATTCAATCTGTTTGCAGCCTGCATTATGCTGCCGTTTCATAGTAAGCTTGAACATCTTGCCATTCTTACTATTCCGGATGATAAACAGCCTGAAAAAATCCAGCTCCTTGACGAACGCCTTTTGGCTACACCGGCGCTGGCTGTAGAGCGCGCTCGTTTTCAAACGCTGGAGATGGCCAACCTCGCCCGCAGTACTTTGCTGCAGGCTATGTCGCTGACACATAAATGGGACAAGGATGTCGCTGCGCAAATCACGGAAAACGAAAAGCGTATCGACGAATATGAGGATAAGCTCGGAACCTATCTTGTGCGTCTTTCCAGCCGGAGCCTTACTGTGGAGGACAGCCATTGTATTTCGGTACTGCTGCATATCATCGGCGATTTCGAGCGTATCGGGGATCACGCCGTCAACCTGCTCAGCAGCGCCAGAGAGCTGCACGGCAAGGAGATTCACCTTACCGGTAGTACACGCGAGGAGCTGTCTGTACTGGAATCGGCTATACAGGAAATTCTCAATCATTCCATCGAGAGTTTTCAGCATTCAGATTTATCCATAGCCCGTACAGTAGAACCTCTTGAGGATACTATCGACGATCTGGTGCGCGAAACCAAAAATCGTCATGTACAGCGTCTGCAGTCCGGCGAAGATACCATCTTACAGGGATTTATACTCTCGGATCTGCTTACTAATTACGAGCGTGTGGCAGATCACTGCAGCAACATCGCGATAGCCCTTATGGAAGCTGCCAGCGGAAAATTTGACACGCACAAATATTTGAGTAAAATGAAAGAAGAGAATTCGCAGGAATTTGAACAACGAGCTCGATTTTATCACTACCGCTATATGCTCCCCAGCGTGGAGAGTAAAAAGAAGGCAGGAGAACAGCTATGATTTATATTGTAGAAGACGATGTGAGCATTTTGGGGCTGGAAGAATACGCTTTACAGAACTCCGGCTTTGAAACAAAAGGTTTTTCAGACGGCGAGAGTTTTCTGAAAGCCTGCGAACAACAGGTACCTCAGATGGCCGTACTGGATGTGATGTTGCCCGGTGACGACGGGATCGCTATTTTAGGACATATCCGCTCCGATGTACGTCTCAAGCATATTCCTGTAATTATGGTAACAGCCAAAAGCAGCGAAATCGATGTAGTGCGCGGGCTCGATTACGGTGCGGACGATTACCTCGCCAAACCCTTCGGGATAATGGAATTTATTAGCCGGGTGCGGGCTGTGCTGCGCCGCTCCGAACAGAAATCAGCCGCAGAAACACAGCTGTCGTTTGGTCCTATTTGTATGGACGAATCCCGCCACAGCGTTACCGCAGGTGATAAAGTCGTAGATCTCACGTTTAAGGAGTATACGCTCCTGCGTTTATTCCTGCATAATCCGGAACAAGTACTTACCCGCGAAACAATTATGCGCGAGGTTTGGGATACCGATTTCTCCGGCGAGAGCCGTACGGTTGATATGCACATCCGCACCCTGCGTCAAAAATTGGGCGAGGCAGGCGACCTCATCCGCACAATTCGTAAGGTGGGATACCAGCTCAGCGAAAAACCGGAGGATGCGGTATGAAACAGAGCATGAAGGAAAAAATTTCCTTCCATCTTTTTATCGTCGGAATGGCGTCGGTGCTTCTTTCGGCCAGCCTTACAACGGCGTTATTCCACCGCGTTTTTACAAAACAGATCCAGCACGATCTCGCCCTTACTGCATCTGATATCGCCGCGGCCTACGATTTTTTGCCCTCGCCGTCCGAGCTTTTCCTTTTTGACAACGAAGAAATCCGTATCACGCTCATTTCAGCAAACGGCAAGGTAATTTATGAAAGCGACGCCAACAGCGTAATGGAAAATCATCTTACGAGGCCCGAGGTTCAGGCTGCATTAAAAACAGGGGAAGGATTTGATGAACGCACATCTTCCACTATGGGATATACAACCTACTATTACGCTCTTCTTTTGGAAGATGGCACCGTATTACGCACGGCTATCGATGTGGAAAACCTCTACTCCATTTATAACGAGGCCCTTCCCGCTGTAATGATCAGCTGTATTTTTATTTTAATTTTATCTGCATTGCTCTCCCTATTTTTAACCCGGCGTATCGTACGTCCCATTGAAAAAATGGCCGACGATTTAGACAACATCGGTGATACGGTCCCTTATATAGAACTTGAACCCTTCGCAAAGGCAATTCAGCAGGATCAACAGACCCGCAAGAGCAGCGAGAAACTGCGCCGCGAATTTACCGCCAATGTCAGTCACGAACTCAAAACACCTTTGACAAGCATTTCCGGCTATGCGGAGCTGATTGAAACGGGTATTGCCAAACCGGAGGATGTCAAGAGTTTTGCCGCTCGCATCCGCAAGGAATCGGCCCGTCTGCTGCGCCTGATCGGGGATATTATTAAGCTCAGCGAGTTGGACAGCGCTGACGGAGAGCCTCAGCTTGCCGCCCATTTTGAAGACACGGATCTGCTTACAATAGCTCGGGAATGCGTAAACGATCTGCAGGTCAGCGCGCAGAAATCTTATATCACGCTGCTGTGCGAGGGCAGCTCCGCCAAAGTACAGGCCGATCCCGGCTTAATTACAGAACTGTGTACCAACTTGTGCGACAATTCTATCCGTTATAACCATGCTGGCGGCAAGGTAGTAGTTTCGGTGCAGGATACTCCTGAGGGAGCCGTCCTTTCGGTACGGGATAATGGCATCGGTATTCCTACAGAACATCAGCAGCGCGTATTCGAGCGTTTTTACCGCGTAGATAAAAGCCGCAGCAAGGCTACCGGCGGTACCGGTCTAGGTCTTGCTATCGTAAAGCATATCGCCATGCTGCACGGAGCCAAAATCTCCCTTTCCAGCACACCCGGCGAGGGCACTCTGATCCGCGTTATTTTCCCCCACCATAAATAAAAGGAGATGCTGTGTACTCCTGTATAATAGGATGACGACATCTCAAAAGGCGCTCTTCCCCAAAGAGGGGAAGAGCGCCTTTTAACAACCGGCAAGTTTTATCCGCTTTTGCTAGAAAGACAGGAAGAATCATTCGGTATGATAGATAAGCATGCACCTGAAAGCAAAAGACATTTTTTATATACTGGTATCTGCGGTGCAGCGGGACGTTCAAGCGTTCGGCTCCGCTTGAGAGTGGCGACATTCCTTCAGTGCAAAGATAACGGGATATTTGCAGTTCCCTGTCATATATGCTAAACTTATTGTTATTATAAGATCTTATGCGTTTTGTCTTCTTTTTAATACTTTTTTTGCAGTTGGCAGACTGTACTTTTTTGATAAAAAATTTTATTTCTTACTCATCGCTAAAGCTTTTTATAACTCTTGGGTATAGTGAAAAGTTCATAGTATAAAAACACCGCAACCCACGAAAAAGCGGCTTGCGGTGTTTTTTGGCACCCCCGGCGAGAATCGAACTCACAACTAACCCTTAGGAGGGGTTTATTATATCCATTTAACTACGGAGGCGTATACAGAAAATATTAAATTTTAAAAGACATACTGATTCGAACGATTTCATTTTTAGGAAAGCAGTTCTCTATCCTGCTGGCATATAATGACAAATCTTCTATGGCAGGAGACGGCTTCTATATTCTACCGCGGATTGCCCTCTTTGTCAATCAGGAATAAAAAAAGTCTCTATCCAAGCTATGGGCTAAACGTAAAAATCCTCTGACAAAATGGTACATTAACGTAAGATCGTCTTTTAAAAATGTTGTCTTCCATTGCGGTGTGCTAAAAAGAGTTAGGGATAAAGTATCTATTACCGCTTTTCTGAAATAGAAAGAAACGACTTACAGCAAGCAGCTATCTGGGACATATAAAAAGGAGGACTTTGTATGATTTTAGATTCTTTCAGCCTTAAAGGCAAAACCGCTCTCGTAACGGGCGGAAGCTATGGCATTGGGTTCGCAGCAGCCCAAGCTCTCGCCCAAGCAGGGGCAGAAATCGCGTTCAACTGCCGCAGTGAAGAACATCTGCAAACGGCTTTGCAGGCTTACCACGCCGAAGGTATTGACGCAAAGGGGTTTTTGTGCGACGTTACCGACGAGACGGCGGTGGTGCAAATGGTAGATAAGCTGCAAAAAGAATGGGGCGGAATCGATATCCTTGTCAACAACGCCGCAATCACCAAACGCGTGCCTATGATCCAAATGGATACAGCCGATTTCCGCCGGATTATAGATGTAGACCTTACAGCGGCTTTTCTTGTCTCTAAAGCCGTTTTGCCTAGTATGATACAAAAGGGCGGCGGGAAAATTATCAATATTTGCAGTATGATGAGCGAACTGGGCCGCGAAACGGTTTCTGCATACGCTGCGGCGAAAGGCGGGCTCAAAATGCTTACCCGAAATATCGCCAGCGAGTATGGTGCTTATAACATCCAATGCAACGGCCTAGGCCCTGGCTATATCGCTACCCCACAAACGGCTCCTCTGCGCGAGCCGCAGCCCGACGGCTCCCCCAGCCCGTTCGAAACCTTTCTGTGCGCCAGAACCCCCGCCGGACGCTGGGGTACGGTGGACGATCTCAAAGGCCCCATTGTATTCCTTGCGTCAGAAGCTTCCAACTTTGTGAACGGCCACATTCTCTATGTAGACGGCGGTATTTTGGCTTATTTGGGTAAACAGCCGTAACATCCGTTTTTCTGCAACAACGCAAAGAGACGGATCAGCCTAGCGCTGATTCGCCTCTTTGGGGATTATTATGAAAACTTAATGCCGTAAATCGGTCCGTAAACATTTGTCTGAAGACCGGAAAGTCCCACGTCTGGCGTTACCACCGGCGTTCCGGAGACACCTTGCTGCACGCCGGATTCCTGTCCCTCCTTTTGCGCATATACTGCATCTCGGTATTCAGCCACCGAGACGGCCAGACTCTTCGCGATCTCATAAATATTTGATTTAATCCAGTTTGCGTCGGAAACATTATCATGGTACGCCGTTTCTACTAGAATAGACGGCATCTTGGGGGTACGCATATCGATTAGCTTATCGTTTGTAGCCAGAAGGATATTCGTTTTGTCGGGATACACAAAGTTTTTCTGCGTAATTTGGGCCCAGCGCAGGCTTTCGGCGTTGGGAGTATAATAATAAATCCGCGTACCGCAGACGGTGCCTGCCTTATCGGCAGTAGTTGCGTTGGAATGAATCGCCAAATACACGTCGCAGCCTGTATCGTAGGCCTCTTGAGCGCGCATATAAAGAATATTTCCCCACTGATTCTCCGGCAGCGCTCTCTTCTCTTTTGCTAGAACGTAGTCAATATTCCTTTCTTCTAAAAAGGGAATCATGGCAATGGCCACCTGACGCATGTACAATTCCTCATCGCCGCCGTTGACGTATTTGTTTGCAAACTGCGAGGAGGGGCTCAAATATACCTTAAACGGTTTTTCTTCACTTTCCGGCTGCGCTCCAATGACGGCGGCCTGCGTCATTCCCAGTTCCTTCGCACCGACAGTCAGCCCCGTGCAAAGCCCTACTGCCATACACACGGCCAACAGCAGACTAATCATCCTTTTTTGCATTTTTGTTTCATCCTTTCCTTTTTTTGCTGAGAAATCCCTTTTCTGTAGAAAAATCTCCTTAAAATTCATTATAATATACCATCTTTTGTTTATTTTTCAAATAAAGAATTATTTTTTAAGGACAACTTTGTAATTTTTTTCCAATAAAATTGGTTTATCCTCTATTCGTTTGGTTGCTTTTTGGCAAACGGTGTTTTATAATAAAAGCGTAATTTATGAAAAGAAAGGAGAACTGGCGGATGAAGATGCGGTTACCTTTTTCCAGCGGGCAAAAAGCGCTCATCACCGTTTCTTTTTTGCTTGCGGCAGGATATTTTGCGTATTTGGCAATTGTGTGGAAAAAATTTCAAGGATGGACGTTTGTACTTTGGAACTTGCCGTTTTCATCACATTTTGAGATGGCGGGACAGTGGATGCTTTTGGCGCCAGCCGTATTGATTGTTTTTCTCTCATTGCTGATCTGGCGATTTTCGACAATTCAGGTCGTGCATACCCCGCCGTCTCTGCAAGACTCTATTCGGATCGAATTATTCGGATATATCCGCACAGCGCTCGGTGGGGTGAACGCTTTGGCCGCCGCGATTTTCTGGGTGCTGACGTACTATGCAGCCAATCAAGAAGAAATCCGCTTTGCGTTTTCCGTTTTTGTCATCTTGCTGTTGGGAACTTGGGTGGTTCTCTGTACCGTTCAGATAGGCCTGTTCTTACGCAGGCTGCGCGACGGGCTCAATAACACCGTCGATTCATATGAAATATGAGGAGCTATTTTATGATTGGAATTATCGGGGCTATGCCCATCGAAACTGAAATTTTGG
>CALWIX010000056.1 GCA_944380825.1 uncultured Clostridia bacterium | reverse complement strand
CGGCTGACAACAATCTGATAGTTTGCTGGATACCCCTTATTGAGCAGAACCGTTTCGATCTGGGACGGGAATACGTTCACTCCCTTGACAATAAGCATATCGTCACTGCGTCCCATAGGTTTGGTCATCTTGACAAAAGTACGTCCGCAAGAACATTTTTCATGCGACAAGACGCAGATATCCTTCGTACGATAGCGAATAAGCGGGAATGCTTCTTTGGTGATGCTTGTGAAAACAAGCTCGCCCTTTTCACCGTCCGGGAGAACTTCGCCGGTTTTAGGATTGATAATTTCAGCGATGAAATGATCCTCGTTAATATGCATTCCAGTCTGTTCGCTGCATTCAAACGAAACACCGGGGCCAGAAATCTCTGTCAAACCATAAATATCATACGCTTTAATTCCGAGCTTCTGCTCAATATCACGACGCATTTCTTCCGTCCAAGCTTCCGCACCGAAGATACCAGCTTTCAGTTTGAGCTGATCACGCAGTCCTCTTTCACAAATGCTTTCCGCAAGATAGGCGGCATAGGAAGGCGTGCAGCAGAGAATCGTAGAACCAAGATCGCACATGAACTGGATTTGACGATCCGTATTGCCAGAAGACATTGGTAGAGTAAGCGATCCTACCTTATGGGAGCCACCATTTAGACCCGGACCTCCCGTAAACAGACCATATCCGTAACACACATGAACAACATCGTCTTTTGTTCCGCCGGCAGCACAAATAGCGCGGGCACAACAATCATCCCAAAGATCCAAATCGTGCTGTGTATAGAATGCGACCACACGTTTTCCCGTTGTACCGCTTGTAGACTGGATACGCACACAATTGCTTAAAGGCGTTGCAAGAAGACCATAAGGATACGCTTCACGCAGATCATCTTTCGTCAAAAACGGAAGTTTATGTAAGTCATCAAGAGATTGGATATCTCCAGGCTCTACACCCTTTTCTTTCATTTTGTTGCGGTAATACTCAACATTTTCATAAACGTGTTTAAAGGTTTTTAAAAACCTCTCATTTTGCCACTCTCTGATTTGTTCCCGAGATGCACACTCAATCTCAGGATGAAAATAATGTTCCATGTTCTTCAAACCCTTTCCTTATTATATAAAAAATTATTAAAATGAGGAAGCTGATATAATATCCTCTCCACACCAAAAATCGCGAAGTTTTTTTTGAAAATCTTCTGCGGATGTTACGGAGATGGCATCATTCCAATGAGCAGGGAATAAGCAGCGATAGCCAGCGGTTTCAAATCGGCTGTCAATTAAAAGGATTACTCCCCTATCTTGCGGAGAACGAATCACTCTGCCAGCTGCTTGAAGCACTTTATTCATCCCCGGATACTGATAGGCAAACTGAAAACCGCAGTGATTGGCCTCTTGATAATATTCTCGAAGAATTTCTTGCTGCCAGTTAACCTGAGGAAGGCCTACACCGACAATCGCAGATCCGATTAAACGATCGCCTTCCAAATCGATTCCCTCTGCGTAAATTCCTCCCAAAACGCAAAATCCTAAAAGTGTCTGTTGGCTTTCCTTCTGAAATTTCTCCAAAAACTCTTCTCGCTGAGATTCGTCCATATCAGGCTGTTGAATGAGAAGAGGAATCTGCGGATAGGTAGTCTGAAAATGTTCGACAACTTGCTGCATATAAAGATACGATGGAAAATAAGCCATATAATTTCCAACTTTTCCTGAAACCATTTCGTGAAGGTAAGCCGAAACGGTAGGGAGACTTCTCTCTCGATCTTTATATTTGGTGCTAACTCGTCCTGCAATGAACACAGCCTTATTCTTTTGGGGAAACGGTGAGGGCAGTATACAATGCAGCGCGTCTTCACCACCGCCTAAGATCTCTGTAAAATATTTTATAGGCGAAAGTGTTGCCGAAAACAGGACGGACGCTCTGCCGCGAGCCATACAGATGTTCAAAAGCTTAGAAGGATCCAAACATAAAAGCCGCAAAATCACATCGCTGCCGCGTTGATTAATGCAAGTAATAAAATGTTCGTCGTAAAGCTCTGCAATTCGAAGAAAAAAACGAATGGAAAAAAAGAGGGTAAGCACCTCGCTGCGCAGATCGTGAGTTTTATATTCTTCTAGCCATTCGCCTATATGGGAAGCAGTTCGTTGAAGCACCGAGATAAAATTTTCGGGAAGTTGCTTTTGCGTAAAGTTTTTTTCTTCCCCTTCCAAGAAAGCTTTGAACTGCCGCATCTCTTTATTGACATGCTCGAGAACGCGAGAAAGCGATTTCTGTCCCGCGTCCTTAGCCTTTCGTTTCAGCGCTAGAAAGTCGGATTTTTTCAGTTCGGCAGAATACATATCCCGCGCCCTGTCCGGAAGGTTGTGTGCTTCGTCGATAAGGAAGACGGCGTCTGACTTTGGCCGATCAAAAAAACGTTTTAAATAGACTACTGGATCGAACAAGTAGTTATAATCACAGATAATAATATCACACCAAAGAGAGAGATCCAAAGAAAATTCAAATGGGCATACATGGCACACATCCGCCCACTGCTCTATCTTTTCACGAGTGAAAAAATCTTCTTGTTGTAAAAAGCGAAAGACAGCGTCATTTACTCTATCGTAATGCCCTTTAGCATAGGGACAGTCATCCGGGTTGCAGGTTGTTTCCGGACGGAAACAGATTTTTTCTTTCGCTGTCAGCACAATTACTTTCATCTTCAGGCCTTTTTCATAGAGAAGAGACAGCGCTTGCATAGCTGCCTGACGTGTAATAGTTTTAGCAGTTAAATAAAAAATCCGTTCTCCTAATCCTTCTCCCATCGCTTTAATGGACGGAAAGAGTACAGAAATGGTTTTTCCGATTCCTGTTGGAGCTTGACAAAATAGCCGTTTTTCATGCTGGACAGCGCGATAAACGGCTACCACCATCTCTCTTTGGCCGTAGCGATACTGCTGAAAAGGAAATGGGATCTCTTTTGCAGAAGTTATGCGGATTTTTTCCCACTCCATTCGAAAACGGGCCCATGGCTCGTATTGACGCAGAAGATCTAAATAAAAATTTTCCAGCTCTCCAGCAGAAAACTCCTTATAAAATTGCCGTATTTCTTCTGTGTCCACCTGAAAATAAGTAAGCCTAAGAACAATCTTTTTTAAGCCATTCTGAACACTGTAGATGTAACCATAGCACTTCACCTGTGCCCAGTGAACCTGTTGGAACTCTTCTGTAAGGGATGACAGTGGGAGGGTGGTCGTTTTAATTTCATCGATCAATAT
>CALWIX010000055.1 GCA_944380825.1 uncultured Clostridia bacterium | reverse complement strand
TCAGCACGAGTCTGTCTCCCTCGTAATATTGCAACAGCCCGGCAGCCGGATAAACAGCTAAAGAGGTGCCGCCGACGATCAGTAGATCGGCGCTGCGGATTGCTTGGATGGAACGTTCTAAGATCGATGAATCGAGATTTTCTTCATACAGAACAACGTCTGGCTTGATGATTCCGCCGCAAGAGCAGCGAGGAACTCCTTGTGAGGAAAGAATGAATGAAAGAGGATAAAATTTCCGACATTTTTCGCAGTAATTGCGATGCACACAGCCGTGAAGCTCTAGTACGTTCCGGCTGCCTGCCGCCTGATGAAGACCGTCGATGTTCTGTGTAATAACAGCAAGCAGGCGCCCCTGTTGTTCCCACTGGGCAAGTTTTTTATGAGCATCGTTTGGACTAGCAGAAGGACAAAGCATTTTTTGACGGTAAAAGTCAAAAAATATTTCAGGATAGCGCTTATAAAATGTATGGCTCAAGATGGTTTCCGGCGGATACTCGAATTGTTGATGGTATAACCCGTCCTCACTGCGAAAATCGGGGATACCGCTTTCTGTAGAAACGCCCGCACCACCCAAAAAAACAATCCGATGGCTTTCTCGTACAAAATCGGCAAGCTGCTGCAAAGTGTCCATAAAAAACCCCTTACTCATCCCAATCATTATTTAGAATTTTTATACGCAAACCAAAAATTAAAAATTTTCCGTAACAGAATATCTGCTATATACTTTTCCAGAAGTCATGGCTTTGAAAAGGAACCATCCAAGGTTTCTAATGCTTTTTTTTCGCGTATTTCTCGCCGCGCCCTACTTAAAGTAACAGGAGTGATACCAAGAAATGAAGCGATATATTTGCTGCTGATTATCCCATCCAGACCTGGATATTCGCGCAAGAACCATTCGTATTTCTGTACAGCTGTGTATTGATACAACATCTTTTTAGTAGTGATATGCTTATGCAGCGACAGCAAAAGCATAGAGTTATACAATCGGGTGATAGAGCTGTCATTTTCTAGTAAATCAATCACAGGAGCAACAGGAAAACATAGTAAATCTCCCTCTCGAATGGCTTCCATATTAATCTTAGCGGCCGCGTTCAAAGGCAATGTAGGTACGGCCGGTTCGCCGAATTTCCAACAAAAGCAGTCAGTAATGTCTTTTCCTGTACAATCAACAAAAAAGCCACGAAGAATACAGTTTATGATAAATGCAACCATAGTAGGTTCCTGCTCTTCTTGAAAGATAAGTTCACCTTTATGAACATGACGGATTTCCGCTAAAGCAGAAAAATCAGAGACAATTTGAGGATTTTCAATTTTAAGATAATCTGTTAAAAAATCGCGAATAACCATAAAACTCCTCCTGTGCAATTCTGCTTTTTATCATATCACTATTTAGAAATCCGGTTCATTATCATATATTAATTTTAAGAGGTATAAAAAAAAATATTCTTAAAAGATTTTAGAGCAATTTTATAAAATTTTTATTTTAAAAAAGAAAAATGTTAAAATTTTTAAAAAAATATGTTTTTTTTGAAAAAAATTATAGTATAATAACAAATATACGTACATATAGTGAGGCGAATTGTAATGGCAGGAAAATATGAGTTCGATTTGCAGGCTCATGAACATTTTTATCGTTATCCGCAGATGTACCGTGTGGAGCCGTTTGCAATATGTGGCGGCCTATATTTTGTCGGAAATAAGGATGTCGGTGCACATCTTATTGACACTGGAAACGGCCTTATATTAATTGACACAACCTATCCCACCACGGCATCCATTTTGATTGATTCCATCTGGCGGGCGGGTTTTGATCCAAAAAATATCCGGTATATTCTACATACCCATGGCCATTTTGATCATTTTGGAGCTACAGCTTTGCTTGCCTCAATTTCTGGGGCAAAGACTTTTCTTGGTGAGGCGGATGCCAAAATGTTTCGTAATCGGCCGGAACTTGCTCTTATAGGGGATTGTAAATACGCTTATTTGGAGCCGTTTGTACCGGATGTGCAGCTGCGAGACGGTGACTGTATAGAACTAGGAAATACGGTGATCCGCGCCGTTTCTACCCCGGGTCATACTGACGGTGTGATGTCGTTTTTCTTTGATATCAACTGCGGTGAAAGGAAACTGACAGCTGGACTTTTCGGCGGAGCGGGACTCAATACGCTTTGCAGAACCTTTCTTGATAAATATGGTGGAGAAGAGCGGCGCGAAAAATTTCTGGAAAGTCTTGCCAAAGTGAAAGGGGAGAAAGTGGATATCACCCTTGGCAACCACACGAACCAGAACCATACGCTGGAAAAGAGAGAGAAACAGCTGCAAAACCCGCAGGGAGAAAATCCGTTTGTAGATCCCAGTGAATGGAAGCGCTTTTTAGAGCAAACGCGGTTACAGTTTGAAAAAATGATCGAAGATAACGGCTAATATGTTGAAAGTTTAATGTTACGAGTGAAAATTAAATAGGGGGAGGCAAACAGCATGGCAAAATTTGAAAATTTAGATCGTCTTTTGCAAAGGTTTTCTCAGAACACGGTTCCTGGGTGCGCGTGTATTGTAGCGCGCGATGGAGAGATCCTTTATGAAGGATACCACGGAAAAGCGGATTTGGAATCGGGCCGGCCTGTCACAGAGGATACGGTATTTCGGTTGTTTTCCATGACAAAAGTGATCGTGTGTACGGCGGCAATGATCCTTTTCGAGAGAGGAGAATTTCTTCTCAATGACCCTTATTCGGATTATTTTCCGGAATACTTCCATATGCAGGTGGCCGAGGTTACGCCTAACGGCGGAGTAAGGCTGCGTCCGGCTAAAAATCCAATTCTTGTGAGAGATACATTTAATATGGCAGTGGGGATCCCTTATGCCAATGGAGATTCTTACACGGAGCAGAAGATGCGGCAAGTGCGTGCGGAGCTTGCCCAAAAAGGAAAATATACGCTTCAGGAAGATGTCTGCGCCATGGCGGCCGTACCTCTGCGGTATGATCCGGGTACGCATTGGACGTATGGATTTGGCCATGAGATGGTCGCGGCGCTTATTGAGAAGGTTTCTGGGATGACAGTGGGAGAATTTTTGAAAAAAGAGATTTTTGATCCGCTGGGAATGGAAAGCACCGGTTACCGCTATTTTGGAAATATTCGGGAAAGGATGATCCGGATGTATCGTCCAGAGCAAAATGGATCGTTTACAGCTATCCAAGGTGCTCTCGACCAAAATCATGAACCTGAGGCTATATATGAAGGCGGAGGGGCCGGACTATTCTCCACACCACGCGACTACACAAAATTTGCCCAAGCACTTGCGTGCGGCGGCGGAGGGATTATCGGCCGAAAGACGATAGATCTTATGCGTGCGAATATGCTCAATGCCGCACAGCAGCGCGATTTTGAAAACTTTTATAATGAGGGCTATGGCTATGGTCTCGGCGTTCGCACGATGATCCGACCCGCCGGAGTGGCCAATCTATCCATAGGCGAATTCGGATGGACTGGAGCAGCAGGAACATGGGTATCTATCGATCCGTCAGAGCGTTTTTCAGTGGTTTATATGCACCAAACAATGCCGAATAACGAACAGTACCACCATCACCGTGTGCGTGCGGCGGCATATGGTTGTCTGGAATAACGACGAACAAGGTGGATAGCCGCATTTGCCTATATTCGATATAGGCAAATGATTAGCAAACTATCAAGGAGAACAAATATGGAAAAAAATCTGGTACTCTGCCGCTCGAAATACGGCTCTGCCCAAAGATATGCCGACATGCTCCGAGAGGAATATTCGTGTGACGTAGAGGATGCAAAAAATTGTAAAAGAATTGATTTTTCGTCTTATGATACAGTGATCCTTGTTGGAGGCGTTTATGCAGGCGCTATCGCGGGAATGAAAAACCTAAAAAATTCTTTCCATGCACTCACAGGAAAAAGAGTGGCGGTTTTTTGTGTAGGGGCTTCTCCGTATGATCCCGAAAATATCGAACATCTCAAGAAAAATAATCTTACAGGGCCCCTTGCCGATATTCCGATATTTTACGGCCGCGGCGCATGGGATGAGAGCCGGATGAGTTTTAGCGACCGCGCTATGTGCTGGATTTTTAAAAAATTGGCAGTGCATCTGAACGATACTTCCTGCGAACCGTGGCTGAAGGAACTGGTGATGTCTCCTGATAAAAAGTATGATTGGGTTGAGAGGAAAAATCTCATGCCGCTGTTAAATTTTTTGCATGAAACAAAACCGTAAAAATAGCCCCTTAGAAACGGATGAATTAAAAATACGGCAAATTTTTACAGGCTTCTCCGCCTAAGCGGGGAAGCCTGTTTTTAATAAAAGTACTTGTAATTTAGAAGGAGAATACTTTGATAGTTTATTCACTGCGCAGGGCGTCAATGGGATTGAGTTTCGCGGCGCGGCGAGCTGGCATATATCCAAAAACGATACCGATTCCTGCTGAAATACAAAAGGAGATCGTGATCCATTGCAGAGAAGGCATAGCTTCCAGACCAATCAAGCCGCCCAGTGAAATAGTCAAAGTACTGCCGAGTAAAATTCCCAGAATTCCTCCTATCGCGCTGGTGACTCCCGCTTCAATGACGAACTGCTGCAAAATGGTGTGCTGTTTTGCCCCAAGGGATTTGCGGATACCGATCTCGCGTGTGCGTTCTGTTACAGAAACAAGCATAATGTTCATAATACCAATACCAGCAACAAGCAGAGAAATAGCGGCAATTCCCACCAGCAGAAGCGTCATCGTACCAGTCATGGATTCCACCATTTCCAGCATTTCAGACAGGCTTGTGACATCGTACAAATCCTCATCACGAAAGACCTCAAACAAATCATTTTTGAGAATCGATTTGCAATACTCCATTGTATTGGTATCGCGCACAATAAAGGTATAGCTGGAGATGTCGGCGCTGCGGGTCAGTTTGGTTGCCGAGGAATAAGGAAGGAAGACACAGTCGTCGGAGGATCCCTCCTCCGAGTCGGCTTTTTCTTCCAAAACACCCACGATGGTGTAGGCTTCTCCGTTGATTTTGAGCGTTTGCCCAAGGGGACTTTCTCCAAAATAGAGAGACTGCGCCACATAGCTTCCGATGACACACACTTTCTGACGCGAGAGAATATCGGAATATTGAATAAAGCGGCCGCTCGAAAGAGTATAAGCGCCAACAGTCATATAATCCTCGCTTACGCCGCGAATAGACGCGGTAGAGGAAGTTTCCGAGCCATTTTTAAGCTGGCCCCCGACGGTGACGGTTGGACTCATAGTTGTAAAGAGATCGTCGTTTTCTTCGAGAATAGCGTACATATCATCCGGATCAATACTGCGTGTACTGGTATTGGTGACAGAGACGCTGATCTGATCCGTTCCCAAATCGGAAAAGCTGTCAGAAATATAATCCGTCATGCTTTCCATGAGGCTGACAAGAATAATCACGGACGCAACGCCGATAATAATGCCAAGCATCGTAAGAAAGGAGCGCATCTTGCTGCTCAGGATGCTTTAGATTGCAAGTCAAAATGATTACCCCATATTCATCCGCGCTCCCGTCAAAAGTAATGTTTCCGTCTTGAATCCGTACAACCCGCTCCGCCTCAAGGGCGATAGAACTGTCGTGCGTGATAATAACGATGGTATTTCCCTCGTCGTGCAGCTGTTTGAGAAAATCCAGCACATCGCGGCTGGTACGGGAATCGAGCGCGCCAGTGGGTTCGTCGGCAAGAATGAGAGAAGGATTTCCCACAAGAGCGCGTGCAATAGAAACACGCTGCTGTTGTCCTCCGGAAAGCTGAAGCGGAAAGTAACGCCATTTGTCACCCAGCCCTACCTTCTCAAGTGATTTGAGAGCGCGCTGTTCACGTTCCTTTTTTCCTACCCCCGCATAGACAAGAGGAAGTTCTACATTTTCCAGAAGGTTTTGTTTGGGCAACAGGTTATACTGCTGAAAAATAAAACCAATGGTCTTATTGCGCACTTCTGCGAGCTGATCGTCCTTCATAGTACTTACATCTTGCCCACCCAGAATATATTGTCCGGAGGTAGGAATGTCCAGTGCGCCGATAATATTCATAATGGTAGATTTTCCGCTGCCGGATTTGCCGACAATAGAGACAAATTCGCCGCGGTAAATTTTCAAGGAGAGACCGTCGCTGGCGTGTACGTCCATATCGCCCATATGATAGATTTTGTAGATATCGCGCAGCTCGATAAGCGGCACATCCTTTTTAGAAATACTGCGATGCGCATCAGAGGGAGCTGTGTGCGGGACGGAAGTCTGTAAAATTTTATTTCTGCAAAAAATATTTTTCATTAGAATCCGCCTCCCGGGCCCCCGCCCATACCACCGCCGCTAGGTCTTCCGCCGCTCATGCCACCGCTGGGCATACCGCCGCTCATACCACCGCTAGGCATACCACCGCCCATACCGCCGGGCATACCCATCATACCAGTGTTTTCGCCAGTGGAAGTGGTCGAGTCAATATAAACAACGTCGCCTTCTTCCAATCCACTGAGAATTTCTACGTAGTCGGTGCTGATTAGTCCGGTCTCCACTTCCACAGCGCGGAACCCCGCCGGAACGCCGTCGACGGATTCTGTAACGCTGTCGTCCTGTACATAAACCTGATTGCCGCGCAGGAGTGATTCTACCGGAATAGAAAGCGCGTTTTCGGACTTTTCTATAATAATTTTACCTGTTACATTCATACCGGGAAGAAGGTCGCCGGTATCATCAATACGCACGGTAACGGGGTAATTCGTCACGCCATTGCTGTAAGAGCTGCTCAGGCTCACGCTTGTCACAACGCCCGTGAAGGTCTGGCCCTCCAGAGCATCGGCAGTAACCTCCACCTCCTGACCGGCCTGCACGTCGAGAATATCCATTTCGTCCACACTCATTTCAAAAGTAAGAGCAGACATATCGTAAATGAGCGCCATGGTGTTGGTAGAGGAGCCGTTAGAAGCGCCCAGCGTATCGCCCACTTTAGAAATTTTAGAAATGATCTGTCCGGAGATCGGGGCGGTGATCTCATAATCACCCAGACGCTCCTGTTGATTTTCCAGCTGGGTCTGTGCGTCCTCGAGATTTTCCTGTGCCGTATCAAGAGCATTTTTTACATTCTCGAGTTGATCTTGTACCGAATCGCTGTCGAGCGTAAAGAGAGTGTCGCCCACCCCCACAAGACTGCCTTCTTCAATGGTAACCGCCGCAATTTCGCCGCTGCAATCGGCAGTGATTTCGGCCTGTAAAATAGGGGAGAAAGTGCCGTCGCCGCTGCAGGGCATTCCGTCCACAGAAGCTGAAGCTGTGCTGGAAGAAGAAAGACCGCCCGGATTTGCTACTTGGATCTCAACTGTCCGCACAATACTGCCCCCATTGGCCGTCTGATCCATAGCAGAGACAGAAGAAACGGTGCCGGAGAGCGTTTCGTTCGTTTCAGAAACGGTTACCTGCGCCTGCATACCGGATTCTATTTGCTGTGCATAGCTAGAGAGAAACGGAACTTTTAAGATCATGGTACGGTCGTCGTAAATATCAGCGATTTTTGTACCGTTTTGGATGGTATCTCCCGCCTCGATGTAAAGCGTCTGTATATAGCCCGACTCTTCGCAGGTATAATTTAGGCTTTCGTACGTTTGAGCGGCTTCGTTGTAATCCTCTAAAGCGTCGTTATAGCGATCCTGCATCCGCTGAAGATTCGTTTGGGCGGTTTCGATCTGCTCGTCGGCGTCTTCGGTATCGATACGATAGAGAACGTCGCCCTTTTCCACCGTATCTCCTTCTTCAAAGTTTGCTTCGATAACGTCGCCCGTAACCGTGGCCGTAACTTCATAAGTGTCTAGAGCTGCTAGAGTGGAAGATCCCGTCATAGAAGACTCAATGGTGCGGCGCTCTACGGTGGCAGTACGAACGGTTCCGGAATCCTCCGGTGAAGGCTGACGAAAGGCTATCACACGGGGAAGAATCACATAGGCCGCCCCCGCAAGAATTACAAGAACCAGAAGCACACGCACCCATTTTTTCTGAAAGATAGTCTTGATGAAAGCGAAGGGAGTCCGTTTTGTTTGTTTGTCATCCATAGAAAAATCCCCTTCCGCACCGCTTAGTAAATAATATATCCGCGAAGGATGTTGCTGTCTTCAGAACCGTCGGCGGATGGCTCGGTGTCGTAAATCACAGTGACCTCGTCGCCCACGCGCACGTTGGAATTAGAGAATTCATAGCGCATTTCATCCGTATCGATTGCAAAAGCTGTGCCATCCACATAGAGAGCGGTTGGCAGAAGGGAGCCGTTTATATCACAGCCGATTCCTGTCACAGTTCCCGTGACAATATTTTCGCTGTACACCCAAACGGTACGAGTTTTGGTGCTGTAAAAGACGTAATCGCCCTCGTCTACGTCGTCGATATTGCTGATTTCTCCGTCGCGGAATACCGTTGCCTTATCCTCCGAGAAGGGGATCACGTCCCCCAGATCGTCGCTGTCTACTTCCACAGGGCCAACAATGCGATTTTCATGGGTTTGCAGAAGAGAGATGTAATCGATCTCCCCGTCGGAATTGAGTTGACATCCGAATAATGTGCCGTACGTTTGGCCGGTATGGGTATCGGCCTTCATCAAATTATACAGAAGCGTCACACAGTCGGCGGAAGAGAGCGTACCATCGAGCCCTTTTGTCACATCGTCAAGCAGGCCCGACGAAGAGTAGACGGAGGTGCGGGTGAGCTGGCCGCCGGTGAAATCGGAACTTTGATATCCAAGCAAGGAGATTAGACCGTTAAGCGCTTCGCGCAATGTGATAGGCTGTTCAGGGCGAAAAGTACCGTCAAGATAAGCGGTCATCCATCCTTCTCTGGCAGCCGTGCAGATAGCTGAAAAATATGTATGACTAGAGGGGACATCTGCAAACATGGCATAACGGGAGTCGACAGCAGCTTCTCCTTTGTAGGAGGAAGCGTTGAGCAAAAGCTGCGCAAATTGGGCGCGGGTCACTTCTTCGCTGGTTACAACGCCGGAGGTCAGCTCCAGCTCGGAAACCACCTTGGAAGGAAGATCGGAGATACTCCCCACAGACATAAGAGAATATTCGGAAGCTACATGGGTTGCTCCCGAAAAAATAAGAACACAGGCAGCCAAAAGACAGGAAAAAAGTTTTTTTACAAATTTCACGGAGAAATTCACCTCGTTGCATAATAGTATCGTATGAGCTCAGGAAATATTATAGGCGGGGAAGCTTAATCAAATCTTAAAAAAAGGGGATTCATATAAAATTAACAAGTTACCGCAAGATTTGTTGACTTCTAGAATTAGGATCGCTACAATATCATCAGAAGAGCTTTCCAAACGGGAGAGCTTCTATCGGAAGGAGGATGCCGTTATGGCGCCGGACGGGATGGAAATCAGACAGGTGCGCCGGGAGGATTATCGAGTGCTTGTACAAGCGATTGCGGAGACATGGGGTTACTATAAGCGGTATAAAAGCCCGCGTATAGCCCGCCTTGTGTCCAGGGCCTACTGGTATGCCGCACTGATGGATCACACCTTTTCTGCAGCCGCTGTGTTAAATGGACAGTGTGCCGGTGTTCTGTTGGGTCGCTGTAATAAACAAAGGAACTGCCATGAAGCACAAATGCGTCGATACAGGCTCCATTTCATTGCACTTCAAATTCTTCTGTTTTTTTCATCGCAGGCAAGGGCATATTTGGCCGGATCGGAAAAGATTGAACAGGCAGATCAAAAAATGCTGGAGGCGCTGCGCCGCCGTTTTGACGGAGAACTGGTGTTTTTCATTCTTCGTAAGGAGTACCGCCGTCGAGGAATAGGAAGCGCCCTGCTGGATGCATTTTTAGAATATATGCAGAAAAGCGGATGCCGCGATTTTTATGTGTTCACGGATGAATACTGTGATGTCGCCTTTTATGACAGAAAAGGATTCCTCCGTGTGGGGGAAGAAAAAGTGGATTTGCCGCACCGGGCTGCTCCCTCGCATTTTTATTTATATCAGTATCGTATTCCCCATCTTCCGCAAAAAAGTGTTTCCAAGGAAAAACAATAAACGAAGGAGGTTGTAGTATGGAAAAAAATATCATGCCGCTTTGCAAAGCATTCAAGGAGGATTTTTGGATCGGCGCGGCCGTTTCCGAAAAAGTATTGGGTACACACGAAGCTCTGCTGGCAGAGCATTTTAACAGCCTTACAGCAGAAAATAGCATGAAGTTTGCCCTCACAGAGCCGCAGGAGGGACATTTTGTCTATGAGGAGGCAGACAAAATTGCAGCGTTTGCCCGCAGCCATAAAATGAAAATGCGCGGCCATACGCTTGTTTGGCACAACCAGACTCCGGACTGGGTATTTGAAGAAAAGGGGGCTCCCGCAAGCCGTGAAACGGTGCTGCGCCGTATGGAAAACCATATCCGCGAGGTCACAGCCCATTTTCAGGACGCCGTTTATTGTTGGGATGTTGTCAACGAAGCCGTGGAGGATAAAGGCGAGGGCTTTTTGCGGCAATCGAAGTGGCTCTCCTGTGTGGGGGAGGACTTTGTCGATCGCGCATTTGAGACGGCCCGCCGTCTTGCTCCCGGCAAGCAGCTGTATTATAACGATTACAACGAGTGTTTCCCAGAAAAGCGGGAGAAGATCCTGCGCCTTTTGCGCGGTATGATCGATCGCGGCGTTCCGGTAGACGGTTTTGGAATGCAGGGCCATTGGAATATTTTTGGCCCCACGATCGATCAGGTTCACGAGTCTTTAGAGGCTTATGCGAAGCTCGGTTTGCGGCTTCAGATCACAGAGCTTGACATTTCGCTGTATGCTTCAGACAATAAAACAACGCAGCTTTCCGCGCCCCTTCCGGAGCTTCTGCGCTTGCAGGAGAAATATTACGCGCAGATTTTCGCCCTGTTCCGCGAATATCGCGAGGTCATCGATTCCGTCACTTTTTGGGGTGTCGCGGATGATTCCACTTGGCTCGATGCGTATCCTGTGAAAAACCGCAAAAACTGGCCGCTTCTCTTTGACGAGTCCCATTCTCCCAAATCTGCCTTTTTCTCCATTCTTCCCTAAAGCGGAGCTCCGCCCCACCCCCGCCAGCGTACCGGCGCGCTGGCTGCCGCCGGGGTGCAGGCCTGAATTCGTTGTCTTTGTTTCGGCCATATGCTCGAAGCAAAAGCGGATGAGCCGGAAAGCAGAGGAATAAAATCGTGGAAAGAAGAGATGGAAAATGAAGGAGAACGAAATCCGCTTTGTCAGAGAACTTGCGGAAAAATTACAGAAAAATATAGGGCTTGTGATCCGCGGAAAAGAGGATGTTATACATAAAACAATCCTTTCGGCGCTGTGCTGCGGCCATATTCTTCTGGAGGATGTGCCCGGCACCGGAAAAACAACGCTGGCAAAAGCATTGGCGAAATCGGTTTCGTGTGCATTCCGGCGCGTACAGTTTACGCCGGATCTGCTTCCCTCGGAACTTACAGGTGTTAATTACTACAACCAAAAAGAAGGGGAGTTTGTCTTTCGGAAAGGCGCGCTGTTTACGAATATCCTTTTAGCCGATGAGATCAACCGTGCTACACCGCGCACCCAGTCGAGTCTGCTGGAATGTATGGAAGAACGTCAAATCTCCGTCGATGGTGCTACCTATCCGATGGCGGCGCCGTTTCTTGTCGTCGCTACACAGAACCCCATCGAAATTCAAGGCACGTTTCCGCTGCCCGAAGCACAGCTTGACCGCTTTTTTGTGCGCCTTTCTATGGGATATCCCGATCGTGAGGCGGAAAAGGAGATGCTCTCTGACCGTGCGCAGATCGATCCACTCTCTGCGCTAGAGCAGGTCGTTTCGCAGGAGGAACTATTGGAAGCGCAGAAGTTCGTGCGGCTTGTCCGCGTCGGCGATGCCGTCAAGGAGTATCTGCTCTCTATTGCAGAAACGACCCGATCGAGCGGCCGGTTCCGATTGGGTGTGAGCCCTCGAGGCACGATCGCCCTCATGCGTGCGGCGCAAGGCTGGGCCGCTATGCAAGGGCGGGATTATGTGCTGCCGGATGACGTCAAGGCCGTCTGTATGGAGGTGTTGTCACACAGGGTGATTCTTATGGGATCGCATCTGTCGCAGGGAACATCAGCCTGTGAAAATGCGCTGGGGGAGGTTCTGGCGTCGGTTCCGGTTCCCACAGAGGAGCGTTAAAAATTATGGAGTTTATAATTTTTGTCCTGCTGGTGGGCGTGGTATTCTGGCTGGAAGGATTTATTTATCGCTGGTTTGGTGCACGAGGGCTGCAATACCGTTGCTATCTAAGCGCAGACGAGGTTTTTGAAGGCGATGAGATCGAGCTGGTAGAAGAGATGACAAACGCCAAACTGTTGCCGATGCCGTGGCTTAAAGCGGAGATTACGGCGTCCCGTTTTTTGGAATTTGCCGGAACGCAGTCTAGTGTAACGGATCAAACGCGCTACGTATCCAGTTTTTTCTCGCTGTGGGGCTATCAAAGGGATGTACGGCGTTGGAAAGTAAAATGTTTAAAATTTGGCGTATATTCCGTGGAACGTGTGGTGCTTGTATCTTCCGATTTGCTTGGTCTGGAATCGATCTCCCATCCTGCAGGGGTTTCCGCCACAGTCCGGGTGCTGCCGCGTCCAGCAACGTTGGAAGAACTGGAGCAGCAGTACCACAAACCGCTGGGAGAGTTGGTAGTGCGCCGCCGTTTCCTTGCGGATCCGTTTTTTGCGGCAGGTGTGCGCGACTATACGCAGTTTGATCCCATGACGAATATCCATTGGATGGCCAGTGCTCGCGAAGGCCGCCTGATGGTGCGCGACTGCGAATCCACAGCCCAGCAGAGTATAGCCGTTATCCTCAATATGCAGTCCCAGCCGCAGGAAAGGCGTGTGCCTATCAATATTGGATCGGTAGAGAATTGTATCCGCATCTGTGCTGCGTGTTTTGACATGACGATCGAAAGCGGGATCCCTGTGCGCTTTTTGACAAATGGCACGACGGGGCAGGACGAAAATGCTATCACCATGACCCAAGAGAGATGGGGCCGTGAGCATGTGCTGGATTTATTGCGTCTGCTTGCTGGACTGCGGATCGTGTCGACGCAAAAATTTCCGGAGTTCCTTTGGAATTCTGCGGCTGCGCTGGAGACAGCGGATATTGTGCTGGTGAGCACCTATTTGGATCCGGAAATTGCTGCGTTTGCGCAGGATCGTGTTCTGCACGGAATCTCTGTACGGCTTTTCATTCTCTATCCGGCGGAGAAAGAAGTGGCCTTGCCGGATTGTCCTGTGATATATTTGTACGATGTTATGAAGGCAGAGAGGAGGAAATAGAATGGTTAGCCGCCTTAGTAGCAGACACGTGATGATGTTTGTACTTAAAGCTGCTGGATTGTTTTGCAGTTTTCTTTTGATATGTCCGTTCGTTCAGGCGGCAAACGGCCTTTTAGTTCCCCAGCCGGCAGATATTTTGTGGCTTCAGTTGTCCGCATGTGAAGCAGCAGGATTTTTGGGAGCCGGATTGAGCTTACTGCTGCGCGGTCCCATGAAAAAACACCCCGTTTTTTGCAGGATCACACAGATCCTTTTATGTCCTCTGGGCGGGGCGTTATCTTTCTGGCTGACACCGGCGCTTCTGCCGCTTTTTGAGCGTGTGATAGGAGCTGCACTGGGAATTTTTGTTTATTTTATGGGGATCCTATTTGGCGCGCGTCCCTACGATCGCATTCTGTCACATTCGCTCCTGTTTCGGTTTACAGTGATTCAGGTGGCGGTGATTGCCCTGCTTGCTTGGCAGGATAAACCCATAGAGCTCTCCGTTTCCATTTATATCGCACTATTTGTTGTGTTCAACTATTTTGTGATATGCAATCAGTCCAATCTGGAAGCGCTCATGGAACGTGGCAGCCATGGTCTGGAATATCTTCCGCGCCGGATACGATCGTTCAATCTGTCGCTGGTGATAGGGCTGTATGTATTTTTGGCGGCACTGTTTCTGTTCCGCAGGGAGATAGGTCTGTTTCTCACGTGGCTGGGGAATGTTCTATTTCAAGCCGTAGCAGCCTTGTTCCAGTTTCTTTCCCAGTTGTTTTCGGGAGGAGAAAAGGAGCCGGTTTCCCCTGTGGCCGAAAGTGTGGAGAACAACATACAATTTATCCCCCAGAACGATTATTCCGATCTAATCAATGCGATTTTGCGTATTTGCTTTGCCGCCTTATTTGTGTGGCTGATCTGGTACTATCGGCGCCAGATTTGGGAGGGGCTGCGCCAAATTTTCGAGGTGTTGTCAGAGCATATTTATCGTATCTTCCATCCCACAGCCGCAAAAAGGGAG
>CALWIX010000054.1 GCA_944380825.1 uncultured Clostridia bacterium | reverse complement strand
GGAAAAATCGGAATCAAACGGGTCAACCTCGCCATCCTCCGATTTACGCGGCAAGGGTGGGGTGGTCATGCGCAAAAATTCCTCTAAAAACGGTTCTACACCGAAGTTGGTCAGAGCCGATCCAAAGAATACAGGCGACAGCTTACCGTGGCGAACCATCTCCAGATCGAGATCATCCCCCGCGCCGTCGAGGAGTTCGATGTCCCCTGCAAGCTTCTCCCGCTGAGAAGCTCCGATCAAATCGTCGAGACGCTCGTCGCTCAGTTCCATCTCAATAGCCTTTACAGCCTTCTGTCCATTGGCCTGTTCGTTGTTTGCCTGAAATGCAATAATTTCGCCCTTACGGCGGTCGTAAACGCCCTTAAAATCCTTCCCGCTGCCAATAGGCCAGTTAACCGGACAGGTGCGTATGCCAAGTTCAGTCTCTATTTCTTCCATCAGATCAAACGGATCACGCGCGTCACGGTCCATTTTATTGATGAAGGTAAAAATGGGAATGTCCCGCAGCAAACAGACCTTAAATAGCTTCCTCGTCTGATTTTCGACGCCCTTAGAGGCGTCGATGACCATTACGGCAGAGTCGGCTGCCATCAACGTGCGATAAGTGTCTTCCGAGAAGTCCTGATGGCCGGGTGTATCGAGAATATTGATGCAGAATCCCTCATAATTAAACTGCATAACCGACGAAGTAACAGAAATTCCCCTCTGCTTTTCAATTTCCATCCAGTCAGAAACAGCGTGGCGCGCCGATTTTTTTCCCTTTACCGCCCCCGCAAGGGAAATAGCTCCGCCATACAGAAGGAACTTTTCCGTCAACGTCGTTTTTCCCGCGTCAGGGTGGGAGATAATAGCGAACGTCCTCCGTTTTGTAATTTCACTTTTCAAATCTGCCATGTATGTTCCTCCAAAATAATGCGCGGGACGTTGTATACCCACACGCTCTCAGTTATATCGCAAAAAATCCGACTTTCCGTCGGGGTACAGTATCTTTTAGTATATCTTTTTTTTTCAAAGAATGCAAGATGCCGGCGATCCAAAAATTTGCCGGATTTATCGCCTAATTCCGGCAAATCGTAAGCAAAGAGACGATAGATTTTCTCTAAGTTGCAAAGGTCCTTGATTTTGGTAAAAATTCAGCGATTCTCCTTGACTTTTCTTGATTTTATGGTATCATAATCTTATCTTTTATAGAAGAAAAAGCGATGACAAAGAGAGTAGGATTCCGCCAAACGGCACAGCGAACCGGGGAGGGTGCAAGCCCGGTGCAAGTAGGCGTTTTCTGAAAATCACTTTGCAGCTGCGCGCTGAACGGATTTTCTCAGTAGGCGGCCGCCGGAATCCTGCCGTTATCGGGACGCATATCGCAAAAAGCTGTATGATGGGTGGTATAACGAAGCTGTTGCCTTCGTCCTGTTCATGGACGGAGGCTTTTATTTTAACAGGAGGGAAACGGAATGTATAACAAAGTATCCCCCGAACTGAATTTTGTGGATCGGGAGAAAAAGATCGAGCAGTTCTGGAAAGAAAATCATATTTTTGAGAAGAGTATTAAAGACCGTGAAGGATATCCTTCTTATATTTTTTATGACGGCCCCCCCACTGCAAACGGGAAGCCGCATATTGGCCATGTTCTGACCCGCGTGATTAAGGATATGATCCCTCGCTACCGGGCTATGAAGGGCTATATGGTGCCGCGTAAAGCTGGGTGGGATACCCACGGCCTGCCGGTTGAGCTGGAGGTTGAAAAAGAGCTGGGCCTTGACGGGAAGGAGCAGATCGAACAGTATGGCCTCGAGCCGTTTATTAAGAAGTGTAAAGAGAGTGTCTGGAAGTACAAGGGGATGTGGGAGGATTTCTCCAATACAGTAGGCTTCTGGGCCGATATGGATCATCCCTACGTTACCTATGAAAACGACTTTATCGAGTCGGAGTGGTGGGCACTTAAAAAGATTTTTGAAAAAGGCCTTTTATATAAAGGGTTTAAAATTGTTCCCTATTGTCCGCGCTGCGGCACCCCTCTTTCCAGCCATGAAGTAGCCCAGGGATATAAAGAAGTAAAAGAGCGTTCGGCTATTGCCAAATTTAAGGCAAAGGGAGAAGACGCATATATTCTTGCATGGACCACAACCCCCTGGACGCTGCCCTCCAATGTGGCGCTGTGTGTCAATCCGCAGGAAGAATATGTTAAGGTGAAGATGAAAGAAGACGGTTCCGTCTATTATCTGGCCCATGCTCTGGCAGATACCGTCTTGGGAGAGGGATCCTACGATGTGCTGGAAACGTATATCGGAAAAGATCTGGAGTATAAAGAATATGAGCCGTTGTTCGATTTCGTGCATCCGAAAGAGAAGTGCTGGTATGTGGTGTGCGACGGCTACGTCACATTGACCGACGGTACCGGTATTGTCCATATTGCGCCGGCTTTTGGTGAAGACGACTCGAATGTGGGACGCAAATATGATCTGCCTTTTGTACAGCTTGTGGACGCGAAGGGCCAGATGACGAAGGAAACACTGTGGTCCGGTATGTTCTGCAAGGACGCCGATAAAGAGATCCTCAAATATCTTAAAGAGCATGGCCTGTTGTTCTCGGCACCGGAATTTGTGCACAGCTATCCGCACTGCTGGCGCTGCGACACCCCGCTTATCTACTATGCCCGTGATTCGTGGTTCATTAAGATGACGGCAGTAAAGGACGACTTGATCCGCAACAATAATACGATCCACTGGATTCCCGAGAGCATCGGCAAAGGCCGTTTCGGCGACTGGCTGGAAAATGTGCAGGATTGGGGAATCAGCCGCAACCGTTACTGGGGCACCCCGCTGAATATTTGGGAATGTGAATGTGGCCACCGTCATGCGATTGGCAGCATTGAAGAACTCAAAGAGATGTCGCCCAACTGCCCGGACGATATTGAGCTGCACCGCCCCTACATCGACGCGGTGACGATTACCTGCCCGCACTGCGGAAAGCAGATGAAGCGTGTACCGGAGGTAATCGACTGCTGGTTTGATTCCGGTTCCATGCCGTTTGCCCAGTATCATTATCCGTTTGAGAATAAAGAGCTGTTTGAAAAGCAGTTCCCGGCTGACTTTATTTCGGAAGCCGTCGATCAGACCCGTGGCTGGTTCTACTCGCTGCTTGCTATTTCCACCCTGATTTTCAATAAAGCGCCGTATAAAAACGTCATCGTGCTTGGCCATGTGCAGGATGAGAACGGCCAAAAGATGAGCAAGTCCAAAGGCAACGCCGTCGATCCGTTTGAGGCTCTGGCCACTTACGGCGCCGATGCGATCCGCTGGTATTTCTATATCAATTCGGCTCCATGGCTCCCGAACCGTTTCCATGGGAAAGCCGTCACCGAAGGCCAGCGCAAGCTGGGTACCCTGTGGAATACGTACGCTTTCTTTGTGCTGTATGCCAATATCGACGAGTTTGACGCGACAAAATATTCCCTCGATTACGACAGCCTTTCCGTAATGGATAAATGGATCCTTTCGAAGCTCAACACGCTTGTGGGCGATGTGGATAACCATCTTGCCAATTACCGCATTCCCGAAGCAGCCCGCGCGATTCAGGATTTTATCGACGATTTGAGCAACTGGTATGTCCGTCGCAGCCGTGAGCGCTTCTGGGTGAAGGAATTGCCCCAGGATAAGATTAACGCCTATATGACGCTGTACACAGCCCTTGTGACCGTTTGTAAAGTAGCTGCGCCTATGCTTCCCTTTATGACAGAAGATATTTATCAAAACCTTGTGCGCAGTGTTGATAAATCTGCGCCCGAAAGCATCCATCTGTGCGACTATCCGCAGGTAAAGACAGAGTGGATCGATAAAGATCTGGAAGCGAATATGGAACGTGTGCTTGCGATTGTCACCTTGGGCCGTGCCGCCAGAAACGAAGCATCCCTCAAAAACCGCCAGCCTCTGGCAGAGATGTTTGTTAACGCGGAGGAGACGGTCGGAGAGTATTATCAGGCGATTGTCCGCGATGAGCTGAATGTTAAGAAAGTTACCTTTACAGACGATGTTTCGCAGTTTGCCGATTATAGCTTTAAACCGCAGCTGCGCACCTTGGGGCCGCGTCTGGGTAAGCGTCTCGGCGCTGTACGCAGCGCTCTTGCCGCCATTGATGGACGCGCTGCGAAAAAGGAACTGGATGAAACGAAAAAGCTTACGCTGCATCTGCCGGACGGAGACGTAGAACTCGGTGAAGAAGATTTGCTCATTGATGTAAAGCAATCCGAGCGGTATGTTTCCATGTCCGACTATGGAGTTACCGTCGTTCTCGATACGCAGCTTACTCCTCAGCTGATTGAAGAAGGCTTTGTCCGTGAGCTTACCAGCAAGATCCAGACCATGCGGAAAGAAGCCGGTTTCGATGTGACAGATCACATCGCTGTTTCCGTTTCGGGAAGCGAGAAGGTCGTCAGCGTCTTCTCGAAGCACCGCGACGAAATTTGTGCGGATGTCCTTGGTGACGAAGTATGCGATTCTATCCCGGATGGCTATCATAAGCAGTGGGATATTAATGGCGAGTCCGCCTCCATCACCGTTGCGCGTGTATAAATAAACAAGGTGAGTTGAGTTTTCTCTCTACCCGGTTGTGTGTCTGCGTGGGAGAAGACGATGTCTTATCGCGTTGCAGCGGCTGGATGATCTTAAATAAGATAATAAAAAAGGAGACCTCTCTCGGTTTGGATTTTAATCGGAGAGAGGTCTCTTAATTTTTTCCTTTTTGGGGAGAAAGGGTAAACACTTTACAAAGGACATGCTTTCTTAATATCGAAAGAGAACAGAAAGGAGGGAGCAGTTTTTTATACTGCAAATTTTTCTGAGACCTTCCTTCTCAAAATTAAGATTCTGGTGCCAGAGGATATCCGCAAAGATCCGTGTCTTCCACAAGTTCAGCTGGATGAGTGGAAACTCCGCAAGCAATAGAAATTTCGCCATTTAACAACTTTTCTGCCTCCGATTCGCCGGCTAAATTATATACAGAAAGTAATTCTTCGACAAATTTTTCCTCAGTGTATCCAGAAATTTCATAATCCTCGCAGCTGACGCTGCCGTCGTTGTTAAAATCGAGGGCGTAACCCATGCAGATAATGATCTC
The DNA here is from genome assembly GCA_944380825.1 of uncultured Clostridia bacterium. Taxonomy (GTDB): domain Bacteria; phylum Bacillota; class Clostridia; order Oscillospirales; family Acutalibacteraceae; genus Gallacutalibacter. Next base: position 27,479 of record CALWIX010000054.1, on the reverse strand, counting down.
TTTTCCGTCGGAAGTAGTTTGATGAATTTCAAGTTCCGGTGGTGAAGATACCTCATCTAAATCGGATTCAGGCTGTAAAGTAGATGAGCTTTCCTCCATTATAGAAGACTGCACAATAGAAACTTCCGATTCCTTTTCGCTTAAGGAGGAGGAAACATCTGCTGACTGTGATGATGTGGATAACTGTTCTGTCTCTGGTATCGGAGCACAGGCACAAGTACCAACAATCGCTGCCAGAAGAAAAAGGACAACTTTTTGTTTCATAGAAAAAGACCTCCCATAAAAGAAAACAGGCCTTGTTGCGAGCCGGTGGTTACCGGGTTCCAACAAGGCCCTCTAATAACATAGACGGGAAATCTCTTCTCCGGATATCGTATCCGGAAATATATTTTAGAAAATAGGATGCTTTTACTTATACCACACAACATCCATATGCGATGCAATGATGGCCCTTAAAAAATTTACCTTCAAAGTGCATGTTAAGCGTTTTTCTGAGCTTTAATCACTTTTAGACGAGAAAATTCCTCGCGATCCTTTTCCTCCAGGGCATCAGAGATGAACTTGGCGGTTGTCTCGAAACGAGGGATCATAATGTTCTTTAAAGCGTTTGCACGTTTTTGAGTTTTTTTAATGGAATCAGCGAGGCGATAAACGCTGTTTTCTACCTCAGCTAGCTCTGCAGTGAGCTCTTTCACATCCACAAATTTCAAATACGCACGGTCGAGCATGGTATTGGTAGAGTAAAGTCCAAACGGTACGGTGGAAACAGGCATCTTTTCTAGGGATACCATCGGAATCTCGACCCCCATGACGCTACGGTAGGCGACATTCAGCCCGCTGTCCACAGGCACCGCCTTAGAAAGTTCGCCGCAGATACCCAGCGTGATATTCGCCACCTGAAGCGCGGCGTAAGCTTCTTCATACGTTTTATCAATTTTTTCCTGAATCGCATTCGCCCGGTCGATGAGCGCCATCATTTCGCGGATCAGGATATTGCGTTTCCGGTCAAGAAGCTCGAAGCCCGTGCGGGCCAGCTCCAATGACTTTTTGGTAGCCAGCAGATTGCCTTTTGTTGGGACTACCTGATTGCTCATGGCGGATCACCTCACTTTGGCTCAATTTTCAGATTCCGCTGCGTTTTCAGCAGAAAGTTCATCGTCTTCACTGCTTGCCTGAGCGGTTTCGCCGAGCGTTTTACTGGCCTGTTCAGGCTTATAAAATTTATCGAGAATCGTGTCATCTACACGGTCAAGCTCGGCGCGCGGAAGGGTAGAAAGTAGCTGCCAGCCCAGATCAAGGCTTTGCTCAATCGAGCGGTTCTCATTTTGTCCCTGGGTGACGAACTGCTGCTCGAAGAGTTTGCCGAACTCAATATATTTCTTATCGGTGGGGGAGAGCTCTTCTTCACCGATAACAGAAGCCAAGGAGCGGGCATCCATCACCTTTGCGTAAGAAGCAAAGAGCTGGTTCGACAGAGCGGAGTGGTCCGCACGGGTGTAGCCCTCGCCGATGCCGTCCTTCATCAAACGCGACAGCGACGGCAGGACCGAAACAGGCGGATAAATACCGCTGCCGGCTAATGAACGGTCAAGTACGATCTGTCCCTCTGTGATGTAACCGGTAAGGTCCGGAACAGGATGGGTTACGTCGTCGTTAGGCATCGTCAAAATCGGAATCTGTGTTACGGAACCAGCCTTCCCGCGCACCATACCGGCGCGCTCATAAAGGGAAGCCAAGTCGGAGTACAGATATCCCGGATAGCCTTTACGACCCGGAATTTCTCCCTTCGAGGAGCTAAACTCACGCAGCGCCTCTGCATAAGAGGTCATATCCGTCATGATAACGAGGATATGCATACCGAGTTCAAACGCGAGATACTCGGCGGCGGTTAAAGCGCAGCGAGGCGTCAGCGTTCTTTCGATAATCGGATCGTTGGAGAGGTTTAAGAACATTACAACCCTTTGCAGAACACCTGATTCATCGAAAGAGCGGCGGAAATATTCCGCAACATCGTTCTTAACGCCCATAGCGGCGAACACGATAGCAAATTTTGCGTCCTCTCCGTCTTCGCCGGTGATACGGGCCTGACGCGCAATCTGCACGGCCAATTCGTTGTGCGCCATACCGGAGCCGGAGAAGATAGGCAACTTTTGACCACGGATCAGCGTCATGAGTGTATCGATCGTAGAGATACCGGTGTTGATATAGTTTTTTGGATAAACACGCGACACCGGGTTAATAGGCGTGCCATTGATGTTGCGGCGCATTACCGGAAAAACGTCGCCCAGTCCATCGATAGGGCGGCCGGCGCCGTCGAATACACGGCCGAGAATTTCAGGAGAGAGCGCCAGCTCCATCGGATGACCCATCAAGCGGGTGTGTGTATTGGCAAGAGAGATACCCCTCGTGCCCTCAAACACCTGAACGACAATCCGTTCGCCCTCCATCTGCACAATACGGCCCTGACGGATAGAGCCGTCTTCGAGGCGAATGTCTACAATTTCTTCAAACGACGCGCCCTTGACGCCGTCGAGCACAATCAGAGAGCCGTTGATTTCCTTTACGCCAATATAATCAAGAATCATAAAAATTCTACCCTCCTCATCATGCGTTTACAACGCCTTTGAGCGCGGCGTCTATTTCTTCCAAGTAACTGTCAAACATATCGAGCCTGTTATTTGGAATATCATATTTCATTTTTACCAGCTTATCAAACAGGCCTGTCTGCAAAATGCCGGAGATTGGAACCGAAGCGGCAACAAGCTGTTTGGCCTTTTGATACAGAGTGAGGATAGTTTTCATCATCAAACGCTGTTTTTCCAAAGGCACATACGTATCGTCCGCATGGAATGCGTTCTGCTGCAGGAACCCAACGCGGATGACACGAGCCGTTTCAATGACAAGCTTTTGATCGTCCGGCAGGACATCGGAGCCGATGAGCTTGACGATCTCCATCAACTGGCTTTCCTCCTGCAAAAGAGCGCTGATCTGACGGCGGTAGCGCACGAAATCTTCGCCCACATTTTTGATGTACCACGGGTCGAGATCGGTAAAATATTCACTGTAGCTGTCCGTCCAGTTAATGGCGGGATAATGACGAGCATAGGCGAGCGCCTTGTCCAGCGCCCAGAAACAGCGGGTAAAACGCTTCGTGTTCTGTGTAACAGGTTCAGAGAAGTCGGAACCCTGCGGCGACACAGCGCCGATAACGGTGACGGAACCGTCCGTACCGTTTAAGTTGTCCACAAGTCCGGCGCGCTCATAGAATTCCGAAAGACGCGACGGCAGATAAGCCGGGAACCCTTCCTCAGCAGGCATCTCCTCCAGACGGCCGGAGATTTCGCGCAGAGCCTCTGCCCAACGGGAAGTGGAGTCGGCCATCATCGCCACATGATACCCCATGTCGCGATAATATTCGGCCAAAGTAATACCGGTATAGATAGACGCCTCACGAGCGGCCACCGGCATATTGGAAGTATTCGCAATCAAAACGGTACGGTCCGTCATAGGACGTCCCGATTTAGGGTCGATAAGCTCGCTGAACTCGTCGAGTACCTGAGACATCTCGTTGCCGCGCTCACCGCAGCCGACATAGATGATAATATCGGCGTCGCACCATTTAGCAAGCTGATGCTGCGTCATCGTTTTTCCTGTACCGAATCCACCCGGAATAGCGGCGGCGCCTCCCTTAGCAATCGGGAATAGCGTATCGATGACACGCTGGCCGGTAATCAGCGGAACCTGCGGCGGCAGCCGGCGCGACACGGGGCGCGGGGTGCGGATAGGCCATTTCTGACACAGCGAAAGCGGATACACTTTTCCGTCCGTACCAGTGAGTTCAGCCACCGTGTCTTCCACACGGTACTTGCCGTTAGGTTTCACCATAGTTATCTTGCCGGAAAGGGTAGGAGGTACCATGCAGCGATGCTTAATAATAGCCGTTTCCTGACATTCGGCATATACATCGCCGCCTTTGAGCACGTCGCCCTCCTTAACCAAAAGAGTAACATCCCACTGGCGATTACAATCAAGCGCCGAAACGTTGCTGCCGCGGGCGATAAATGCACCGGACTCCGCTGCAATCTCTTTTAAGGGACGCTCAATACCGTCAAAAATATTATCAAGAATGCCAGGGCCCAAGGTAACCGTCATAGGGCTGCCGGTACCGTAGACCGGTTCGCCGGGGCGCAAACCCGTAGTTTCCTCATAGACCTGGATCGTGGTAAGTTTCTCAGTAATGCCGATAACTTCACCGACCAGCCGTTCTTTTCCTACATAGACCATTTCCGTCATGGAAAAGCTGCGTGATTCTTTTACCGTGACGACCGGGCCGTTAATTCCAAAAATTACATCTGTAGTTTGCATGTTAGTCAATCATCTCCGATCTGATAAGTCCGTCCGTCAAATAATAGCCAAGCCGGAATTCTCCTCAAACCAGACGCGCTGATCTTCTAGACCAGAATCGAGAGTTGCGTCTGCCGTCAGCCCCACAGCGTCGTTGGTAGCTCGGATTCCACCAAGCTCAATATCCTGTGCGCAGCGAATTTCGCAGACAGATCCGAATGCTTTGCGCACACGATCCTCATATTTCATATCTTCCGGCTTCAGAAACAGCACAGGTGTTCCTTCGCCTGTAGCCAGTACCGCAGCAATCTCTTTTGCTTCTTTTTCCAGCAGCGCAGCGTACGGTTCTGTGGCAGTAAACTCTGTAAGGCGTTCTCTCACGCCAGAAAAGACATCTTCCATAATTGTACGCCGTTTCTCAATCAAATCACGACGTGCGTCCATTTCACGATGGGCCATTTCGCGGGTAATTCCTCCGCGCATTTCGGCCATTTCTTTTTGGATAAGCCGGTATGCTTCAGTGAGAACCTCTTGTTCGGCCTCATCGAGCTGACGGCGTTTATATTCGGATACTTCGTTTTCAATTTTACGGCGTTGCTCTTCTGCATAATGATTGATTGCTTGATTAAACTTACTCAGTTTTTCTTTATTTGAAGCCATTGATTAACCCCCGTTCCGCCGCAAAAACGGCTATAAAATCCACAGGGCAAGATTTTTCGGCTTTTTGCCCGGAAAAATCCTGCCCGCGGCGTGATACGTTCAGATTTTAACCCCGATTGCCTCACGGACATAGCGGGTGATCGAATCCCGGGTGCGGCCGTTGCCATGACGATCCGGAATTTCGACAATAAGAGGACGTCTGCGGTGGAGTTTCAGATCATATACCATATCTGGACACAGTGTAAGAAGTCGCTCCGTGATGAGAACGACAGCTACATCCTCCATCTCCATCGCATCAGTGAGGGCCTTACGGACCTCTTCCACCTCATGTACGACGACGCCCTCAATTCCGGCTAGACGCATACCTATCTGGGTATCGACATTATCGCTGATGAGATAAAAACGCATAAGACCACCTGCTTTCCACACAGCGGGGCGGTAAATTGCCGCCCCGCTGCATCGTTTAACCAGCGTACCCGTCTTTCTCAGGTTAAGCGCAAGGCTTACACCTTATTGAGAATCAAGATGGAAATAAGCAAACCGTACAGCGCAATACCTTCGCCAAGAGCAACGAAGATAAGGGATTTACCGAATGCTTTCGGATCTTCAGACGTTGCACCGATAGCTGCCGGAGCTGCAGCGGCAACAGCAATACCGCCACCGATACCGGCAAGGCCTGTTACAAGAGCGGCAGCCAAAAGGCCGAGACCTTTGCTGTTATCAACAGGAGCAGTTTCGGACGTAGTGGTAGCCGGAGCGGTATCCTCCGGAACCTCAGTTGCAGAAGCAAGCATTGGCGCAGAAAAAGTCAATACACAAACTGCAAGAAAAGAAAGCATCTGCATGGCTACAGCGCGCTGTCTTTTTTGACCCTTTTTCACGGCTCTTACAGCAAGGTATACAGAAACGGCAAGAAAAACGACAGGAAGAATGATAAGTAAAGTGTTCATAATGAAAACCTCCAAAATATTTATCTGTCTTTATAAAAACCGCGCAGGCTTCCGTTTCGGGAAAGCCGAGGAATTAATCCTCCTCGCGAACGGTTACAGGATGGAATGCACGGCCTGTGCCGTCAAAGAAGCGGCTGAACATTTCATAAAACTCCAGCCTGAGCACTTGAATACCTACAAGAAGCCCTTCCAAACACATAATAAACACATTGCCGATAACAGCAACGATTACATAGCCAATTCCCGGCAGCATTTCGGCCAGGGTAAACACTACAAGCATCATGCCTGCATGAACTAAGACAAATGCCCCTACGCGCAGGAAAGACATGGTATTAGTGGCATAGCTGAGCAGATATTCAAACACTTCAAAGAAGTTTTGCATTATAAAGTCGCCCCAATTTTTGGGCAGATCCTCGGGTCTCTTTTCCAAAAGGGCGCCAAGCACCTCGCGGAAGAAAATCACAACCAAAGGTAGAATAATAAGACCAATCACATAAGCTGTGTTAACAATCTGCCAGCCCATTACAAGCTGTCCGCCAAAGCCTATTACAACCGAGCAATAAAATACAAGCCCAGCTACTCCGTTAGGACCAAACAGTGCGCTTTCATAATTTCTGCGTCGCAGAGAGGAATAGATGTTGATGAGGATAGCAACTACCACAAGAGCCAAGCCGATGCCGATGGCTGTGTAAATAATCATATTGGTAGTCTGTGCATCCATAACCTCGATAGGCTTTTCCTCAAGATGGAATACGGTGCGATAGAACGGATCCAATGCATGTTCCAGACCAAAAACAGATCCGAACAACGTACCAAAAATAGCTGAAGAGATGCCGCAAGGCACAAGGATTTTTCCGAGCTTCATCTTCTTCCATTTCCACATTGCCCAGCCGACAAGCGAGACCACAAGTCCCTGCCCTAAATCACCGAACATAATGCCAAATAAGAGAACGTAAGTGAAAGCAACAAAGGGAGTCGGATCAATTTCGTCATAGGCCGGCAGGCCATACATATCTACAAAGAACTCAAACGGGCGAATGAACAGCCGATTTTTAAGCTTAATAGGCGGCGAATGTTCCAGTTCGTCCTTAGCATCTGCAAAAGAATATTCTACAGAATTGGCCTCGTCGAGAAGTTTAGAAAATGTTTCCTGTTTTTCGGCAGGAATCCAACCTGTGAGGATAAAATTGCCGTGATAACGTGCGGCATAGCGGCGGATTCCGAAATAAACAGATTTTTCCGTTAGAACGGTATAGACATATTGGCATTTGGCACGTTCTTTTTCCCAAAGGGAGGAAATCTGAGAGTCAATATTTTTGATCTCATTAATAGATTTCTCGCGGCTTTTGCGAATATCATCACAAGCACTTTCCGGGCTGCCAGTAAAGGTGGTAAGCCAAATACGTTCAAAGTATAGGCCAGAGAAGATACGATCCACCTCGCTGACAAGCTCGATAGGAGCAAAATAAACACCCCAGTAATGATGCTCGTCGTTAGAACTTGGGAAGAAAATTACATATGGATTTTCTGTATAAGAATTTAGTTTTTCAAAACTTTCTTTTGGAAGCCGTCCAAAACGCACCTTGATATATTTACAGGCGCGGATAGCATCCAAATCGAGATCCAGTCCGGTAAAATGTTCAAACTGTCCCAAATCCTGTGTGTACTTTTGAATTTGCTGTTGTGTTTTCTGCCGCTGAGCTTGTAAAGAGGAGAAAGAGGTTGCAATTTTTTGCGCATAGGCAAAAAGCTGTTTATCATCCATCGGCGCAGCGGAAGCTTTCTTTTTCTCTGGCAGAAGCGTCAGCTTTTTTCGGATGGATGAAACGGCATCTGTGAGCGATTGGAGAGGATCCACATAAGGGTTTTCCTCTGTAAGCGGGGTAAACTGCGAGGTGTCAGAGTAGAAGGAAAGCGCGTTGTCAGGATGGAACACTTCGGATTTCCCGCAGATTGTCGTCACATGCTCTAAATCCTTCATGCGTCCGATAATACTGACCACTTTCATTTTAGAAACCGCCAAAGTATATCACCCCTTTCCACCCAAATTAAGTATAGTTAAAATTTTAGAAATACGATCTGTCGGGATATTGTATCGTATTCCCTCAATAATCGTTACCAAGTCCTGCATTTCTGCCTGCAGAATAAAAATGTAAGAGAGCATAACTACTGGAGGGTGTGTGGAAAAGTGAATATTCCGACGGCCAGTCATATATTGGAAACGCATAGGAATTTGATCAGGAAACATGCGCTCAATTTTAAGATAATATCGACCAGCATGTGTCTGCTTCAGTGCAGCAAGCATCTCTTCCTTTGTTTCGGCAGCAAGCATATCGTCAAGATGACGCCCTTCAATGTTACCATAAGGAAAAAGTGTGCTGCGAATAAAATCCGGGCTTGCGTTATAAAACGCTTTAAGCCGAATAATACGAACATAGTTATATAAATCGATATAGGAGCGAAACATTTGTAAAAGCTGTTTTTGTGTTTCGCCATGTGTATAGTGTTTGATAATGTCGAATAAATGTGTATATAAATGATTATACAGTGCGTTTTCAATGGCCGTATAATTAAGCGGGATGCCTTCCACAGGGCGAAACGGTTCAAGAATCCTGTGGTAAGGAGTAGAGGCTATTGCGCCAAGCAAATCTTCAAATGACTTGCTGTGCCCCAGAGCAAACAAATTGATTCGGGTATGTTTATTAAGAAATTGAGGAAGAGAGATAAGGTATTCCTCCGGGGTACCGGCAGTTAAAAACATCAAGCAGTGTAAAATCTGCTCAATTTCAGCACGTTCGATAAGAAAATCGGAAAAATGTTCCCCGATCGATAGGTCGTACCGACATAACCGAGAAGAATCTTCAAACTGTTTTTGTTTCAGTCGAGCTTCCAATTCGCCGCGATGAATATCAGATTCGCTGATTCCGGCAAGAATAGAAGTATAGTCTGTGTTGGCGCGCAGGTAATGGGCAATCTCTGGAACAGATTGGCACGAAAGCAAATCCCGATAATTTTTTTCGGTAAGCCGCCTACCATACATAGCACGCGCTTTAGAGAGCACAACATTTGACGAGAGTGTGGAAAGCATCGAATCACTCTCCAATCACACGAGCGGTAATGGTACGAATCCATTCCTCTTTTTTATCGCGGGCCAATTCATCCAGACGTTTAGAAACTTCGTCGTTATGCTGTTTGACTTTTTCCCATGATTTTTCAGCGGCGGCGCGTTCCTGTGGTTCGTTGAGAGCGATGCGCGCGCGGGCTTTGGCAAGATATTGCTCACGGATTTCCTCGCGTTTTTGCTGGACCTCTTTTTCGGAGTTAATTTTATCAAGCTGAGCAGCGTCAGTAATCTCGCGGGCTTTCCGATCCATATCTACAATTTGCTTGACCATATCCTGCATAACGGACGTACCTCCTTGTAAACCATTTAAAATGAAAAGAGTTCCGCTGGATGCAACGGAATTCCACATGTAAATAGCATTCAAAATTCTTTATTTTCTGCCCTTATTATATTCCCGTACTGATAAAAATTCAAGAACAAATTTTTAGAAAACCGGGTAGAAAAATGCCGAATTTTTATAATTGGGTTTTTATTTTTTTTAGAAAATTTACGATTCTTTACGAAACAAACAGTAGCCTAGCATGCAGCAGCAGCTAGGCTGATAAAAAATTTTTCAATTTACAAAAGGTATAAATAATTATAAATTAAATTTTATGTATTAAAGTTTTGGCTTTTAAGAAATTTGTTTTCCACCTTTTTGGCGGTAAGCACTGGGAGTACATCCAGCGATCTTTTTAAATATTTTTGAGAAGTAGTTTACATCTTGAAATCCCACAGCTGCAGCAATTCGACCAACAGGAAAATCAATATTCCCAACGAGCAGCACCTGTGCTTCTTCTATTCGCATACGTGCAATATATTCGGGAATGCTAATACCGACCTCCTGATTGAATTGATGAGACAGATAGCTGGCGTTTGTTTTGACAGCGCCAGCAATAGTTTTTAATGAGAGATCGGGTTCAGAGATGTTAAACTGAATAAAATTGATTGCTGCCCGTACATTAGAAGTATATCCTGCAAGAGAATGCTTGCGTACAAGGGCGCAATAATCGAGAATAATTTGATAATACAGTTCGTCAAGTTCGCCGACAGTTTGCGCGTTTTCAATGCGCAGCGCCCACTTTCCGCTGATTTCATCAATATATAATGGGTGTACCTTTGCATGTTCCACGGCTTTACGCAGCAACGTATTAAGTATTATCATAAGATTTTTTTGATTGCGCATATGGTTCGGCAATCGGTTAAGCTCGAACCTTCCCATTAAAAGGACGGCCTTGTCGTCGCCACGTGCTACCGCGTCCATCATCATACGTTCGCGTTCGTACCGTTTTTCGATAGCTTCAGCCCGCGCTTGCAAAGCGTCTTCTTCAAACACAGGGCAAGGCGAAGGATTCTGATGGGTAAGTTCAATTTCAAACAGGGGATTTTCGGTTTCCCAACCGTATAATCGATAAGGAAGGCCGTTCATCATCGCTATAATTTTGACACGGCTGATAGCCGGCAGCTGAGCCAAATATCCACGTAGGCTTTCCCGTTCGGAAAGAGAGGCATTGTTTTGAACAAGAATTTCTTCCACGGTAAAATTTTTTTCATCCGTATCGGAAAGATACGGTCCCATAACAGCATACCCGTCACTATGTTCAAGTTCTAAGACACAGAAGCGTATTCGAAATGGTGTGATAATTTCACAAATTGTTCGGGGGGGACAGTCGAAAAGAGTTCCACCGAACAAGAAATCGTCATAGCTGCGGCTGACAATTTCCGGGACAAGCGTTCTGTCTAAATAGTCACCAGGGATTAGTTTTCGGCTCATATCAAACAATGGAATATTTAAAAATAGATAGGCAATATCGCGGTACATATTAAAGCTTTTACGTCTTTGTTCATCCATGTTTATATCCTTCCCATAAAGTTTTTACTAAAAATTTCTTTTGTTCTTTCCTATTATTATAAAAAATTCCAGATTTTTTTATTTCCTAAATGGAATGAAATCTTATTTGTTAGCAGAAAATTATTTTGAGATTTTTGTATATCTTTTTAAAATTTAAGAAGGATTTTTTTAAATAGTTGTTTTTTATAAATTTCCCAAAAATTTTTCTATTCATCAAAAGCTTTTTATAACAGAATGTATTGGGTTACAGTACAATTAAGAAAACAGCATAGAAGTTTCTTAAAAATATAGCAAAAGGAGCGAGTGAAATGGTTGATTTGAGAGCAAAGCCTTTTTATTTAGATGATGAAGGCATAAAATGGGTACATGATACCATTGCTGCAATGAGTATTGAAGAAAAAATTGGCCAGCTTTTCTTTAATATGGGCTCTTCTCGAGAGGAAGAATACCTTAAGATGACAGTTCAAAAGTACCATATCGGTGGTGTGCGCTATAATCCGGGACTTTCGTCTGAGATCCGTGAGCAGAACCGGATTTTACAGGAAAATGCAAAGATTCCTCTGCTTATTGCCTGCAATACCGAAGCTGGGGGTAATGGAGCGTGTACCGATGGAACATTCCTTGGCTATCCGGTAAAGGTAGCGGCTACCGGTGATGAGCACTATGCGTATGAGCTGGGACGTATCTCTAATAAAGAAGCCGCAGCCATCGGCTGCAATCTAAGTTTTGCACCGCTTTCCGATATTAATCAAAATTGGCGTAACCCGGTTATTTCATCCCGCAGCTTTTCTAATGATACAGATACAGTCTGTCGTATGACCCAGGCATACTTCAAAGGTGCCCACGAGAATCCCAATTTTGCCTGTGCTGCGAAACATTTTCCTGGTGACGGTCTCGATGAGAGAGATCAACACCTTTCTAACAGTGTCAACAGCGCTGACTGCGAAACGTGGATGAATACGTACGGTAAGGTATATAAAGGGCTCATTGAAAATGGATTGGAGGCTATAATGGCCGGCCATATCATGCAGCCTGCATGGACCCGCGCTATCAATCCTGAAATTCGCGACGAAGATATTATGCCGGCTACCCTCAGTCCTGAGTTGCTGCAAGGTTTGCTGCGTGGAAAACTTGGTTTTAACGGAATGATTCTGACAGATGCTTCGCACATGGTAGGCCTCACCTGCATGATGAAGCGCCGTGACCTATTGCCTGCCGCCATTGCCGCTGGCTGCGATATGTTCCTGTTCTTTAACGATATGGATGAGGATTTCGGCTACATGATGGATGGTTATAAGAACGGTATAATCACACAGGAGAGGCTGCAAGAGGCGCTTGAGCGTATTCTGGGGTTAAAAGCGCATATGAACCTGCATAAGCTTACGCTTGAGCAGATGGTGCCTCCTATTTCCGTTATGGAGCAGACGCTTGGCTGTGAGGAGCATAAGGCGGTTGCGAAAGAAATTGCCGAAAAATGTGTTACTCTTGTCAAAAATAAGGATCATATTTTCCCGCTTACACCGGAAAAATATAAGAGGATCCTGATTGTTCCGGTAAAAGGTACGGCCGGTGGCGGCGTGTTCTCTATGATGGATCAGAAGAAGGGACCCACCACAGCAGAAAAAGTGGCGCAGCGTCTGCGCGAAAGAGGATTTGCGGTGGAGATCTATGAAGATCCCCTAGCCCGTATGATGCGTGAAAAAGCGGAGGCTGATGCCAAGGCCAGGGCGGAAGGTCGTGAACCAGAACCGGACAATGGAAAGTCTTTGATGATTTATTTTGCGGGAAAAACACCGATTAAAGATTTTGTTGAGAAACAGGATTTAGTCTTAACGCTCAGCGAGGTCAACTGTATGGGGCAGACAGCAGAACGCGTTTCTTGGGCCATGAGCAAAGGCGGCGGGGAGATCCCGTGGTATGTTCATGAATTGCCGGTTGTTGTAGCAAGTGTCGGTCATCCCTTCTTGCTTGCCGATGTGCCTCAGGCCCGCACATTTATCAACGCTTACGATTCTAAAGATAATACCCTCGATGCTCTCGTAGAAAAACTCTGCGGCGAAAGCGAATTTACGGGAGTAGATCCCGTCGATGCTTTCTGTGGTATGTGGGATACCCATAATTATTAAAGGGATTTTTATCGTTTTATGCCTACAGCAAGGTTATATAGGTTTTGTATATACGGGATGCAGGTTATGTCTACGTCGGAATTGGAAACCATTTTTAACATTGGGAGGAATTAGAATTGAGAACCGTAATGCTGCTGACTAGAGCACTTTTTTCCAAAAAACCGTATGAAAATGATTGGCAGGTCGTATCATTGCCCCACACTTGGAATGCTTTCGACGGCCAAGACGGCGGAGCTGATTACAGCCGTGGAAAATTTGCTTATCGCTTATCGCTTTCTGAGCCAACCGACGGAATGAGACAGTATATACAGTTTGAGGGTGCAAACCACATTGTTTCGGTCTATGCAGGAGAAGAACTTGTTGGTACACACGAAGGAGGATTCTCCACATTCCGATTTGAACTGACAAAATATATGGTTGCGGGTTGCCGTGAACTGATGGTGTTTGTTGATAACAGCCCCAGCCATGTGTATCCCCAACAAGCTGATTTTACGTTTTTTGGCGGGTTGTACCGAAACGTGTCCTTTATCGAAGTGCCAAAAAGTCATTTTGATTTAATGCGCAGCGGATCTTCTGGAATTTTTGTTACACCGAATGTGGACGGCTCTGTGCGTGTCGACGCCTTTACAGAATGTGCGCAGGAAGACGATACGGTCTGTTGTGAGATACTCGATCCCGATGGAAACTCAGTGCTTTTGCTGACGCAGGCCGCGTGTGAACATACGGTGCTGCAGGGGATGGTTCCTTCTGTGCGCCTGTGGGATGGACGCGAGTCGCCCGCCTGTTATACACTGCGCGCCCGTCTCATGCGCGGCAATGAAGTGCTTGACGAGGTGGAAGCTGTGTTTGGATTCCGTTCCTATACGGTAGATCCAGAGAGAGGATTTTTCCTCAATGGCCGCAGTTATCCTCTGCGCGGTGTTTCTCGTCATCAGGATAGGCTAGATAAAGGCTGGGCTATCAGTCGGGGCGATCATGAAGAGGATCTTTCGCTCATTGAGGAAGTGGGTGCCAACTCCATCCGTTTGGCCCACTATCAACACGACAGCTATTTCTATGATTTGTGCGACAGAGCCGGCATGATCCTTTGGGCGGAAATTCCCTTTATCTCGCTGTTTATGGAGGGAGACAAGCCGAGGGAAAACACACTGTCTCAAATGCGGGAGTTGATTTGTCAAAATTACAACCATCCGTCTATCTGTTTTTGGGGGATTTCGAATGAAATTACCATCGGCGGAGAAAGCCCGGAACTATTGGAAAATTTGAAACAGCTCAATGATTTGGTGCACAAGCTCGATCCGTCGCGTCTGTCTACTATGGCTCAGGTCACCATGCTTCCCATGGAATCCCCGCAAAACCAGCTCACGGATGTGCTCAGCTATAACCACTATTTTGGGTGGTATATAGGATCAGCCGATCAGAACGGCCCGTGGCTCGATGCGTTCCACGCAAAATATCCGAATAGATGTATCGGTGTTTCTGAGTATGGAGCGGAGGCTGTATTGGGTTGGCATTCGGCGCAGCCGAAGGTGCGCGACTATACGGAAGAGTATCAGGCGCTGTATCATCAAATCATGCTGGAAACCTTTGATGCACGGCCATACCTGTGGTCCACTTACGTTTGGAATATGTTCGATTTTGCTGCCGATGCCCGCGACGAGGGCGGATGCCGCGGCCGGAACAATAAGGGGCTTGTCACTTATGACCGTAAACTGAAAAAAGATGCTTTTTATGTCTATAAGGCTTGGTGGAGCAAAGAGCCTTTTGTCTATATTGCGGGACGCCGTTTTACTGATAGAGCGCCGGGGCAGAGGACAATTTGTGTTTATACGAACCAGAAGTCTGTTACGCTGTTGGTTAATGGAAAAAAAATCGACACTCGCCATGGAGAGCATGTCTTTGTGTTTGAGGATGTTGCCTTTGATGATGGGCGCAACGTTGTTACGGCACGGTCGGGAGATTTAGAGGACACCGCTGTATTCCAGTGTGTAAAAGAACCCAATCCTGCTTATGTCTTGCCTGATGCAGACCCTGACGCTCAGGGTGTGACGAACTGGTTCGCTGATATTCAGGTTAGTGGAAAGCTAGAATTTCCTCAAGGGCGTTTCTCCATTCGGGACAGCGTAAAAGATATTGCCGCCAATCCTGAGGCAAGGAAAATTTTGGAGGAATATGCATCTGCACTGTTTGGCTCTATGGCGAAATCGATCCGCAATATGATGGGAATGATGGGTTCCATGCAGCTTGAACAAGCAATCCAGCTTTCTGGATCAAAGCTGGATGAGAAGGGAATTTTGTATATTAACCAGAAGCTTAATGAAATTTTGAAGGATTGTTGATGGAATTATGCCGGTTTTCCGGCTTATGAAAGAAGGAGAGTTTACTATGGCAAATGCAACCGCAACCAGCCTGCGTCCCTTTGGAATGAGGGATAAGGTATCGTACGCGTTTGGTGATATCGCCAACGACTGTACGTTTATCCTTTCAAGTACGTTTCTTCTCAAATTTTATACGGACGTTATGGGTGTAGACGCATATGTGGTGGGCATTATGATGATGGTTGCCCGCTGCGTAGACGCTGTAACGGATATGACGATGGGGCGTATCGTCGATTTAAGCAAACCTTCGAAGGCAGGAAAATTCCGTCCATGGATTCTCAGAGGAAGCGGACTTGTAGCCGTTATGAGCTTTTTGATGTATCCGGTATGGTTTCAGGATATGAGTCTTGCTTTTAAAATTGTATGGATGTTTGCTACCTATCTTCTGTGGGGATCTGTTTTCTATACGATGGTAAATATTCCTTACGGCTCTATGGCGTCGGCTATCACACCAGAACCTACACAGCGCACGCAGCTTTCTGTTTATCGCAATGCCGGCGCTACCATCGCCAGTCTTGCTATTAGTGCAGGTGTACCGCTGATCGTCTACTATCAGGACGAGGCAGGCAACCAGATTTTTAACGGATCCACGTTCTCCGTTGTAGCGCTGATTTTTTCCATTGCCGCTATTCTTTGCTACTTTGTATGTTATTTTGGCACTACCGAGCGTGTAAAAATTGCGCCGCCAGCCAAAGATAGCAAAGCTCCCAAAACGAACTTCCTCAAAAATCTTGTTACCAATCGTGCCCTGCTGGCTATTATTCTGGCAGCTATTTTCCTTCTGCTTTCTCAGTTGACCATTACGTCTATGGCGCAGTATGTATTCCCGAATTTCTACCGCAATGTTCCGGCACAGTCCACATCTGCCACAATCGGCTCTCTGGGAATTTTGGCGCTTTCTCCTGCAGCCACACCGCTGGCGAAAAGGTTTGGAAAAAAGGAACTGAGTATTGTTGGAGCACTTATCGGTGCGGCGTCTTATCTTATTTGCTTCCTCGTACGTCCGGAAAACGTATGGGTATTTGTAGCGTTCTATGTTGTGGCGTATCTGGGCATGGGCGTGTTCAACATTTTGATTTGGGCCTGCATCATTGACGTTATCGATTACAGTGAGATTAAGAACAACGTGCGTGAAGACGGTACGATCTATTCTTGCTATTCCTTTGCGCGCAAACTGGGGCAGGCGGCTTCTTCGGGACTTTCGGGTGCGTTAATTTCTCTGGTAGGCTATACAGATGCAACCAAGTTTGATCCGCAGGTTACCAATGGCATTTTCAATATTGCTTGCCTTGTACCAACGATTGGATTTATTCTTGTAGCTCTTACGCTGATCTTCCTGTATCCACTCAGCCGTAAGATTGTCGAAAGCAACAGCGCCGAATTGGAACGCCGTCGCAATGCGGGATAAAGAGGGGGAGCCATTGTGTCCGGAATTTTAGAAAATTTTCAAAAAAAGAAAAATTTCCTTGTCTGTGTAGACAGCGACGGCTGTGCCATGGATACAATGGATGTCAAGCATACACGCTGCTTTGGTCCGTGTATGGTGGATGAATGGCATCTGAGTCAATGGAGCGATCGGATTCTGCGCCGTTGGAACGAAATCAATCTCTATACTATGACACGGGGTGTAAATCGTTTTAAGGGCCTTGTTATAGCGCTGGAAGAGATAGACAGAGAATATACTTCTATCGAGGGACTCTATGAGCTGCGGTCTTGGACGGAGTCTTCTCAAGAACTTTCAAACAGTGCTCTGGAAAAGGCGATCGCACAAGGAGGAGGCGTCTGTCTGCAAAAGGCGCTGCATTGGTCCCAGCAGGTCAATGAAGCGATTGCGGCACTGCCCGAGCAGGTCAAACAGCCATTTCCAGGCGCATTGGAAGGACTGGCTCAAGCCCATAAGTTGGCGGATATAGCGGTTGTTTCTTCAGCAAATCGGCAAGCGGTTTGTGAAGAATGGCAAAAATACGGTCTTGCAGATCATGTGGATTTGATTCTTGCGCAGGATGCCGGAACGAAATCGGCGTGTATTGCCGCCCTGTTAGAGAAAGGATATCTTCCCCATCATGTCCTGATGGTAGGAGATGCCCCCGGTGACCGCTCTGCCGCCGAAAAGAATGGTGTGTATTTTTATCCCATTCTTGTTCGTCATGAACAAGAAAGCTGGAAGGAGCTATCTCAAAAAGCAATACCATTTTTAGTTGCAGAAGAGTACGAAGCTTATGCTAAAGAAAAGATTACTGAGTTCGAAAAAAATTTAAGCTTTTCGCGATAAGTCCTATCCATTTGTGTTTCTTGTTTTCTAAAAATTAGTTTTTTCCATGTTATATCATAAAATATGTCTTCTGTTTGTTGTTAAACCATTTTTTCTTTATAAACTTTTGTGAGACTTCCTAAATAAAATTTAATTTTTTTAAATTTTGAAAACACTCTGTCTCCGTTTTTGGATTGGCAGAGTGTTTTTTTATTTTTAAGAGTGAAAATATATCACTAAAAACAAGAAAAATAAAAAGAAAATTAAAAGTTTTTTAAATAATTAACATATTTTATTGACAAACTATTTTTTTCAAATTATCATTTAGTAAATAATATACATCTTTTGATATATTTTGTATGAATATTTCATATTTTATGTTTTACAAAATTAATACATGTTTTTTGTAAAAAATTAAAAATAACAATAAAAAAACAGATATTTTTTCTTTTTTTTAAATAAAAATTGTTGAATTCATTTCACAAAATTTTTTGCTTTATATAAAAAAGTATATGTATTCACACAAAAAGTATAAATAAAAAAATAAAAAAAAGCAGTCTTTTTAATTCTTAACCGAAATTAAAAAGACTGTATAAAAAATGATACTTTTTTATACACACGAGAGTGGGGTGTTTAGGAAATAATTAGTCCATAAGAATCTTTTTTAGTAAAAGTAAGGGGGTATAGAAATATGTTATGGAAGATGAAAATTGGCGTAATTACATGGAAGGTAAGAACGATTGCCATGGTACTTGCCGTTTCCATCATTTTATCCTTGTTCTTATATCTGCCGCAGGGAAATGTTTTTTATGCAGCAGAATCGCAACCAAAGGATTCATGGTGGACTGTCTCTATCGAAAATGATGAGAAAGAATATATTTTAACATATGGTGAGCAGCTGCCTGAGCTTGTATACTCAGTAAATGCAGTATATGATAGTGGCCCACAGCTTAATCCAGATGAGGGGGATTCTGCTGTGCAGCTGCATCAGGATCTCATCCTGACACTGATTCTTCCGGAAGGATTTTCTTTCCCATCCTTAGAAAACGAGTTTACTGTTGAGGGAAACATTATAAAACAAGGAGATCAAGAGATCTTTGAGCTGAAAGATACTAGCGGACTTACATTTGGTTCTCAGCTTCCGGATGGAGTAACGAGTGTCGAGGTGGAGCGTAGCGCAGAGAATAGTGTTGAGGTCATTCTTCACCGTGATCCTATGGATAGTGCTGTTAGTTGGGAAGCACTGACGAATATGCGCTTTAACTTTATAGTTAAAAAAGGCGCTTTGGTTTATGATATCGCTTCTATAACAGACAATGCACAAATAACGCTTCAAGCTACTCTTGATTCACAGTTTGGTCAGGATATGGATACTGGCCACCAGACGGTGTATGATTCCCTTTCGCTGCCTGTTTCCGTAGAGGGAAGTCCGGAGTTTTCTTATCCAGAAATTCAGGCAGATGAAATTGAGAGTACCAGAACAGAAAATAAAACGCAAAAGATTTATTGGATAGATAATAATGATGAAGAACATAAACGTCCTACTACCGAGCAGTATGATCTTCCAGAGCTTTGGTTTACCATGGATAGTGGCCCGTACAAAGGCTATAAAATTCCGCTCAATGATAATACAAAGCATTTATTAGGTTACGGTGAAGAGGATGATTTTCCTGTAGGAAGTGTGGCTCCGAATGGTGCGCAATATACCTACAGCATCAGTGATTTGCCCACAGAACTTATCTACACGCCGGAAGATAGTCAGGATGGACAGATAATAAACATTACATGGGAGATGCGTCCTGTTGATAAAGGAATTGATGGAAATTATACCTTTGTCAATATAACAGATGAAAATGTGAGTCAATATCCTTCTGCAAATGGAAAAACTGGCTGGTATTATATGTTGAAAACGACGCTGGAGTTTGAAATTCAGATGCGTGCCGAAGAACTTGACCTAACGCAGAAGGACAGTGCTTATCTTTTGGGATTATGTGAAGATATCCTTTCACATTTTGGTTTCCATGTAGAAGGATTTCCAACCCAATATAGACTTTTGAAAGATCTTTATGAGGAAGGATACCTTTCTTTTGATAGGAAAGAGGGAACCACAACTTGGATACTTACGCTGAAAAATGGATGGAAGTATAATATCAATGGAGCACCGCTGGTCTATACAGTGGAACGTGTAAATAACAATCCGAATGATCCTGTGAATTCTACATATGTGGAGACTGGCGATCGGTTTACCGTACTTTATGATAATACCAATGCGCCCGGATACAGTTCGGTTACCGATAAAATTTACAACGGCGGCAAGCTGATTTTAACGCTTGACGGCTTGCGGGACTATGAGTCTTTTAAAGTTTGGCTCGATGATGAAAATACGGATCCGCTCACGCGTCCGGGAGGTGTTTTCCAACTTTGGCGTTATACCTCAGATCAGTCTTACAATCAGGCACAGTTTGTTCCTAATGCCGATGGCAGTGCTATGCAGGTTGCTATAGAAAGAGATGGTACGATTACACTGGACAACGGAGAAACAGTCGATGGGCAAAAGATTGAATTTGCAGATTTGCCCAAGTATAGTCCGGAAGGCTATCGATATCTTTACGTTGTACGCGAATATTTAGAAGAGCCTGGCGAGAATCAATACGAGCAGGTGTTTGGTCAAATGGGGGACGATGGTCAGATTACAGACACCTACTTCGATACAGAACAAAAAGAACTGATAGATTACAATTATCAGGATGGCGAGACGAACACAGTTCGCCCACGCCAGAATGATTTTCTGTACAATGGCGGAGTGCTTTCTAACCGTATTACAGGTACAACTACGGCAAATGTCATTAAACAGTGGAATGCCGCAGCATTCCAAGTGGACTATGATGATGTCATTGTCAAATTTGAGCTGCAAAGTCGCCCCAGTGGCCTAGACGTAGAGGATGATCCTGAAAAAGGTTGGGAAAGTACGGGTATCACTGGGTGGATGGATTTCCGTTCAGATTCCTATATCAAAGATATGTCGCGCAATGTTCCTAAATATAACCGCGATGGACAGATACTGGAATATCGGTGGGTAGAAGCCGGCGTCTATCAACAACCCAATATTCAAATTGGTGCGGACGGAACGCCTGTGGATGAAAATGGCCAAGAAATTCCGGAAACGGTATTGGAAGGATGGGAGAATCTTCTAGAAAACGGTAAATTTATACTGGAACAGACACTGCCAGATAGTGAAAATACCCGTCCCATGGAATATACCTCTAGTGCTCAATGGGATGAAAATTCTGGTGCAACCCGTATTGAAAACTCTATTGAAGATACACTTCAATACGACATCACGAAAAGATGGGTAGGTATTTCCGAAGAGAATATTGGAGAGGCTACTTTTCGTCTGTATCAGGTAGATGCTTCTGGAAATTTGGGCAAATATGTTGAGTTTACCATGACGGGTAAACTATCGGAAAAGCAAGAAATATTCTTTAAGGATGCAGATGGCTCACCCTCTCAGAATGTGGGAAAAAATGTCCATGTCACTTTCCATGAAGATCAAAATCAAACGGCTAACGGATACCATGATGAGTTTACATGGCACGCGCTGATTGAAGGTCTGCCGGAATTTGACAAGGATGGCGTGCAGTATGAGTATGTCATAGTGGAAATGGCGTCGAATGAGAGCGCCTATGTTCCGAGTTATACTGTAGAACGCAAAGAAAATGGCGATTATGTAACTGTCGTAACGAACGGCCCCGGAGAGGGAAAAATTATTTTTGTTAAAAAGAATTGGATTGATAACAGTGATCTCGCGCATCGCGAACCTATTGAGATTACCGCTTATGAAAAGGGTACAAATGATGAACTCGGTTCTGTAGTTTTGGATCAAAATGAATGGACTACATTGTTGGCATTAAAGAAAGGAGATCAACCGTGGAATGGAGATCTCAATAATGTTTATATTCTAGAAACAAAAATTGGCGATGCATCCATAAGTTATACACAAGCTGAACAAGAAGATCCCGAAAGTATCCGGAAGAGAATAGTGGGTCTAAACCATCAGTATGAGGTTACCTATTCCAATAGTGAATTAGTAGGGTTAGAGGATGTACGTGTGTTTCAAGTCTCCAACCGTCGTCTGGGAAACATTGATCTCACGATAGAAAAAGTGTGGAAGGACGGTGGCGGTAAGGGTCGTGCGGCTTTGAAAGCTGCGATTGAAAACTTGCCGGAGGAAGACAGAATTTATCCGGCGGTAAAGCTTGTTTTTAACGACCTATATGATCATGAGGGATACATCATTACCCGTCCGGGTGAAGAAGATCCAGACAAGATAGAAGATGATACTTTACAGGCCGATTTTGTCAATGTTGGCGGAGAGAATATTATCATCCTGAATCAAGATAAGGATCCTCAAAATCCTGTTCCCAGCATTCAGAAAATTGACCTTGAGGGTACCGAAGAGCAAAGTTATCTGTACTTTTTTGGACTTCCCAAATATAATGGTACCGGGCGTGTGGTCAATTACTTTGTAGAAGAAGTGTGGGTTAATGGAAATAATGAAGAAGTGGATCTATCCGCTCTTACAGATCCTGCCTACGATTCCATAAAATCGTTATGGGAAGAGTACAGTGTTTCCTATGAAGAAACCGCGTATGATGTTAACCACGATTATACCGAAGATACTCAAACGATTACTGTCACAAATCGGCGTACACATTCCAAGACTGTCTTATGGACAAAGATCTGGAAAGATCAGTATATTTATGATACAAACCAGCGTCCTGACATTTACTTGGATATTTATAGGTACAGCGCGAATGGTCCTTTAGAGATATACCAGGAAAATTACAAATGGCAGCCCGATGAAACAGATACCACTACCAAGTGGCAGGCAATCCTCTCTGATGTACCTAAATATGACGCTGACGGTTATGAGTTTGTCTACTATGCTGTGGAGAATTTCTCCGCTACAGATGTTTCTCAGTTCGATTATATGGATATAAAATATTATAAGGATGATCAACTGAAAGAATATCTAGGTACGGAAAAAGAGCCGATTGATGATAAAGATAATTGGACAGCGCAGATTCCAGAAAAATTTTCTAGTGGTAACGACCGTTACGCTTTGCGTGAAGAGGGTGTGTTCGTCAATATAATTCAGGCTCCTGTTACTATACAAGCCACAAAACAATGGCTAGGTCTGCCCTTGGGTTTTGATGTAGAAAAGGATCTGCCCAGTGTTACCTTTAATCTCTATCGAAGATTAAAAGGAGCAAGTGATCTGGAGAGCAAGGATCCGATTGCTACCATTACGGTAGACAGAGAACAATGGTCGATGCTTCAAAACACGGTGAGTACCAATAAATATGACTTTAGTCTTGCCTATATCGGCGAAAACCATATGGCAAAGGTAGACAATAAGGTCGGCGTTTATCCTGTCGATGGGGACGGCAATGTTGTAACGGGCGCTGGCATGGAACAATATGAGACCCTTCCCAAGTACGATGAAAACGGCAATTTATATGAGTATGTTTTGCAAGAGGCCATCATTCACTGGCCGGGGGTAGACGACACAGGGTTTAAGGACTTAGATGTTTTTACCATGACGATTGGTAACGGCAGTTTTGCGGCAGATAATACCTATAATAGCGTAAAGGGTTCCCTGACATTTAAAAAGTATCTGTATTTGCCGCTGGACGAAACCGGTGAGCCACTCGCTTTCCCGGCTGTCCCATTTAGCATTACAAAAGATTATATCTCCTATGCAGATGATGAGAACGGAAAACTGGCTGGTTCCAATACTTCTGTGGTAAGCTTCGCGTTGACATCTAGCCAGATAGAAGCTGCCTATAACGCGCTGAAAAACAGCGCAGCCTATACGCCGGGTGATGAAAATAGATTTCTGCAATCTGTTGAGCTGATAGAACCAGGAAATAGCAGCGATCGTGCCGCTGTTCTAGTGGCCACGTTTACGGTAGAGGATCTGGATAGGTATGCCCCCAATGGCTCGGAGTATCAGTATACCGTTATAGAGAACCGTACCAATCTGGGAGGATATGATACATGGACCCAGACAGGGGATCCAGTAAGTGATGCTTCTCCAGATGCCTATACGCAATTGCAAAACGTCACTATTGATGGTACACAATCCCAGCAGACGAATCCCGCAGTTTCCGGCCTGCTTCTTACAGAAAATTTGGAAGATGGCCACGGGAATACCGTACCGCTGGAAGATCGCGCTATAGCCGCATCGTTTATTAACAAGCGTATGATCGATCAGCCGGACGCTAGCCTGACTGGCGATAAAGTCTGGGAGGATTACAGCGACGCATTTGGAATGCGTCCCAAGGCCCTTGAGCTTACCGTTAAGCGTTCTACCGATAAGCCAACCTACGGAGACGCTATGCCGCAAGAAGATTGGATCACTTTTACAGGTGGACCGACAGATAGCGGACCGATTTATATTGATCCGATTAGTGGTCAGACGATTCCTTCAGGCCCACCTGTTCCTGAAAATGCTGTTACTGTAAATTGGACACAGGCAAATGACACATGGACGTACACACTGACAGGTTTAGAGAAGTATGCTCCCAATGGTATGGTCTGGAAATACACCGTTACAGAGGGAACGTCTTCTTCTGGTGATTCTACGAATGGGATTCAGTATTATACACCTACAATTTCTACGGTTTCACAGAAATCGGCTGCAAATAATACAGAGGATCCACCAGTTTATACCATTACCATGAATAGTCTGAAAAATAGTATTTATGGTAAGGCTACGTTTACAAAAGAGTGGAAGAACAGTGCCAACCAGAAAGTCACAACAGACTATTTCGGCTATGATTTAACGGTCCATTTTGCTCTTCAAGTGATTGCCCGCGAAGCGGGAAATGACGCCGCTTGGAGCGTCTGGCAGAATGCGAGCGACTATTTTAAAGATGTGTCTTCCAGTGTATTTGGTGCGGCTTACCAGTTTACCAGTGCTAAAACAGGGCGGATCAATGCAAGCGTTTGGGGTCAAACGGTAACCTTTGATAAACTTCCAAAGTTTGTAAAACTAAATGATACAGTTTATGAACTGAAATACCGTGTAGTCGAAACAGAAATCGTGTATGGAGAAGACGGAAATGATTCTGTATTCATCACAGCAGAGAACAATACGCCATCGACGGTTTCGGGAAAACTAACCACTGTTTATAAAGAAGGAGATCTTAGTCAAACCCCGTTTGAAATTCCGACCGGCAGCGTTACCATCAATCAAACCAGTAATGCTACCATCTCTACTAGCATATCCACCAACACCCTGCGTACGGCTTCGATAGATGTGCAAAAGACATGGAATGACGCCGAAAACGCCTATGGTACGCGTCCTACTGGAGGAAGCGGCTGGAAAGTAGATTTTGTTGTGCAGGTGGACAGCGGCGGTACAGGTGACTGGAAAACTGTAAAAACTTATGCTAGTGCCACTGATACTGTGGGCAAAGATCTGATTCTTTCGGTTACCGGCACAAACAGTACCCATACCCAAATATCCAAAACAGTAGATGGATTGCCGATGTTTACAGGAAACACGAAATACCGTGCTGTAGAACTCGATCCGGATTATCTTACAAGCGATGCTTATAAGACGTCTAATACCGTTGAAGAGAAATACTTTGTCGATGGTATAGGGGATATTTATCATGAAGCTTATAAGCTGACACAATGGGATACGGTTACCTCAGCGAACCAGACGGCAAATAAATCCAAAGATTTCCATACTACTGCAACGAATGAACTTCAAGTCAGAACAAAAAATATTGTAGCAGAAAAGCAGTGGCATCAGGCAGGAAATGACAGAGCAAATGTCATTGTTACGTTACAATATTGGGACAGTGGCGCTGCGGGAGAAGATAAGTGGAAAGATCTACGTTCTGTAACGCTTAATGGCACAAAAGAGCCTAATGGCAGCGGAAGTTATTCTCCCAATACACAGTACTATTATGAGTATGAAGCATGGAATGCTATTTGGACATCTATTCCTAAGGATATGCCTGATGGCTCCATAGGCGAAACCCAGTACCGTGTAATAGAAAAAGATATGGGAAATAACTGGGTTGCCTCCGAAGTGGTTTTGGATCCTTCGAAGTCTCTGCTGATGATTCCAGCTTCCGGGCCTGCGCCGCAGCCGCTGGATCAAATGACAGCGGATGCGTATGTGGTAAAGAATACGCCTGTTGTTTCATTGCAAATTCAAAAGCAGTGGTATGGTGAGCTGACAGAAAGAGAAATTACCATAGGTGTATATCGTACTACCGAAACAAATATTCCGGCGGATATGACGGATAATACTAAGTACGAAAACGCCCAAACAGTAGCGCCGGACGGCAATGGCGGTTTTACCTATACTGCGGTAGAGAACATTGTGCTTAATGGAACCGAAACACAAGCGTGGAAGTGTACCATTGAGAATCTTCCAAAATATTCACAGGCAGGAGAAGAATATACATATTTTGCCCGTGAACTGGATGAAGATGGAACTCCCTTTGCTACCGGACCTGTTACACAGGGAGACTATTTCGTATTACATGTGGATAATAAAAATAATTCGGTGTTCTCCACACAAGTGCGTAATATTGGAAATATAGATATTGCTGTTACGAAAACATGGAAGGATAATAGCAACACCTATCATACTCGTCCCGATCCTGATGATTTTACCCTGAAGTTACAGTTTAGAACAGAGGGAGAAACCAGTTGGAGGGATTTCCATTACGCGGATCAGACAGAATGTATACCAACGGAAACAGAAAGTGGCAATCAGTGGAGTTATACATTTGCCAATCTTCCGGGAATAAACACCGGAGCAGGAAAAATGTATGAATACCGCGTTGTAGAGATCTTCTCGGATGGAGAGGGAAAAGAGCAGATGTATGTGCTTTCTTCTGCAAATCAAGTTGTGTCGGCAGAAGATAATCCCCCAGCAATTGCTCTTACAAACACCTTAACAGATGAAGTAGAACTTTCTGTTGTTAAAAATTGGAATGACGGTGGTGCAGCAAATCGTCCTGAAGAAATTACGCTGCTTCTGTATAGCCGCATCGATGGTTCTCAGGATGAGTGGAAGAAAGTAACCGAAGTGGAAGCCACAGACGGCGGATTCTGGAATTTTGTGCAAAGAATTCTGAATTCTAATGAGTGGACGTACACCTTTAAAGAGCTTCACAAGTACGACGAGGAAGGTCGACCACTGGAATATAAGGTAGAGGAGGCTCCCGTTTCTGGCTATGGAACAGAGAATGACGGGACAGAAAAGCAAGGAGATAATTTCTCTACGGAAATTACCAATACGGCGCTAACACTCGTTTCTGTAGAAAAGGAATGGGACGGCGTACCGCTCGATGAACGTCAAGACGTTGTGGTGGGTCTGTATCGCAGCGTTGATGGCGGCATAAAAGAACCCGTTGATAGCGGAGCAACCGAGTGGACACAAACGCTGAGAAGTCCGAATTGGAAAGTAGAATTTACGAATCTTCCTAAGTATGCTCCGGATGGAAAAGAGTACGATTATTCTATCGAAGAGATTTCCGTTGGAGGAGTTGCGGTAGAAGATACGGTATTTTCTTCTCCTACGATTGAGCAAACCAGCAATGCAGTTACGATTACCAACAGTCTGCGTATCGAGATATCGGGAACAAAGACATGGAACGATAATAACAATGCCTATAACACGCGTCCGGATGTATCGCAGTTTGTGCTGATACTGCAGCGCAAAACAAACGCAACGGATTGGGTAACGGTAACGCAGGATGCGGACGGCGCGGCGCTTAGTCCGG
>CALWIX010000053.1 GCA_944380825.1 uncultured Clostridia bacterium | reverse complement strand
AGCGGTATGATCTTCAAACAACTCCGATTTTGCCATGAAGCGGATTGGCCGCCTAAAAGCTACCGCTAACAAACATGGATCTAAAACAGAACGATGGTTGCAGCATAAAATAAGTCCGCCCTGTCGGGGGATATCCCCCGCACCTGTCACCCGCAGCCAGAACAGAAAACATAGCCCCGGTGTAAGGAGAAATTTTCCTATATGATACAATACATTCATTTATGATCAAAAAAGGCTTCGTCACGGTCACGCAGCTGCTGGATTTTCTCCATAACCATACGACTGGCGCGACGATAATCCATGGAAGTAGGTTCTTCAATTCCTAGATCCTCTGGCTGGATTACTTCTCCAAACGAGATATTTGCCCGATGCAGCAGGCGAGGGGGCTTCCCGTTCTTCGTAGTAATACATATAGGCAGCACCGGCGAGTTGGTTTCATAAGCAAGCATTACCGCTCCAGGTTTAGGACGCCCCAATTTTCCCGTCCGGGAACGCGTACCTTCAATAAAAATTCCCAAGACCTCGCCGTTTTCGAGAATCTTCCTAGCGACATCAATGGCGTCGGTATCTCCTTGGCCTCGATGGATCGGAAATGCTCCGAATCCTTTCAGAATAGCACCTATCAATCTATTTTGGAATAGCTCTGCCTTTGCCATATACCTCACTTGCCTGCTGCATACAAGGGAAACCATAATGGGATCTTTATACGCTGAATGATTGCAGCAAAGCACCACCGGCCCCTCTTTAGGAAGATTGTCAGCGTGACTGATATGTATAGGCATCAACAGGCGCAGAATCGGCGTCAGGAGCTTTCCAAACCCATAAAAAAGCGTATATTTCATTCCCATTTTCTCCCCTTTTTGGATCATTATCCAATCACGATGCGATTTCTCTGTCCAAATAGCAGAAAACGCACAATGACACAAACTCCTTTTATGAATGCATATCTGCTGAAATACGGCTTTTAATCAGGGCAAGGACCCTCTCCACCGCCTGATCAAAAGTGTCACCGGAGGTATCAAGGGTGATGGAATCAGATGCTGCCTTCAGGGGCGCAATAGCACGATGAGTATCGTTATAATCGCGCTGCTGTAAATCAGAAAGCACATCTTCATACGTTGTCTGCATACCTTTGGCGATCATTTCCTCAAAGCGACGGCGCGCACGAATCTCCGGTGAGGCCGTTAAAAAGATTTTTACTTGCGCGTTGGGAAGAACCACTGTGCCGATATCGCGTCCATCCATAATTACATTGTTAGATTTTGCCATATCCCGCTGAAGTTGAAACAAAAATTCCCGTACCGCCGGAACCGCTGAAACGCGCGAGGCTGCCATGGAAACTTCCGCCGTACGAATTTGATCAGACACATCTTCGTTTCCCAACATAACGCGCTGTTCCCCGTTTTGGAATCGAAGAAAAACTCTTATTTCATCCAACGCACTCTCTACCGCTGCCGGATTTTCCAGATCGATCCCGCGCCGCAGCATAGAAAGTCCGATCGCCCGATAAAGCGCGCCCGTATCCACATAAATAAATCCAAGTTCCTGCGCCGTTCGGCGCGCTATGGTGCTTTTTCCGGCTCCGGTGGGACCATCAATCGCAATAGCCGTCATTCTTATTCCTCCTTCGCCCGTACGTGACGACCCGCGCTTTCACCCGCAAGCCGACCCGTTGAAAAGGCTATTTGCAAATTAAAGCCGCCTGTGTACGCATCCACATCCAGCAGCTCTCCGGCAAAGTACAACCCCGCCGTTTTTTGGGATTCCATCGTTCGAGGATCCACTTCCTTTACCGTTACACCGCCCGATGTCACGATAGCCTCCGCTATAGGACGAAACCCCTCTATCGTTACAGGAAACGCTTTGAGCATCGCGCCAAACTGTCGGCGCTGTTCATGCGTAACCATGTTGCATTTTGTATCCGGTGCAATTTGGGAACGCCTTACTGCCACGGGGATCAGTTTACGCGGCAAAAGCGCGCCCAAAGAATTAACAAAATCCTTATTGATATTTTTTTCAAAATCCCGCAGCAGCCGTGCATCCAGCTGCTCCGGTGTCAATCCCGGCTTGAGATCGATCCATAACCGGTATCTTCCCGGTTCCATCTGCCGGATATGGCTGCTGGCACTCAAAACCACCGGACCAGACAGTCCGAAATGTGTAAAAAGCAATTCTCCGAAATCTTCAAAAATCACTTTCTTTTTCTGTGTATCCTCCAGCTTCACCGCAATATTTCGCAAAGAAAGGCCCTGCATTTGCGTGCAATCTTTCTCTTTCACTGTTAAGGGGACAAGCGACGGTCGGATAGGCTGAATCGTATGGCCTGCCTGCCGCGCCAAACGATAGCCGTCACCGGTAGAACCGGTGCCCGGGTACGACATTCCGCCACAGGCTAAAATCACGCTTTCTGCCTCTATCTCTCCCATCTGTTCAAGCCGGACACCACAAACGCAGCCGTTCCCCAAAAGAAGTTCCGCCACGCGATCTTCTCTCACTTGTACACCGCCAGAGCGTACAAACGATTCGAGTGCATTTACAATATCTTTAGCTTTATCTGAAACAGGAAACACCCTATTTCCTCGTTCCACTTTTAGTGCAACGTTTCTTTCCTCCAAAAAACGCTCTGTATCTTGGGGGGTAAATCGGGACAGCGCGCCATAAAGGAATTTTCCATTAGAAGGTGTATTGGCAATCACTTCCTGCACAGTGCAATGATTTGTGACATTACACCGGCCTTTTCCGGTGATGCCCAGCTTGCGCCCCAGCCGCGAATTTTTCTCTACCAGCAGCACACGTGCTCCTGTCCGAGCCGCTGTACCTGCCGCCATCATTCCTGCCGGTCCGCCGCCTGCCACAATCACGTCATACTTATCCGTCATGTTGGCTTTTCATCCACCTTTTCGTATACGGAGTATTCATCCCAGATAGCCTCCAGATTGCGGAAAATATCTTCCACTTCGGTCTTTTTGCGCAGGGCCGTTGTAACAATAAGGGCGTTGATGAGACTCAGCGGTGCAACAATAGCATCTACAAACGATGCCATATCACTGCGCGCCAAAAGCAGATAGTCCGCCGGACGTGCGAGCGGTGAGAGGGTACTGTCTGTAATAGCAACAAACTTTGCGCCGCGCTTAGAGGCAAAGTCCATAGCATTAACTGCCTTGCGCGAATAACGCGGAAAACTGATGCCGATAACAGCGTCATGATCGTCTATACGAATCATCTGCTCAAAAATTTCTGCTTCGCTGGTGCAGTTAACAAGATGAACATTGGGAAAAATCAGATTGAAATAATAATTTAAGAATGTCGCCAACGCCAACGAACTGCGCGCTCCGATAATATAAATTTTACGCGCAGATACAATGGCATCCGCTGCAGCATAGAAATCTTCCCGTGAGGTTTCCTCCAGCGTGTGTTTAATCATATTGATATCCTGTTCCATCACGGATTCTAAAATATCGGAATCGCCAATCTGCTCTGCTGTCACACGCATTCTCTGCACAGAGGTGAGTTTACTGCGGATCATCTCCTGCACAGCTTGCTGCAGTTCTGGATAACCTGCATATCCGATCTCTGTGGCAAAACGAACCACAGTCGATTCGCTCACCCCAACCGTTGCGCCCAGACGGGAGGCCGTCATGAACGCTACCTTGTCATAATGATCCTCAATATATTTTGCTATTAACTTCTGCCCTTTGGAAAACCCCGGCATTTTTTCTCTTATCCTTGCGGAAAGATGACTGTTCATGTTACCTAAGACCGCCGTTTCTCCGCGCTTTACATTATGATTTTCCCGATTTCCAGCCCTCCCGCTTGCGCGGAAAACAGGAAAGCATATAATATATAATAATACCTCTAACAAGCGGAAAAAGTCAAGCAAAACCCGTCTGCACGCATGGTAAAAACAAGAATTGTTTCTTAACTATTTTTATTTTACCGCCTGCGCTGAGCAGAGGAAATGTATCCTAAAATTAAAAAGGGCACTCCGGTTCATCCGGAAGCCCTCTCTTACCAATGTTGCCACAACATACGGGAAACCGGTCTGTGCAGTCTTTGCCAATATACGCGCACCAATCCGGAAACCACATAGTCATATAACGCAAACACCACATTTCCTATCACCAAAAGCACCGCTGGAAGCAGTATGCCAAACTCCCAGAAACTTTCTTGTGGAACACCCAACACGTATATCGAAATAAAATAATATACCACTGCCGCCGCATTGAAAATAGCAAATTTAACCAGCCACTCTCCAGCCTTGCTGCGAATACGTTCCACTAGAGCCTTTAGAATTGGATAACACCCAAAAAAAAGCACATACAGTGCCGCCGCCTCTTTATCCGGCGAGGTAAGCACCGATAATATCGAGGAGGCCGCATACACAGGCCATGCCCATTTTACTCCCAGTTCTATTACAATCACAATTCCTACAAAGCCGGCCAACGCGGGCAGCGAATACGTTGCCACCGGCACAAGGCCTGTTAGGAACATCAGCGCTGTCTCCAGCGCGGCCGCCATGCCGCAAAACGCGGCCGGAACAGCGCTTGCTGCCCTTTTATCTTTCAATGCACAAGCCTCCTATTCTTTACATATCGAGGATAAGCGCTTAACAGCAGGATATTAAATCACCACCACAACACTCGCAGCAGCTGTCCATACACATTAAACCACAACAGGCGTCACAGGGGCTGCAGCCAGCTGCCCCGCCTCCCATTCCAGCATTGGGGTTGTATCCGCCATACATTCCGCCGCGTTGATTCGTAACTTGATTCATAGCAGCACGGTATTCTGTATTATTCGGATCCATTTGACAGGCGCGTGAAAAGTGATTGTAAGCATCTTCAAGCCATCCGCGGCGGTAAAGAACCGTACCTTTAAGGAAAAACCATTCCGCATTGCGTCCTTCCATCGGCACCCCGTTGAGAATCTGTTCTGCGTCCGCCATACGTCCCGACATCAGCAAGCTGCGCACGTCGTTAAATCCCGATTGATTTCCATAAAAGTTTCCGCTGTATCCGCCCGAATATCCTCCTGTGCTGCGTCCTGCATAAGTGTTCCCTGTTTGTCCTCCGGACGTTTTCGCACTTTTACGCTGCTGCATAATAGCGTCGTAGGCTTCATTGACTTCTTTCATTTTCTCATTTGCTAAGTCGGCCAATGGGCTTCCGGCATAATTATCGGGATGATATTTCTTGGCCAATTCGCGATAGGCCACTTTAACTTCCTCATCCGTCGCGCTAGGGGATACTCCCAAAACTTTATACGGATCTGTCATTTTTTTCTCTCCTTCATTGAGCGTTCCCCACGCTGCGGGCCGCCCATTTCTCTATCTGAAGAAAACTTTTTCTTCTTACCGTCTTTCTGTTCACGGTGGAATAAAAGCAATTTCTGCATTTCCGGCATTCCCTGTCGGACTACATTGCCAAGTATGGAATCAAACTGGGTAAAATCTAAAAGCTGAAACGCTTCTATCGCACGAGCAAGGGAAAAATTGAGCGCTTCATTGCACCAATTTCGCGCCGCTTGGATTTCTTCTTTATTGCTATTGGCAGTCAATGAAAACTTGTGCACAAGCGGGTTAAAAGCGCCCTCCTTCAAGTCTTTTTCCAGATCGTCGGCAGCATCTATCAAGTAGATCCACCGCCCTAGGAAATATCCAAACTGTTCGAGCACCCTTGCCTGTGGCTCAGATTCGGCCATTTCGCGGCAGACACCTGCCAGCATACCGGCTGTTGGATCGGCACAGGCATCGATAGAGCTTTCCGCACTGTTCTCGGCTTCGCGCTGCCCCTCGGCAAGAGCGGCCGCAAGACGCTCTATTTCTGGGAAATCACGAGCAGCATGGCGATGTGCACGAAAAGTCAGTGGAAGAAGCAGACAAGCACGAATCTTTCCTGAGAGGCGTTCGTCCGAAAGATCATCCTGCAGCTTACGAAACGTCATGGCAACCGACAGCGCCGCCGCATAGATAAGCTCCGGTCTCTCCCCTGTACAGTATGTGCATTTTTTCAGTGGATTAACAACGCACCGCCCCGCTTCAAATTCCGCAGGATGAGAGGACAATCCCATCATCAGCATCGCTAGAAAGGTACAGTCATAACTGAGAGTCATCCTCGCCAGCGCACCGTAACTTTTACCCAGCTGACGGCACAACGCACAGTACACTCCACGATACTGCTCAAATTCACGCACAAGGAGCTCTGCTTTTTGCGGTCTGACATATCCAAACACGAAAATCCTCCTTGTCCGCTTCTTTTACGCTCATTGTACTATATCTTTGCCTGAGAATAGATTAACAATATGTAAATTTTTTCAATCGAAAAGACTTCGATGGAATCACTCCAAAACCACACCTAGTTCCCCAGCACACTTCTGCCACGCATGGGCATATCGAACACCAAAAATCCGCAGGGACGGCGTGTCAAAATGAAGGGTGTCACCGCGATCTTTCAAACCCTCTGACGAAACAACGGCAAACCCCTGGTGGCTATCCGCAATCTTATGAATCTGCCTGTTGACCTCCTGCCAATAAGGATTCTCCGGTCGCAGCGCCATATAGCTTCCCAGTTCTCCCAACACTACCGGCATATTCTTCACACAGATTCTCTCCTCTAAAGCACCGAGCATTTTAAGGAACCTCTGGCAATACGTCTGGGCTGTTTCTGCAACCTCGCTGTCGGCTTCACCTTGATGCCATAGGATTCCTTTGAGGACTGCCCCCGTGGCCAACGCCTGCTGTGTTTGGCGACAGGCATTTTCAAAAAGCTCGCCTCCCTCAATCCATTCGGACAGGGCGCTGCCGCCCATTGCACAGGGAATTAACCCAATTTTATGGCCGCCTTGCCGCAGCGTATCGGCAAAGCTCATACAAAGTCCCGCCTCCGCAAAACTTCTATCTTGATGCACCGGCTCATGTGCTTGCATCCACTCGCCTTCTCGGAACATCAAAATATCGGGATGATCTAACAAAGCAGCGCCCTGCAAATAGCCCCGTCCTGCCATGTTTGATTGTCCAATAAGCAAAAAAGCATTTATCATACAGCCTTCCCCTTTCAAAAATCCCCCAATTTTTCCGATTCATTTTTAGATGCTGCTCTATTTTAACACAATGCTCCTGCTTTTGCAATTGTCCTACCTTTTCGCTAAAACATTTTCGTAAACCCTCTTGCTTTCTTTCCAGCAATCGACTAAAATCTACTATGGATTTTAACCCATAGCAGGAAAGAGGTTTTTCATATGCCCAAAGTCAATAATCTGGGAACGGATTCCATTGGACGACTAGTGCTCCGTTTGGCAATTCCTTCCATGCTTGCGCAGTTTGTCAACGTTTTGTACGGTATTGTGGATCGAATGTACATCGGAAATATCCCAGAAATTGGGGATTTGGCTTTGGCCGGTGTCGGTGTGTGCGGTCCGATTGTAACGCTTATTTCGTCTTTTTCGTTTTTAATTGGCATCGGAGGCGCACCGCTTATCGCGATGCGTATGGGTGAGGGGAACAAAAAAAATGCGGAAGAGATCTTAGCCAACTGCTTTCTTTTACTCACAGCGTTGGCTGTATTCCTTTCGACTATTTTTCTATTTCTTAAACGCCCGATCTTACTGACATTTGGAGCAAGCAGTGATTCTTTTCCCTACGCCGACAAATATATCACGATATATTTAATCGGCGCTGTTTTCGCCATTCTCTCTGTGGGGCTTAACCAGTTCATCACGTGTCAGGGATTCTCCACTGTGGCAATGTGCTCGGTGCTTATTGGAGCTATTCTTAATATCGTTCTGGATCCTGTCTTTATTTTCTTTTTTAATATGGGAGTAAGCGGTGCGGCGATCGCAACGGTTCTGTCCCAGATGGTAAGTTTCTTTTTTGTTTTTAGTTTTCTGCGCGGAAAACGCGTTCCCATACGCCTCTCTTTTCACGGATATTCCAGAAAAATCATGCGTCGGGTACTACTGTTCGGTCTCTCTCCTTTTATCATTAACGCCAGCGACAGCGTGATTATTATTATTTTAAACACGGTGCTTCAGCGGTATGGCGGTCCACAAATGGGCGATCGCTACATCGCCTGCGCTACCATCGTACTGAGCTACTTCCAGCTCATCACTATGCCTCTAGGCGGAATCACCGGCGGTACGCAGCCTATCCTCAGCTTTAACTACGGTGCTAAAAACACTGCACGCATTAAAGAAGCTTTTAAGAAAATTTTAGCGCTGTGTGTAGTGTTTGTGACGATCATGCTGGTAATCAGTCAGCTTGTCCCAGAGTTCTTTGTAAGAATTTTCTCGCAGGATCCGGATGTGGTAAATCTTTCCGTGTGGGGAATCCGAATCTTTACGCTGGCAGTGATTCCCTTGGCGTTCCAATACGAACTAGTGGATGGCTTGACGGCGCTGGGCATCGCGAAAGCCGCCATTTCACTTTCGCTTAACCGCAAACTGATGTTTGTGGCATTCACTGTACTTCTACCGGCTTTCTTTGGCGCATCCGGCGCATTTTACGCTGAACCGCTGTGCGATGCGATTTGTGGCGTAATTACCACTGTGGTATTTCTTCTGCTTATCGGCCGCCTGCTGCGCGCCAGAGAAGAGATGCCGGATGGACAAGCGCTATACAGCTAAAATGCCGTAAAAGTTCTGCATAAGCTTTAAAAAACTTACGCAAAAACGGTTACGGCGGATCGACGCAATGGGCCGGTACGGGGAATCCGTGCCGGCCTTTTTCGTTTGTGACGCCCTTGTGCAAGGGTGTCAGGCAATCTCTTGTTCCTTTTTGATCTTAAATACTCTGCGAAGTACAAACCCCAAAAAGCGCGGGCTTCTCACAACGACTACCTTCATGCGGCAAATACCTCCTTATGTTACTCAAAGCAGGGATATTCCCAGCAGGATCATAATGACCGAAACCAGGAACATGACAAACCCGATTGGGCAAAAGCTGGAGAGAACCAATCCCAGCCCAAATGCAATGGCATATTGCGCTTTGAAACAGCGTGGCACACGCATTTTTCTTCACCAGCCTGTGATGTAAAAACGGGCAGCGCCCGGGAGTCCTCCGAAAGCTTTGTCTTCGGGATGTCTCCTGGTATTAGTATATACATTTTCAGCCCGTGTGGTGACAATATTTTTTTTGCCTGCCTTATAAAAAAACAGGCCGCTCATTCTGGCGGCCTGCGAGAGGATACGTATACATATTTCCAAAGCGGGAAATTCAGCCTGCTGTTTGCTGCACAATTACCAGCATTTTCCCTTCGTGCAGAACAATTTCCGCGTGATCTTCCACAATACTGTTGCTCACTCCCAAAGGCACGCCTGCCTGCAACGCATAGTGCGTCAGCGGATACTCCAGCCCATGATAACTGACGCTGCACGACGGCGCTCCAAACGGAAATACAGAAACAATGCTTCCCTTTTGATCGCGCAGGATAAGCTTTCCTCCACACAGCAGGAACACCTGACAGTTTTGAGCAATAATCGCCCCTTTTCCTCCATTGGTTGCGATATAGTCCAACACGCACAGATTCGCTATGGAATGATCGAACCGCTCGCCGCCCAACGCTCCTAAAAGAAAAAAAGTTTGACATCCGCGCCGGAATCCTTCCTTAACGGCAAAGAGCATATCCGTATCATCTTTGTGCACAGGAAGACGAATCGTCTCAATTCCTTGCGGTGGCTGCGTTTCTGCCGAATCGAAGTCGCCCACAATCAGATCTGGACGGATGTTGCTTTTCAGGGCAGTATCCAATCCGCCATCAGCACAGATGACATACGCATTTTTTGTATATTCTCTCACAAGCTCTTCTTTTTCCGGGACAGCGCCGAGAATAACACAGGTCATTTTTTCTGCCATTGCTTTACATCCTTTACTTCTTGATACATAGCCACATAGCTTGCGTGGCGGGATGGGTGAATTTTGCCTTCTCGTACAGCTTCCAACACGGCGCATCCTTTTTCGCAGGTGTGCGAACAGGACGGAAAGCGGCACGAAGGAATATACTGCGCAAATTCGCGGAAGCAGCGAGGTAAATCTTCTTTAAGGATGATTTCATATCGCTCCAGATCCATTGTGGAAAAGCCGGGCGTATCGGCTACGTACCCGCCGCCTTCCAAAGCAAGCAGCTCCACTTGGCGTGTGGTGTGGCGGCCGCGGCCAAGCTTTCGGCTCGTTTCACCCGTTTGCAGCGAAAATCTGTCGTCCACGCAGTTAAGCAGTGTGGACTTTCCTACTCCTGAATTTCCTGTAAACGCCGAAATCTTCCCTCGCAGAAGCGTACGGATCTCCTCTACCCCCTCGCCCGTCTCTGAAGAAACCGCTAAAAAGCGAATTCCAGCGAGATGATAGATCTCTTTTAGTGAATCCGAAGACTGCAAATCCGTTTTTGTAGCGACGACAATGGGCTCAACGCCTTTATTCTCGGCAGCAGCAATCGTTTTATCGATAATGAGCGTACTGGGAGAGGGATCACATACAGATGCTATAATAAAAAGCTGATCAATATTTGCTACCGGAGGGCGTACAAAATAGTTTCGGCGCGGATGAATCTCGACAACTGTTCCGCTGCCGTCTTCCGGAGAAACACTGAACGAAATACGGTCACCCGCCGCTGGACTGATTCCATTTTTACGAAAAATACCTCGAGCTCGGCATTCCACAATTTCTCCGCCGGCGGCTTCTACATAGTAAAAGCCGCCGATCCCTTTTCGAATAAGACCTTCTTGAAGTTCCATTCTATCACCCCGGGAAGTTCGTAATGCCGCCGCCTGTGCCAATAGGCAGGCCGCCTTGGCCATCATTGGGGTCACCTTCCTCTTCTGTCTGGCTGGAGGAGGGCTGCTGCGGCAGTTCAAAAGCATACGATTCCGTTTCTGTGGGAGTTCCTGTATCGAAATCAAGAGTAAATACTTTATATTTCTGATTATTAAGCTGGATAGTAAGTTCTTGTTGGCCGGATGTGCCGGTGAACGTCATCTGGTACATATTCACATAAGAAGGATTCACCGTCTTTGTATCATGAAGCGTTCCGTCGATATATGCTTTGAGTGTAATATCATCATTGATTCCTTGCGGGAGCTCAATATAAACTTCAATGGTTTTTTCGCTCTGTACACCGGAACTTAGTACAAGGTTAATCGCTGTACCTTTTGCTACAGGAACGCTCGGCAGCGGATCGGTTTCTAAAACGGTATCCTTCGCTTTATCGCTGTCGTCACGGTAAGAGACATCACCGATTGTCAAACCGGCAGCAATAATATCCGCACGCGCCGCATCAAGACTTTTATCGATAACAGAAGGAACCTGAATCTCGTCAGTAGAGGGGCCACGGCTGACAAACAGGCGCACTGTGCTTCCTTCTTGAACCTCTTCTCCTTCACGAGGTTCACATTCTTTGACATAGCCTTCGGCCGTCTGATCATCAAGAACAGGGGTAACTTCAGCTACCAGTCCGTATTCCCGTAAGCGTTCTTTTGCATCATCTTCTGTCAAGCCCACAACGTTTGGTACATTGACCGTTTCTCCGCCCGTATTCACAGTCAGAACGATCTCCGCATTTTCTTTCACACGAATATTGCCGCTGGGATTTTGTTTTACAATCACGCCCGGCTCCTGGGTAGAATCATTGACAAACTCTTTTGTAAATGTAAAATTACGGTACTCTTCGTTACTCTCTACATCGGTAATCTGCATACCTACAAAATTCGGCAGAGGAACATCTTCCAGCGTATCTGAAGACAGAAAATTGCGCACCAGCGCGTATCCGCCAAAGCCAGCTGCCGCAATTACAAAGGCGATTACCACTCCCAGCATCACCATCAGCGCCGGAGATTTCTGGCGGGTAGGACGCACATCTTCCTCGTAATCATAATTATCGTCGTATTCCGGAGGCGGAACAGGACGACGCGAGGACGGCTGCTGATTGGTATAATTCGGTTGGTAGGGCTTAGGTTCAGAACTACGTACCGCCTCGATGGCATCGATATATTTAGTAGGCTTTTCATCCACAAAATAATTATACTGAAAGCGGATATCCGGGTTGCGGCGGAACTGTTCAATATCCTGAAGCATTTCTGCTGCCGACTGATACCGTTTGGCAGGATTCTTTTCCATAGCGTGTAAAACGATCTCTTCAAGCCCTTCGGGAATAGAAGGATTAATTTCATGAGGAGGACGCGGCTCCGATTGAAGCTGCATGATTGCTACAGAGACGGCGTTGTCGGAATCAAACGGAAGCTGGCCGGTAAGCATCTCATAGAGCATTACGCCGACAGAATAGATATCCGCCTTTTCGTCGGTAACATCTCCGCGCGCTTGTTCCGGTGCAATATAGTGCACAGAACCGATCGCCTTGTCTGTCATCGTGCGCGTTTCACTGTGAGAAAATCGAGCAATTCCAAAATCCGTCACCTTGATGGTACCATCTTTAAGCAACATAATATTTTGAGGCTTGATATCACGGTGTACTACACCCTTTTCGTGAGCATGTTGGAGTGCGCGCAAAATCTGAATGGTAAAATGGATCGCTTCTTTTGATCGAATTTGGTGCTGCTGATCAAGATATTCCTTTAAGGTAATCCCATCAATATACTCCATAACGATATATTGAATGCGATCGCCAAAGCTGACATCATAGACCTTGACGATATTCGGATGGGAAAGCACTGCAATCGCTTTGGATTCATTTTTAAACCTGCGGATAAACTCTTGATTATGCAGATATTCATCCTTAAGAATTTTAATCGCAACAATGCGGTCATCAATCGTGTCGTAGGCACGATAAACGACGGCCATCCCGCCTATTCCCAGGATCTCATAGATTTCATAGCGGCCATCAAGCCTTTTCCCTGTATATTTATCCATAAGCAAAAATCACTCCCATTAAAGTCCGGCAAGCCTATTTTCCACAACAGCGGCTGTAATATTATCCCCACCGCCGCCTTCTCTTGCAAGCTGTACCAGTTCGGCTGCAAAGCGGTTGGCCGGAACCGTTTGCGAAAGGCGGTAAATCTCTTGTGTATCTGCGTAATTAGTCAGCCCGTCGGAGCACAAAAGAAGTATTGCACCCTGAGGAAATTCATGCTGGGCATAATCGACTTTTAGCTCGCTCCATACACCCAGCGCTCGGGTGATGATGTTGCGGTGCGGATGGCGCAACGCCTCCTTTTCCGTTAAGCGGCCGGAGTTGACCATCTCTTGCACCATAGAATGATCCACTGTAATCTGCCGGATACCGTCCGGCAAAATCATATAAGCACGGCTGTCTCCAGCATGGGCTACATGCGCTACTCCGCCTATCACAACAGCCGCCACCACAGTAGTGCCCATGCCATAAAGCTCACTGTTTTCCTTTGCCATATCGTATACAGCAGCATTAGCATTTTGGATCGCAGAGAGCATCACGCTGCGTATATCTTCGCCCTCTTTCTCCCATATGCCTGTCAGGCCGTTCCGTATGTTCTCTACTGCAACGGCGCTGGCAATATCGCCGGCTCTCGCGCCACCCATACCGTCGCATACCACTGCCCATGCGCTGCCATCAGGAAATATTCCCGCATCACACGCATCTTGATTGGATCGCCGAACAAGGCCGGTGTCCGTTTCGCTATATACTCTCACTTACTTTTCTCCTCCTGGTACCTGCGGCGAAGCTGGCCGCAGGATGCGTTGATATCGGAGCCAAGGGTGCGCCGTACCGTGGCGGTGATCCCCTTGTCGCCCAGAATTTTGATAAAACGCTTCTGTCTCTCCAAAGAACTTTTGCGGTACCCCG
This sequence comes from uncultured Clostridia bacterium, assembly GCA_944380825.1. Classification (GTDB taxonomy): domain Bacteria; phylum Bacillota; class Clostridia; order Oscillospirales; family Acutalibacteraceae; genus Gallacutalibacter. The sequence continues at coordinate 353 of CALWIX010000053.1, read as the reverse complement.
CGCCCGACACAGTATTAACTGGGATCAGATTCACATGGCAAAGCGTCCCTTTCAGTCTCTGTGCCAGCTCACGGGCACATTCATCGCTGTCATTGACGCCGTCTATCATGGCGTATTCAAACGAAATGCGGCGTCCTGTTGCCTTTTCGTAATCGCGGCACGCCCGCAACAAATCCTCCACATTCCACTTTTTATTTATCGGCATGGTACGGGAACGGATCTCGTCGTTCGGAGCATGCAGCGATACCGAAAGTGTAATTTGAAGCTTTTTTTCCGCCAGATCGTAAATTTTATCCACAAGACCGCAGGTGGATAAAGAAATATGACGCATTCCTATGTTCATACCCTCGCTG
>CALWIX010000052.1 GCA_944380825.1 uncultured Clostridia bacterium | reverse complement strand
TAGGTCCATGAATTTTGTGGGCGCTGATTGTCACTAAATCGGCCCCCAGCCTCTGGGGCTTTACAGGGATTTTTCCGAAAGCTTGCACCGCGTCCACATGCAGCAGCGCCGGAGCCTTTACGTGGGCGATAGCTCGTGCCGCCGCTTCTATGGGAAGAATCGTCCCTACTTCGTTGTTGACAAGCATCATTGTCACTAAAATGGTGCGGCTGTCAATGGCCTGGCGCACCTGTTCCGGCTGGATGTGTCCCTCCTTATCCGGCTTTAGATATATGACCTCGAATCCCTCTTTCTCCAACCGGCGCACCGGCTCCAGCACGGAAGGATGTTCGATGGCCGTTGTGACGATCCGGTTTCCTTGCTTTTTCTTCTGCGCCGCCGCCCCAAAGATGGCGATATTGTTCGATTCCGTCCCGCCCGAGGTAAAGGTGATCTCCTCCGGCTTTACGCCCATCACCCGGGCAATTTGAGCGCGGGCGGCTTCCATTTCTTTTTCCGCTTCAAAACCCAGCGTATGCAGCGACGAAGGGTTGCCGTAACACTGCGTCATCATGGAATACGCCTTATCGGCTGCTTCCTTGCAGACTTTCGTGGTGGAACTATTGTCCAAATAAATTTCTTTCAACGGGGTGTCCCCTTTTCTCATAATGGTTTTTCTCATTATACACTATTTCCAGCCCCCTCACAAGACTGTGCCTTATTCTTGTAATGGAGACTATGTCCCCCATGCTCCTGCCAGCGCACCGGCGCGCTGGACCGCCACCGGTGCGCTGGCCCTGACCCGCTTCGCGCACGCTCCCTCCAGTCGCCCGGCACGGTGGCTTGTGTCCCCTATTCACCTCGCGTTACGGCCTGCAAGCATTAAGGAGGAATAGCGCAAGGCTGCACTTTGTCTTAACTGCTTACCTTGATTTTTTTCATAAATAATTTATAATTTAATTGCAATATTTTATACTTTATGCAAAGGAGGGGGCTTTATGATTCGGAATTTCTTGATCGCCATGTTGTATACGCTTTTCCTTCTTTCTATGTCCGGATGCTCACCCGCTCCACCCAAGGCTCAGGCGATAGACATGGCGCTTCTGCAGCAAGCCTCCGAAGAAGAAAAGGCCATCCCAGAAGGCGCGCCGATGGAAAACTACCGTGTGGTGACGCGTGCGCCCGATCGCTCGCAGGCTCACCGGCTCAACTCTATCCACCTCTCCCTAAAAAGCGAGGATGGCTCCGTTTCCATCCACAACATCGAAACCCAGTTTGAAATTTTCAATTCCGGCGACGAGGATTTCCAATACAGTGACAGATATGTCTACTTTGAGATCCAAAAGGATGGGCTTTGGTACACCACGGATTACAGTTTCACTTTTGGCAATTATTTTGCAAGGTGCGGTGGAAAATGGCTATTCACCTGCCCCGCCGGGGAAAAGCGGCTGCTGGTCATGCCCCATTATTTATGGGACAGCTTCGAACTGGGCCATTACCGGATTGTCGTAGAGGAAATCGTCTATCCCCCAAAGCTTGTGGAGGAAATGAAATCCGACCCGGACTGGTATAAAACGGACTACCTGCCGCGCGCCGAAAGGTACTGGGCTTCGCTGGAATTTGACCTTACGGATGCGCCCGTCCCGGAAAACACGGAGCCTGTGCGTGTTCCCGCTCCGGAGCGCCGAAAACAGGATTTTCTTACCGATGTGCGTCTTGTCAACCGCAACGGAGACGGAACGCTCAGCCGCGAAGATCCATTTGACAGCATTTATATCGAAAACTTCACCGATAAAGAGTTTAGCTATGGATACTGCGACGTATTCGTGGAACAGTTTATTGATGGTCAATGGTACCAAACCGGGATCAGCGACGGGCGAGAAATGGGATGGATTATCAGGGCACGCCAAGAAACAACGCTTGGAATTCCAGCGGGAGGCTGGAATTGGCTGGATCCGGGCCACTACCGAGTCGTTTTGGAACTTTTCACTTACCCGGACGAGGTCATCGAATATATGAAAGAGCAAATGTCTACGGGGAAACCGTTTGCCTCTTTTGAAAATTACCGCAAGGGAACGCTATACTGGGCCGCAGTGGAAGTTAATCTCGTCCCATAAACAAAAAACCCTTCCCGGCAAATGCCGGGAAGGGCAGTGGGTCCGGGGGCTTGCCCCCGGCGCAGGGCCGAGGGGGCGCGCAGCCCCCTCGCGGGGTTTGGGGCAGCGCCCCAATTACTCGGCGTACTTGTCGTCGTCGTTCCACGCGTACATCTTGCGCAGCTCCTTACCGACGCTCTCCAGCTCATGAGAAGCCTCGATGCGGCGGCAGGCGTTGAAGTGCGCACGGCCGTTCTTGTTCTCGGCGATCCACTTGGAGGCAAAAGTGCCATCCTGAATCTCGCCCAGAACCTTCTTCATTTCCTTCTTGGTCTCGTCGGTGATGATACGCTTGCCGATCTCATAATCGCCGAACTCAGCCGTATCGGAGATGGAGTAACGCATCATGGAGAAGCCGCCCTTGTAGATGAGGTCTACGATGAGCTTCATCTCATGGATGCACTCAAAGTAAGCGTTCTCCGGAGCATAACCAGCCTCAACGAGCGTCTCAAAGCCAGCCTTCATCAGGGCGGTTACGCCGCCGCAGAGAACACACTGCGCACCGAACAGGTCGGTCTCGGTCTCGATTTGGAAGGTCGTCTCCATGATAGCTGCACGGGCGCCGCCGATGCCTGCGCCGTAGGCCAGAGCGATGTCAAGGCAGTGACCCGTAACATCCTGATACACAGCCACGAGGCACGGAGTGCCTTTGCCCTCTACAAACTCGCTGCGAACGGTGTGGCCCGGAGCCTTCGGAGCGATCATGAACACGTCGACATTCTTCGGCGGCTTAATCTGGCCGAAATGAATGTTAAAGCCATGGGCAAATGCAATAGCCTTACCCTCGGTGAGGTACGGCTCGATATCTTTCTTATACATATCGGCCTGACGCTCGTCCGGAATCAGGATCATAATAATGTCGGCAGCTTTGGTAGCTTCCGAAACGGTCATGACCTTCAGGCCGTGGCTTTCTGCTTTAGCGCGGCTCTTGCTTCCTTCATACAGGCCAACAACTACGTCGACGCCACTGTCTTTGAGGTTAAGCGCATGAGCATGGCCTTGGCTGCCGTAGCCGATTACGGCGACGGTTTTTCCCTTGAGCAGATTGATGTCGCAGTCAGCCTGATAATAAATTTTCGGCATTTTGAATTCCTCCTGAGATAAGAAATTTATGTAGGATCACGCTGAAACGGGGGAAAGCGTTTTGCGCGGGATCGTCCATTCCAGTGTGTCTTTGGCTTATTTTTTATTGACGGCGGTAATATTCGCGCCTTTCTCGACGGCTATGGTGCCGGTGCGCACAATCTCTTTGATGCCAAAGGGGCGCAGGAGCGTGATAAGCGTTTCGATGCGGTCGGGAGAATCGGCGCACTGAATCGTCAGGGAAGAAACAGAAACGTCCACAATTTTCGCGAACATCAATTCCGCGATCTTCATGACTTCAAAGCGCTGCTTCTGGTTGCAGCTGACCTTGATAAGCGCCAATTCGCAGCTGATAAAATCCCCTGATTCATTGAGGTTTTTCACCTTAATGACAGGAATTACCTTGTTAAGCTGCTTCTCCACCTGCTCGAGAATATATTCATCGCCGTTGACGACGATCGTCATGCGGGAAATAGTGGGATCCTCCGTCACACCCACAGCCAAACTATCAATATTGAATCCGCGCCGCGAGAACAGGCCCGAAACCTTCGACAAAACGCCGGGCTGGTTCTCTACCAGAACGGCAAGCGTATATTTCATGCCCGTCCCTCCTTTAAATGGTCGGCGCGTCCGGATCTACCAGACACGCGAGCACAAACGGCTTTTTCTGCGCAAGCATTTTTGCAGCAAGCTCTTTCGCCTGCTTGTTACTTGTAGCTACTGCTGTATCGAGCCCGTAGGCTTCGGCGATTTTTACGACATTGGGGCTGCCGTCCAGCAATGTAGCGGCGTGGCGTTCGCCATAAAGCCTGTCCTGCACCTCGCGCACCATACCGAGACGGTTGTTTACCATAACGATAAGTTTTATATCGATATCATTCTGGCACAGCGTGCCCAGCTCACACATACACATCTGGAACGAACCGTCTCCGCACACCGCCACCACCTGCCGGTGAGGCTTCGCCAGCTTCGCTCCCAGCGCCGCAGGAAGGGAATATCCCATCGTCCCTAAACCGCCTGAGGTGAGGAACCTGCCCTCTTTTACATTAAAATTATTCGCAGCCCAAATCTGATTTTGCCCTACGTCCGCTACCAAAATAGCGTTTTCATCCATCAAACTGGAAAGATCGCGGATAAACAGACGCGGCTCTACGCTGTTTTCCTGCGGTTCTCCGCGCAGGACATATTCCGACTTCCATCGTAAAACATCGTCGATCCATTCTTGGGGGGTCTGCTTTTCCGAGATCTTCTCTGCCAGCACACGCAGAACTTTCTTAATATCGCCAACAATCGGGATATTTACAGGCATATTCTTACCGATCTCTGCAGGATCAATATCAATATGAATAACCGTCGCCTTTTCCGCCACCTGCTCCGGCGCCGCAATAGCGCGGTCACCTACGCGCGCCCCGCACAGGATTACAAGGTCAGCTTCGTGCATGGCACGGTTGGCATTTTTGTGGCCATGGGATCCAATCATTCCAAGATAGAGGCTGCTGTCCATCGGGATAACGCCCAGTCCCATCATGGTAGAAACGATCGGGATGCCGCTGTGCTGTGCGAAGGCGATCATCTCCTCACGCGCACCCGCAAGAACTACACCGCCGCCGCAGCAGATGAGAGGCCGTTTGGCATTTGCGATGGCCTCTACCGCCTTTTTGATTTGGATAGGATGCCCTTCCACCCGCGGTTTGTAACCGATGATCTCGGCCTTCTCCGGATATACAAAATCTGGAATTTCATTTTTCTGAATATCGAACGGCACGTCGATAAGTACCGGTCCGGGACGTCCCGTGGACGCAATATGAAACGCTTCTTTAAAAACGCGCGGCAAATCCGCTGTATTTTTCACCAAATAACTGTGCTTTGTAAAGGATTCGCACGCTCCGGTGATATCGGCCTCTTGAAATACATCGCGGCCAAGCAGTTCGGAATCCACCTGCCCTGTGATAGCAATAATCGGCACAGAATCCATATACGCCGTAGCAAGTCCGGTAATGAGGTTCGTTGCACCGGGACCGGAGGTAGCAATACAAACGCCCGGCTTGCCGCAGGAGCGCGCATAGCCGCTGGCCATGTGGGCGGCGTTTTGCTCTTCACGCACAAGCACATGCTCGATTTTTGACTGGTACAATATATCATAAAAAGGGCAAATGGCCGCGCCCGGATAGCCAAAGGCGATAGTGACGCCTTCTTTTTCCAGACATTTTACCATAATTTCAGCGCCGCTTACCAAGGGAAGACCTCCTTTAAAACCTAAATAACATCTTTTTCTATCTTTCAAAATATATTCCTATTATAATCATTTCACCTGTCACCGTCAAGAAGATGCATCGCCCGCACAAGGGGGCAGGCGCTAGGCTTCTTTGGTGCATTTTTATGCAGGAAACAATGAGAATTCCTGCAATTGCTTTTTATAATACCACATTTTTTCGCAAAAATAAAGATTTTTCTGCACAATTTTAAAAGTACACATCCATTTGTCTGTGTATATAGAAAAATATTGCATTAAACTTCTTTTTTATAAATGAAATCCATCTGCCGATGACTTTCATTTATAAAACATCGCCACAGCCCTTTATCTAATCTTCTCTCACACCACCGAAGCTTTTCAGTACACCGTCGGCATGGATACTATTTTTTTGCATAGCTCTTGACCTTGAGTAAACTCCATATGATATAGTGAAAGAAAGATACAAATAGACATCCTTTTGAAAGGAGCGAAACCATTATGATTTATCGAAATTTTCAAAATCTTAAGCTGTCGGCTCTAGGAATGGGCGCCATGCGCCTTCCCGTTGTAAACGGAGACGACGCACATATCGATTCCGCCGCTGTACAGGCAATGGTCGATTATGCGATGGAGCATGGCGTCAACTACTATGACACAGCGTGGGGCTATCACAACGGCTATTCGGAACTAGAGATAGGAAAGGCTCTCAAAAAATATCCGCGCGAGAGCTTCTATCTGGCCGATAAGTTTCCCGGATACGATCTTTCCAACATGGGAAAAGTCCGTGAAATCTTTGAAAAGCAACTGGAGAAATGCGGCGTTTCGTATTTCGATTTCTACCTCTTCCACAACGTATGCGAAATGAATATCGACGCCTACCTCAACCCGGAATACGGCATTTATAACTACCTGCTGGATCAGAAAAAAGCCGGGCGCATCCGTCATCTGGGATTTTCGGCGCATGGGGCATATCCGGTGATGAAGCGTTTTCTCGAAGCTTATGGCAGCGAGATGGAATTTTGCCAGATCCAGCTTAATTATGTAGACTGGGATTTTCAAGACGCCAAAAAGAAAATGGAACTTCTCAAAGAGTATAACTTGCCGGTGTGGGTCATGGAACCTCTGCGCGGTGGAAAGCTCGCCCATCTTTCCGGCGAAGACGAAGCAGCGCTGCACGCTCTGCGTCCACAGGAGGAGATCCCTGCGTGGGCGTTCCGGTTCTTGCAAAGCATCCCGGAAGTGGTTGTGACTCTCTCCGGTATGTCAAATCTGGAACAGCTTAAAGACAACATCCACACCTTTGAAGAGGAAAAAGCTCTCAACAGTACAGAAAAAGAGGCTCTGCTCGCTATTGCCGACAAGATGGTCAAGCGTATCGCTCTGCCCTGCACCGCTTGCCACTACTGTGTAAGCCACTGTCCGCAAGGAATCGACATTCCCTCTCTGCTCAATCTGTACAATGAGCACAGCGTAACAGGCGGCGGATTTATCGCGCCTATGGCTTTAATGGCCGTGCCAAAGGAGAAACAGCCCAGTGCCTGCATCGGCTGCCGCAGCTGTGAAGCCGTCTGTCCGCAGCAGATCAAAATTTCCGAGGCGATGGCCGACTTTGCCAAAAAACTCGGAGCATAATATAAAAGGAGTTTCGTATGGAATATAGAAAGCTTCCCCATGGCGAAGAAAAAATCAGTATAATTGGGCTGGGCAGCAGCGCTTTAGAGGAGGAAGCCGAGGCGGAAAGGACTATGGAAGCTGCGCTTGCCAGCGGAATCAACTATTTTGATCTGGCTGCGGGTTTCGCCGCTCCGTTTGCAGCTTACGGCAGGGTCGTTGCTGCTGCTCGCTGCCGCGGCAGTGTTTACTATCAAATTCATTTCGGCGCTGACTACCGCAGCGGAAAATACGGCTGGACGCTCGATCTCGACGAAATCAAACGCTCCGTCAGCTGGCAGCTGGATGCGCTAAAGACAGATTACATCGATTTCGGATTCATGCACTGCATAGACGAAGAAGATGATCTGAAAAAAGCAGAAGCATACGGCACACTGAAATATCTGCAAAAGCTTAAAGCAGAGGGAACGATTCGCCATATCGGGCTTTCCACTCACACACCCTCCATTGCACAGAAAGTGATCGATACAGGCCTTATCGATATGCTCATGTTCAGCATCAATCCCGCCTATGATTATCAACAGGGCGAATTTGCCTTTGGCGCTTTGGACGAACGCGCCGCCCTGTACCGCCATTGTGAAATGCAGGGTGTGGGGATCTCGGTAATGAAGCCTTTCAGCGGCGGACAGCTTTTGGACGAAAAGACCTCGCCGTTTCATAAAGCGCTGACAGAATATCAGTGCATCCAGTACGCTTTGGACAAACCCGGTGTGATTACGGTGCTGCCCGGAGTACGCGGCCGCGACGACCTAAAACGTATTCTCGGTTTCTTTTCCGCTGCTGCCGCAGAAAAGGATTATTCCGTCATCGGCGGTTTTGCCCCTGCTCAAGCGAGCGGTGTGTGTGTCTATTGCAACCACTGCGCACCGTGCCCAGCCGGACTGGATGTGGGACTTATCAACAAATATTACGATCTGGCCCGTGCAGGCGACGTTTTGGCAAAGGATCACTACCTTCATCTTCAGAAAAAGGCTTCGGACTGCGTGGCGTGCGGCCATTGCGATTCCCGTTGTCCGTTCCATGCGCAGCCGTCCCACCGTATGGAGGAGATAGATGCTTTTTTCTCCGAAACGTAAGACAAAGCCTGTTGTTTCGCACTGTTTCGCCTTATCCCTAACCTTAAAACAGCGTCGTTCTCCTATGAAAAAGCGATAGTTTTTATTTATTCCCTCTCTCTACATAACAACAGCAGGTACGAGCTCGTACCTGCTGTTGTTATGTATGCCTTTATTATCGTCATACAGTGAGTTTGGTTTCTAATCGAGGCCAAACTCTTTGGAATATTGGAGGACTCCCTTGATGCCATGTGCATCTTCATTCAATTTATAAGCCATAAAATTCTCTTTAGGGACTTCAAAAGGCGGTAGGATACCATATGTTTGTGCCGTAACGTATCCCAGCCTTGGATAATATTTTTCACTTCCCAATACTACCGAATATCCATATCCTAATTTCTTGGCTATTTTATGCCCCTGGGTTACCAATACGGTTCCTATTCCTCTTCTTTGGTATCCCGGCAAAACAGATAACGGAGCGAGTGCCAAAACTGTATGCTCCCCCACGTGTGCTTTTGTGAACATAATATGCCCTACAATTTTCCCATCCACTTCGGCGACTAGGGACAATTCGGGTACGTATGCCGCACCCGTTCTTAAAGCATTCACTAAATCTTGCTCATTACCATCGGAATGTTCAGCGCTTTCAAAAGCACTTTTCACTACTGCATATATCTCCTCATAATCCTCTGGCTTTTCCTGCCGCACTAACATAAAACCACCCCTGCCAAAACAAAGCTGCGTTATTATTTAACAAATGGGCAATCCCATTATGAGACTGCCCTTTCTATCTGTTAATTATACCATTTTCTTTATGCTTACTTATTTGCGGTAAAGAAAAACCGACGAAATCCAAGAATAACTTTACCATCGGACATAACCGGATAAAAAACTTTTGAGCATTCTATTACTTCTTTTTCAAACTCTTTGCCCTTTTCATTGCCAAGAAAATCAAGATACGGCCGAAGTCTAGCGCCCTTGACAAACTCAACTAACGCTTCATGATCCTGCAATCTATAGTGATACTTTATTTCCCAAATGTCAAAAGAGGAAGCACAGCCAGAAAGAATATTATAATACTCTAAAGGCTTTAGTGTACCATTGGTTTGTCTCATCACTTCATCAAGCCCCCACTTCGGGTCACTTGCTATATCCTTAATGATCTTATAAAGCGGTTCCTCTTCATTCATTGGCATCTGTACTGCTAATGTTCCTCCATCATTAAGGTTGTTCATCAGTGCAGGGATCAAAGTATGATGGTTAGGGATCCATTGTAGGCAGGCATTGGAAAATAACAGATCGTATCTACCTTCAAAAGAATTTACATCATGAACCTCAAATTGTATATCTGGGTATGTTTTCCTTGCTTTGTCTATCATATTCTGCGAATTATCAATTCCAAGAATGTTTGAATTGTGAAATACAGATTTTAGGACGCTAGTACTGTTGCCGGGACCGCAACCAATATCAACAATCGTTTGGGGAGATAGGTGTCTTATGCGCATCACCAAGTCAAGCGCTGGCTGTGTGCGTTCCTTTTTAAACTTTAAATATTGCGCTGCATTCCAAGTTGACATATCATCACCTCAATCAAGCGATCCTTCATTTCATCTTAAAATTTTATAAACGGGCAAAATCATATGAATTTGCCCGTTTATTGTATGGATTATTCTTTTTTGTCAGGGCACATCTTAATAGAGTTTTGCACCCGCCGGAATATGATCGTCAACCAGCAGCAGATGCAGTTTTTCTTGCCCCTCTTCCGTATGAACCGCAGAAAGAAGCATTCCGCAGGAATCAATCCCCATCATTGCTCTCGGCGGCAGGTTCGTGATGGCAATACACGTTTTTCCCACCAACTGCTCCGGCTCGTAATAAGCATGAATACCGCTTAAAATCGTTCTGTTTTCGCCTGTACCATCGTCAAGCGTAAATTTGAGAAGCTTTTTAGACTTCGGCACTGCTTCACAGGCCAGCACCTTCACTGCTCTGAAATCGGACTTAGAAAACGTCTCAAAATCAATAAAATCTTGGAACAACGGTTCAATTTCTACTTTGGAAAAGTCAATTTTCTCCGGCTCCGCATTCACTTCTTGTGCAGCAGGCGCAGGCTCTTTAAAATTTGCACCATTTTCTTTCTTTACTTCACCGACAGGTTTCATGGTCGGAAACAGCAAGACATCTCGGATCGCTTGGCTGTTTGTAAGCAGCATAACCAGTCTGTCGATGCCGATACCCAGTCCGCCGGTAGGCGGCATTCCATATTCCAGCGCCGTCAAGAAATCCTCATCGACATCGCAGGCCTCTTCATCGCCAGCTGCTTTAAGCTGGGCCTGAAGTTCAAAACGCTCTCTTTGATCGATAGGATCGTTAAGTTCCGAGAACGCATTGGCGTGTTCTCTTCCCACCACAAATAACTCGAAGCGCTCGGTATACGCCGGATTTTCGGGACATTTCTTTGCCAGCGGAGAAATCTCTACGGGATGATTCGTAATAAAGGTCGGCTGGATTAACTTTTCCTCGCAATACTTTTCAAAGAACAGGTTGAGAATGTCGCCCTTTTTATGGCGATCCTCAAATTCGATGTGATGTTCTTGGGCAACGGCCTTAGCCTGTTCGTCGGAAGAAATCTGGGCAAAATCGACACCGGAATACTTCTTAACAGCCTCGAGCATCGAAAGGCGTTCAAACGGCTTACCCAGATCGATCGCTACATCGCCGTATTGAATCTGGGTCGTACCCAGCACCTTTTGGGCAACATATCGAATCATGCGTTCGGTAATATCCATCATCCCGTTATAATCGGTATACGCCTGATACAACTCCAGCAGGGTAAACTCGGGATTATGGCGTGTATCCATCCCTTCATTGCGGAAAACGCGGCCGATTTCATACACACGATCGAATCCACCGACAATCAGACGTTTGAGATGCAGCTCTAACGCAATGCGCAGGTAAAGATCAATGTCCAGGGTATTGTGGTGCGTAATAAACGGCCGCGCCGCGGCTCCGCCCGCGATTGTGTGCAGAATCGGCGTCTCCACTTCCAAAAAGCCTTCGCCGTCCAAAAAAGAGCGGATCTCGCTGATAATGCGGGAACGCTTGACGAACGTACTGCGCACCTCGGGATTGATGATAAGATCCACATATCTCTGACGATAGCGCAGATCCGTATCCTTCAGTCCGTGGAATTTATCCGGCAGGGGCAGCAGTGATTTGGAAAGCAGCCGTGCCTCTTTCGCGTGCACGGAGATCTCTCCCCTGCGGGTGCGGAATACAAAACCTTTTATCGAAATAATATCGCCAATATCCCAGTTTGAAAGACCTTTATAGGCCTCTTCTCCGATATCGTCAATTTTCAGGTAAATCTGAATTCGACCGGTCGGATCTTGCAAATCCATAAAACTGGCCTTGCCCATATCACGCCAGCTCATAATACGGCCAGCAATACAGACATCCTGATTCTCCATCTCTTCAAAATGATCGCGGATCTGCTGTGCAAAAGCATCCCTGTCACAGGTAGTGATACAAAACGGATCTTTTCCCTGGGCACGCAGGGCGGCCAGCTTGTCCCTTCTGATTTTCAAAAGTTCGCTGAGATCCTCCTGCCCGATCGATTCCTGATTCACTTCACTCATGATTTTCCCTACTTTCCAAACATAATCATTATATACCGATTTTCCGAACAATGTATTATAAATTAATAGACTGCCTGCTATCCAATAAAGGAATGCTGTGTTTAGAAAAAACGGGGGGACCGTGCAGGCATCGCCTGACCTCGTCCCCCCGCTGCGGTCTTATCTGGAGATTCCCAGAATTTCATACGTCATCATACCGGCCGGGACCTCTACCTCCAGCTTCTCGCCGAGGGTATGGCCCAGCAGTGCTTTGCCCACCGCCGATTCGTCCGAAATTCTGCCCTCCGCGGGATTGGCCTCGTTAGAACCAACAATACGGTACTCGCGTTCTACCTTTGCACCGTTAGGCATTGTCACCATCACAGCCACAAGGGAACCAATGTGTATATTTTCGTCGTTGAGGTCATCTGTATCGATGATCTTAACATTTTTGAGCATCACTTCAATATCAGCGATTCGCGCTTCACAGATAGCCTGCTCGTTTTTTGCCTCATCGTACTCGCTGTTTTCAGAGAGATCACCGAAAGAAAGCGCTACTTTGATTTTCTCTGCGATCTCTTTTCTCTTGACCGATTTAAGATCTTCCAGCTCATGTTCCAGTGCCGCAAGGCCTTCTGGAGTAAGCATAATCTGTTTCATTGCCATCTAGAATTACCACCTTATCCAGTATACTTAGACAATAGATTTATTATAATCAACGCAAGCGCATCTGTCAACGCTAAAATCGCGCAGGAAAGGGATTTTTCCTAAATATCTTCCCATGCATAGCCCTATTTTAAAAAGGATTACGCTTCCGGCTGGGAAGAAGTATCCTGCGACACGCCGGACGTTGTTTCGTTGGTGTCACTTTCGGACGCAGAGGACTCGCTTTGAGAAGAATCGTCCTCTTGCTGGGCGGAAGAAGCCTGTGTCCCTGGCGGCTCAGCAACCTCGCAGCCCTGACGGATCAGAGCCGTCACAGCGACCTGTACCTGCGGATCCTCTAAAAGCGGAAGACTCTCACGGTTAAATTGTGCCTGCTGTTCCTGTGAGAGGGTAATCTCCATATCCGGCGACACGCCTACATCCTGAATTTCTTCCCCATTTATCCGCACATAACGCGCCGTAGGCAGAATGATGGCAGAACCATCCGACAAAGGAGAAACCTCGGTGCGCACCCCGTATCCAGCCGTTTTGGCACCGATTAAAAGGCCCCGACTGTAATCTTGAATATCGGCGGCAAAAATCTCCGCCGCGCCATAGGTGCTGGAATCTACAATCACGCTCACGGGCAGTTCCAGCGCCTGTGCGTCCGAAAGAAACTGCGCTTTCGTTTCTCCCGATTTATTGACGCTCATCACTGTATTTCCGGCGGGAAGAAATCTGTCGAGCGCCTCGGCCATGGCCTCTACACTGCCGCCAGAATTGCTGCGCAAATCAATCACAATCCCGCATACATCCTGATCTTGGAAATTTTGTAAAACCTGTTCAAACTGCGAAAGCATACTTTCTTCAAACTCTACAATAGAAAGATAGCCCACGTTTCCGTTTATTACACTCGATTCTACTAGCGGGCGGCTGTATTCGGCACGCACTACATTAAATTCCAGCCGTTCAAGCTCTCCTTCTTCAGAAGCGCGCAGCACGGTAAACTGTACAGAAGATCCCGCAGCGCCGTCAAGCTGTGTAAGCGCTTCGCCATAGGTCAGACGCACCACGTCCCGCCCATCGATAGCGGTGATAATATCGCTCTTGCGAAGCCCCGCGCGCTCTGCCGCCGAACCAGGGAATACTTCAATAATTTCCATGTTGCCGTCGCTGTCCTGCAGCGTACGAATACCGGCACCCACCGTCTGGGACTGCTCTCCGGAGGAATAGGATAGGTATCTTTCAGCAGAAAGGTAGCGTGCATCGGGATCTGACAGGCCCGCAATATATCCGGCACAAATTCCATCATTAAGAGAAGATTCTGTGATTTGCCCTATATAATCCTGACGCGTTTTTTGGTCGATTTCACTGAGCTTTGTATACATAGCCTGCCGCTGGTTAACATCGGCAACCTTTGTATTAAACACATCCATCGCGTACACATAGGTCAAAGATACCGTTACAGCCGAGACCACCGCCGCAAAGGATATGGCTGCTCCAAGGGAAACCTTCCTTCCCATAATCTGCAACACTCCTTTTTGTATTTTCTAAAAAGGGCAGGCGGAGCGGCTATTGCCGTCCATCCTGCCCAAAAATATATTTTACCAACGTTAGCTAAACCAATTCATGGGGTTTTGGGCGACGCCGTCGATCCGGATTTCAAAATGAAGATGAGGACCGGAAGAATCGCCGGTGCTGCCCACATAACCGATGACCTGCCCTTTTTCTACGGTGTCTCCTGTATTGACGATTACCTTACTCATGTGACCGTAGCGGGTAGAGTAGCCGTTGCCGTGGTCTAAGTAGACGCACAGACCGTAGCCGCCGCCCCAACCGCTGTGTACCGCATTGATTACTTTTCCGGAATCAGCCGCCACAATGGGCTTGCCGTAGATGCCGGATCCGGCAATATCGATACCCTTATGGTTACGTCCATCCCCCCAGTAGGAAGACAGATATGTATAGCCCGGACATGGCCATGTAAAGCTGCCGGTACCGGTATAGGAACCGCCGCTGCCGCCGCTATTGCTCGATGACTGCTGTGGATTTTTCGCATAATAATCACGGTACCACGCATCGATCTCATCATCTACGGCCTCGCGCTCACGAGCAATTTCATTGTTGCGGGAGTTAACTTCGGTGACGTTGGCAGTCAGACGGGCGAGAGCCGCTTCATTCTCCTCCACCAAAGCCGAAAGCTCTACGCTCTTGGCATCCAGTTCTTTTTTATTTTGAGAAACCAGTTTTTTATCCGACTCAATTTCTTGCTTTTCATCTTGGATTTCGGCCATTTCCTGTTTCAGACCGTTAATGAGGTTTGTATCGTGCTCGGTAATGGCCTGCATAAACTGTGTTTTCTCCATAAAGTCCGCCATATTTTCCGAGCCCAGCAGAATTTGCAGCGTAGAGGCTTCACCGGCCAAGTACATAGCATGCAGACGCTCTTTGAGAAGATTGAAATCATAATCAATAGACGCCTGCTTCTCCGAGATTTCGTCCTCCTTCTGCACGATTTGCGCATCAAGATCGGTAATCTGCGAATTGAGGTTATCAATCTGGCTCATAAGGTTATTCATCTGGACCTGAAGCGTATCGACATACTCCTGCTGCTTGGCCTGATCCTTTTTAAGAGCAGCCAATTCGGCAGCCGTCTCCTCCTGCTGACGTTTTAGTTCCGACTGCTGCTGCTGCAGCGCACTCAAATCCGAGGCTGCTACCTTTGGCGCCTGTCCTGCTGCAGGTGACGCTGCTATGATCACCGCAAGAAAAACCGCGGCCACAGCCCTCCAACCTTTTTTCTTTCTATTACCAGCCAATGATATCTCCTCCTTCCCTGCGCAGATAACGGCCAATCGAGATTGCACCGCCCAGCGCACCAAACAGAACGCCTGCTGCTATAAAGTACAGATAAATCCGCATGGCCATCGGGCCCAGCGGCACCGGTGTGAAGAAGGGCGCGATATTCGTGACGGCTTCCACCATGCTGCCATAAGCGATATTCAGCAGCACTCCGGACACCAAGCCGGAAATAATCCCGATAATTACGCCTTCTACCACGAATGGCAGGCGGATAAACGCGTTCGTTGCGCCCACCGATTTCATAATACTGATTTCCAGCCTGCGAGAAAACATGGTCACTCGGATTGTATTCGAGATAATAAACAAGGATACCACACTCAAAAGTATCACAATCCAAAATCCGGCTGTAGCCACCAGATTATCGAGGCTGGTGAGCTTGTCGGCAATATCCGAATAATCGTCCACCTGCTGTACGCCGTCAAGCGAACGAATCTGCGCGATCGTTTCGTCATAAAGGCTCAAATCGGTCAACGAAATGCGGAACGCATCCGGCAGCGGATTATCAGAACCAACCAGACCAGCGAGCAGTTCCTCGTCATCGCCGAGGTACTGCTTGATAGCCTCGTCTTTTGGAATAAACTCACACGTTTCAATGTTGCCCAGTTGTTTGAGCTCCTCTCCCACTTGGATCCCCTCTAGGGTAGGAAGGTTGTCATCAAGTACCACACGGATGGAGTTATTCGTCTCCAAACTGGCCATCGCACTGTCTATATTCATGGAAAACAGCACTGCCGCCCCTGTAAGCAATAAACACGATACCAAAACGCCCACTGAGGCAAACGACATCATACGATTTGTCCAAAGATTGCGGATGCCTTCTTTTAAAAGATACCCTAAACTATTCAGCTTCATGAGAGCACCTCCGCCGGCGAAGCAGAAGAATCAGCCACCACTTGGCCGCCGTGGATCTCAATAACGCGGCGGTGGAAATGTTTCACGAGCCTGTGCTCATGGGTTACCATCAGAATGGTTGTGCCGCGGCGGTTAATCTCGCTGAGCAGATCTACAATTTCAAACGAAAGCGCCGGATCTATATTACCGGTAGGCTCGTCGGCAATAATCATGCTGGGATTATTGATCAGCGCTCTGGCAAGGCCTACACGCTGTTGCTCGCCGCCTGAAAGCTGGCTGGGATAGGCACGCTGCTTCTTCTGCAGCCCCACAAGGCCGAGCATATACGGCACCCGTTTACGAATATCCTGCGACGACGCTCCTACAATATGCATGGCAAATGCAACATTATCGTACACCGTCATATTATCGATCAGGCGGAAATCCTGAAATACAATTCCCATCGTTCTGCGCAGATACGGCACATCCCGCTTGCGTACGCTGGAAAGATTCCGGCCATTGACGATTATTTCGCCGGAATTAGCGCGCTCTTCACACATAATCAGCTTCAAAAAAGTACTTTTTCCCGCACCGGACGACCCCACAATAAAAACAAATTCTCCTTTGTCCACTAACAGGTTAACGTGGCGCAAAGCTTCTGTCCCATTGGGGTACGTTTTGCAAACGTCTTTAAATTCGATCAATTTTGTCGGCCCCCATTTCCCTTTTAGGCATACCGCCCCATTCTTCCTCATTTTATTTTTTCAAAATATATTTATTCTTTTTATTTACATTAAGCGCCGAATCACGCCTTTGCGTATCTATTGGCCAGCTTCCCAAAAAGCCCGTGCGTTTTTCCTATTTTCTCTATAACAAACTTCACCCATCGGCACTTCTTTTATAGTACCAATGGGTGAAGCATTTATAATTCTAAAATCGAAATATTTTGTAATATTTTTGTAATGTTTACAATTTTGCCAAATTTAGACTGCTTGTCCTAACATTCCTTAGAACTTGACAGGATTGGAAGAAAGATACTTTTTAACCATCAAAGCCACTTTAAAGACGATAGCATCCTCAAATTCACGCAGATCCAAGCCTGTGATTTTCTTGATCTTCTCTAAGCGGTAAACAAGTGTATTGCGGTGGACAAACAGCTTACGTGACGTTTCCGAAACATTGAGGTTATTCTCAAAGAAGCGCTGGATAGTAAAGAGCGTCTCATGATCCAAAGATTCAATCGAGCCGCGCTTAAAGACCTCTTTCAGGAACATTTCGCACAAAGTGGTAGGCAGCTGATAGATCAGACGGGCGATACCGAGATTGTCATAGCTGACGATAGAACGCTCAGTGTCAAACACCTTCCCTACTTCCAAAGCTACCTGCGCTTCTTTGAACGAGCGGGCCAAATCGCGAATCCCCGTGACCGTCGTTCCGATACCTACGACACAATGGGTATAAAATTCGCCGAACAACGTATCTACGATGGAACCGGCCAACTTTTCCAGATCCTTCGAATCGATGCCTTGACGGATCTCTTTGACGAGCGCAATATCCGTTTCATTGATATTGATGATGAAATCCTTATTCTTATCTGGGAAAAGGTTTTGAATTACGTCATACGCCGAAATATCCGATTTATTAGCCACCTTGATAAGCATGCAGACACGGCTGACATCGGAGTTAAAATGGAGTTCCCGCGCCTTGAGATAAATATCGCCCGGAAGGATATTATCAAGGATTACATTCTTAATGAAATTGCTGCGATCATATTTTTCATCATAATACTGTTTAATACTGTTGAGGGAAACGGCAAGCAGGTTTGCAAACTTCACCGCCTCGGTATCGCTGCCAGAAACAAACACCGCATATTCCGGACGCGGACGGCTGCCAAAGGAATGATAAGTGTAACCATTGAGCACAAATGCATTAGGAGAAGCGAGCGTTTCCGCATTGATGCTTTCATTTACTTCTCCAATTCGTCCAAGCTCACTGCACG
Organism: uncultured Clostridia bacterium; assembly: GCA_944380825.1. Taxonomy (GTDB): domain Bacteria; phylum Bacillota; class Clostridia; order Oscillospirales; family Acutalibacteraceae; genus Gallacutalibacter. Next base: position 27,241 of record CALWIX010000052.1, on the reverse strand, counting down.
CGATAATAACGGAAGTTTCATCCACCACGCCAATCGTTCTGTCAATGGCATCGCGCATTTGGTGAATAACACCTTGAAATAATCTGTTTGACATGATATTCTCCCTCACTTTTCATTGTATTTCTGTAATTTCAAGATAACCTTTTGGATCATGCGGTTTCCGATCTCTTCGTCTATTTTTCACATACAGGAGAACACAGAGCCTGCCGGAAACTCCCCGATAAAAACTTACGGTTGCGCTATATTTTAGGCAAGATCCCCCATTCATCCATGCCGTTACATATTTATATTCTACATAAAATAGAATAAAATTTCAACTATATAATGAATATTTTCTGAAAGAAAAAAGCTTAGCTGTCGATATTTTACAGAATATTCATATAATACCCCATTTTTCAGTTAAAATCAGAGATCTTTCCGTGACAAAAAGGGCCACGCAAATCTGCGCGGCCCCATCATCATCTGGAGTTTAATTTAGTTCAGAATTGTTTTCTCCGTTTCCTTGTCGAAGAGATGGCACTTAGACATATCAAGGGTAATCTTCGCCTTGTCGCCAGACTTCACAGTGGAGGTCGGATCGACGCGAGCCGTCAGAGCGTTGCCTTCGCAGTTGAGGTACAGGTAGGTTTCAGCACCCATGAGCTCAGTCACTTCAACGTCTGCATCTACGATGCTATCGGACATCTTCTCAAGATCCTCAGCGTTATCGGAAACATCCTCAGGACGGATACCGAGAACAACTTCTTTACCAACATAAGAAGCAAGATCCACATTCTCAACCTTATTGCCAGCAACCTTACTGTCCGGAATCGGAACAGAAGCCTTACCAAAGTTGACATAGAAGCTGCTGCCCTTCTTCTCGAGGGTAGCGTCGATGAAGTTCATTTGCGGAGAACCCATGAATCCGGCAACGAACTCATTCACCGGCAGTTCATAGAGGTTTTGCGGTGTATCAACCTGCTGGATGAAACCATCCTTCATAACGACGATGCGATCGCCCATCGTCATAGCTTCGGTCTGGTCATGGGTAACGTAAATAAATGTGGTACCCAGTCTCTTATGTAACTTCGCGATCTCGGTTCTCATCTGTGCACGCAGCTTAGCATCCAAGTTGGACAGCGGCTCGTCAAGCAAGAATACCTTCGGGTCACGAACGATAGCACGGCCCAGCGCAACACGCTGTCTCTGACCACCGGACAGAGCCTTCGGCTTTCTGTCGAGCAAGTGAGAAATATCAAGAATACGAGCGGCCTCTTCCACGCGGCGTTTGATCTCATCCTTCGGAGTCTTGCGCAGTTTCAGACCGAACGCCATGTTGTCATAAACGGTCATGTGCGGATACAGAGCGTAGTTCTGGAACACCATCGCGATATCGCGATCCTTCGGCGCAACATCGTTGGCCAAAGTCTCACCGATGTACAGCTCGCCCTTACTGATTTCTTCCAAACCAGCAATCATTCTCAAAGTGGTGGACTTACCGCAACCGGAAGGACCAACCAAAATGATAAACTCCTTGTCTGCAATTTCCAAGCAGAAATCCGTAACAGCCGTTACATTGCCGGAATAGATCTTATAAACATGTTTCAAAGATACACGTGCCATAATAAACCTCCTGAAAACTCCATTTGAATTCAACTTGATGCCTAACCGGAATCAGGTCCCTTCGTTGTTATACATCATACCAGAATTTTAACTTTTTTAACAGACCTTTTTTACCCAAAGATTTTCCTTTGAGTTTATGAAAATCTGATAAAAGACAAACTGAAAAAGCCATTTTAGTACAAATTGGCAAAATTAAGGATCAATTTAAGTTCTTCCTTTGTCAATTCGCGAGACTCTCCCGGCCCCAGAGAAGGGTCCAGAGCCAGTCCCCCCATCTGCACGCGCTTAAGCGCAAGCACTGTTTTTCCTCTTGCACGAAACATTCTCTTCACCTGATGGAACTTTCCCTCCCGAATTTTCACCCATACAAGAGGGTGCTGCCCGTCTTCCAGCACACCAAGTCCTGCGGGAAGACAGACCATATCGTCCAGCATGACGCCGCTTTCAAAAGCGGCGATATCCTGTGCAGTCACGGGAGCGTCCACTTTAGCGTGGTAAATTTTGTACACATGGTTTTTAGGCGCTAACATTTTATGGGCAAAATCGCCGTCATCCGTAATAATCATCAAGCCTTCGGTATCCTTATCCAGACGTCCGGCGGGAAAAAGGCCTTTACGGCGCATCGAATCGGGAAGCAAATCCAGCACCGTAGGCGCTCGGTTATCGCGCGAGGCAGAGAGAACGCCCCGCGGCTTATTGAGCATGATGTAAATATGGCGCTGAAACCGGATCTCTTCGCCGTTTACCGACAGCACGTCCGTCTCCGGGTCGGCCTTGGCTTCCGGTTTTTTTACAACGGCTCCATTGACTGTCACCCCGCTGCGGCGAATCAGCAGGGCGCACTCTTTGCGGCTACCAAAATTTTGCGATGCAAGGATCTTATCCAGTCTTTCCATTCCCAACGGAGCATCACCTCTCTTTCTAAAGTCTAGTTAGAAAATCATTTTACCGCACTGCCTCCTCAAAATGCAACCCCTGTTTTCATTATCCTCTGCATGGCCGGTTTAATCCACCGGCCATGCAGAGGCAGGGATCTCTCCTACACTGGAAGCCGGCTGCTGTGCGGCCGATTGGCTGGAGGAAGATTCCTCTTGGGCCAGAGCAGGGGTCTGCATCTGTGTTTTGCCATCGAAGGTACACAAAAAGCCATCAATCTCCACAGAGCATATATCGCCGCCAATTACCTCATTTTCGTAAACAATCAGATTCGCCCGCACCTCATGAGGATAATCGGGATAATTTGTGACACGGTAGGTATACCGGGTACACTTTTTTCCCGCATAGGCAGCAAGATCCATTCCCTGCGCTTTCTGGACCTCATTATAAAGACGATATACTTCGCTGAACTGCTGTGGAATGGTGAGCTCCTGCATCTCCACAGGCTCTGGATCTACCTCCCAGCCAAACTGCGACAGAAACTCGATCCTCTCAGAATCCGTCGCTGCCCCGGATCCAACGCAGGCATCCACATCCATAGCGCCTGTTCCAGATCCCATCCAGCGCGACAGTGCCAAAAACGCTGCTATTACCGCCAGCAGCAAGCATACCGCCGCCAACACTTTTCCTCGGCCCGGTCTGTATGACAGTACAAACATCGTGATCCCCCTTCCGGAAATTCCTGTCACCAATATATGCCGGCGGGGGAAAATTCATTACGGAGCGGGAGGAAAAGCCGGCCGGCTCCCTCCCGCTCCGCAGAAGAAAAGTAATATGTCAAAAATAATGAAAATGCCAGAATTATTCCGCGTTCTCCGCTTTCGCGTCTTCGATTACCTTCTGTGCAACCTGGGCGGGTGCTTCTTCATAGCGAACGAAGTTGAATGTAAAGCTGCCGCGGCCCTGGGTTGCCTGACGGATAAAGGTACAGAAGTCGTGCATCTCTGCCATAGGCACCTCAGCCTCGATAGTCTGCATGCCGGCTTGGGCGGGATTCATGCCCAGCACGCGGCCGCGCCGTTTTGTAACTTCGCCCATAATATCGCCCATGTTTGCATCCGGAACAGTAGCATGAAGCAGACCGATAGGCTCAAGCAGCACCGGGTTTGCCTGCGGCATACCGGCTTTATAAGCGAGCGCCGCAGCCGTTTTAAACGCCATTTCGGAGGAATCTACCGGATGGTAAGATCCGTCGTACAGCGTCGCACGCAGACCCACAACCGGATACCCTGCCAGCGGACCTTTTACTATGCATTCGCGCAGGCCCTTTTCTACCGCAGGGAAGAACCCTTTCGGCACTGCGCCGCCTACAACGCGTTCGCCAAATTCCAGATCGTCACAATCACAGGGCTCGAACTCGATCCACACATCGCCGAACTGCCCGTGGCCGCCCGTCTGTTTCTTATGACGGCCTTGTACCTGCACCTTTTTACGGATCGTCTCGCGGTAAGGAACCTTCGGCTTTTTCAGGGTGACATCTACACCAAATTTCGATTTCAATTTTGACACGACAACATCTAGGTGCTGCTCACCAAGACCGGAGAGTACCATTTCGTGGGTCTCCTGATTGGTCTCAAAGCGAATGGTGGGATCCTCTTCTGCAAGGCGCATAATTCCCTGGGCCACTTTATCTTCTTCGCCCTTCTTCTTCGGCACAACGGCCATCGACAGTGTCGGAACAGGATAAGAGATCCCCTCCAGCGTCACTTTTCTGGTAGGAGCACACAGCGTATCGCCCGTATTGGTACTTTGAAGCTTCGGCGCCGCACCAATATCGCCCGCGCCGATATAGGCGGCATCCTCCTGCTTTTTGCCGCGCATGGTAACGACTTTGCCGATCCTCTCAGTAGCGCCCGTGCGCATATTGATAAGCGGTGTATCGGCCGAAACCTTACCGGAAATTACTTTTATAAACGACAGCTTTCCAACGAACGGGTCGGCGATCGTTTTAAATACAATCGCGGCGGCGGCGCCTTCCTCATTGACAGAAAGCTCCACGGGGTTTCCGTCCACATCCACACCGATTTCGCCGGCTTTTTCTTCTGCAGAAGGAGCAAGCCAGATCAGGCCGTTAAGAAGCTGCTCTACGCCATAACCGAGCTGCGCATCGCCGCAGAACACGGGGCTGATTGTACCGCTCTTAACGCCTTTGCTGACCCCGACGATGATCTCTTCAGGTGTAAACTGTTCGCCGGAGAAATATTTCTCAAACATCTCGTCGCTGGTCTCTGCAACGGCTTCATTGATCGCGTTGCGCAATCCTTCCAAACGTTCTCCCATATCCGGCACGGGAACAACAGAAGGCACACCGTTAGCGTCGTATTTATACGCTTTATACTCCAGCATATTGATATAGCAATCCGCTTTGCCATCTACGATATAAGGTACCACCACCGGACATACCGACGGACCAAAGCTGGACTTTAAATCTTCAAACACGCGGTAAAAACGTGCACTTTCATCACACAGGCCATTGACAAAAAATACTTTCGACAATCCACGATCGGTAGCGGCTTTATCGGCCTTTTCTGTACCGACGCTTACACCGGATTTTCCGGAAACGGTAATCAAAACAGTATCAGCCGCGCGAATCGCTTCACAGGAAGCGCCTTCAAAATCAAAAAGGCCGGGGGCATCAAGCAGATTGATCTTGTGGTTTTTCCACTCCAGCGGCGCAACGGCCGTACCGACGGTCGCTTTTCTGCGGATCTCCTCAGGATCGTAATCGCAGACGGTATTTCCGTCCGCAATTTTTCCAAGCCGGTCGGACGCCCCTGACAAAAAAAGCATTGCTTCTGCCAGAGAAGTCTTTCCGGCCCCGCTGTGTCCTGTAATTGCAATATTTAAAATATTTTTGGCAGGGTATTGTTTCATGTACGACGGCTCCTTTCAGGTTGGCTATTTTTTACAAACCAATGAAAAATTTCTTCATAATTATAGCGCAGATTGCCACAAAATTCAATGCCCTATTTCAATTTGATAGAATACTCCCAACAACTTGTTAAAAATTATAGTCATTTCAACCAAACAATACCCTCTGCTGCGAATACTGACAGGGTCTATTGGGGTGCGCACCTGTATAGGCGCTTGTACCAATTTTAAAAGCTGTCGGAAAATAGGTTCAAAATTCCCATAAAAGGAAATGGATTCACACATATCGTACAGAACATAAAAAAAGCTCCGTCCCCATCCCCAACGTCTCTAAAATACGTTTTTGGGGTATGGAAACGGAGTCCTTTTATCTGTACTTGATTTATCTTCCCATCCTTTTACAAAGGGTGCGCTCTCCCCACTACGGCTTACGCAGGCGGGGGATAAAAAGGATCACTAGAAGCCAGAAAAGCTCGTAAAGAAGCATGGTTGGCAATGTCAGCTGATCTAGCCCCGAAAAACAAGCCAAAAATGCCACCAGCACAAACCCAATGACAAGCCCTATATTTTGCAGAGCAACCGCAAGAGAAATATTTCCTTTTTGCCGCACACAAGCGGTTAAAAGACGCATCATCGCTGTGGGGCGCCCACGGGAAGCAAACGCAGCCTCCACTTTATCGACAGGTTTTTCCACCAGCGTGTTGTAAATATCGCCCAAGCGCTGCGGAAGCACTCGTACCGACTGCGGATCCAAACGAAAACACTGTGCTAAAAGTTCCGGCTTGATGTTGGGATCCGTTGTGCGGACAATTAAGCTGATGCCGTTGCTCTCCATGCGCTGCAGTTCCAGAGCACGCCGTTTATCCGAATTATACGTCAAAATAAACGCCGCCATGATTTTACCGCCGCTTGCCAGATAAATCACCTGCTTGCCGCCTACTAAATATTTTTTCTCATAATCGCGCTCCGGCGGCTCAACGCCGTGAGCTGCGAGAAGATCGCGGCTGCCGACCAAAATTCTCCGGCCGTCCACCCAGCCGACAACGCCGCGGCCGTCTTCGTAGGAGATATTGGACGCTTTCGGAAGCAGATCCTCCGCTGTCTTCAAAATCTGATCAAAAAGATCACTCAGCGGCCCACCAATCCCGCTCATTACGGCACTCGCGTCGATGATGGCATCATCAATACGGCCATCGCCGAACGTCTTAATTCCATTGAGCACTACGGTGCCTTTCGGAAAAAGATCTTTCGCATCAAGCATAGCCGCGTTGACGGAAGAAAACTGCTCAATCGCCGAGCTTCCCGTTACCATTGTACCGCAGCGGCGGGCTAAACGGCACAGCCGCGAAACGGGAAGATTGACGCACAGCATATTCGCCACAGGGGTGCTTATGCAGGCTCCCGCGGCAAACGCTGTAATAGCAGATATCGCGTCTTTGGTTAAAACAGCTACCACCGCGCACAAAATAATCGACAGTCCCAGCCCGATGGGAGCAATCACCTGAGATGCCTGCTCTGACGGATCTATCTCATAGGAACTGCGCAAAAAGCCTTTCAAAAATCCGGCCTTGCGTTGATAGGCAATACAGGGGGCATCCACTACACAGCCTTTCGCCATTTGCAGCGCTGTATTGTGATCATCATAAATTTCAACAGCATACTTTTGATCGGAATTTGCCACAAATTGGAAATTACGGGAGATCCGGCGTACCATGACCAGTTTTCCTACGGTGTTGAGCAGCAGCGCTCCCACAGCAAGAACCGAATACAACTGAATTGATTGGCCTGCTACTACCTGCCCTTGATCAAAAAACTGGGCAACGCTCTGCATGAGAGCCGCGGTAGCCACAACAGACACAGAACTGTCTGAATTGGCATGCAGTGTAACAAGTCCTTTCCAACCATTTAGAAACGCCGGCATACAAAATGCAATAGCTGCTACCAAAAAAACGAGGTTCGTAATCAAAAATCCCAATGTTGTTGTCGCGGTCTCTACCGCAGGGAAGAACAAATTATTCATAAACAGAAAATCCAACGCAAGGAGAAAAACAGTGAAAATCCCTGTGATCGCTGTACGCAGCAGAATTTTCCGAATGCTCGATTTCAGCTCGTAAGATACGGAAGGAGCGTCGGAAGGCTGATTGTAATCGTCCAGCTCCTCCTCCTCGCGATCCACGTCCACTGTAGGAGTTTCCGCTTCTTCCTCGCCAAACAGAGCAAACTTTCCTCCTTGCCGGGAGGTATGTACCTCCTGGACGGCATTCTTCTTTTGAGGCGGTTCCTCGCCGAGTTCAACCTGGGCGTCGGGGATATTGGTTAAAAAGCGCTTTTTGCTTGTGTGCGCCATATATGACTGCATTTCGGCATCCAGGGCCGTTTGCAGATTTTCCACGTCTAAAATATGAACACGTTTTCCGTAGGGATGATACGGCGGAATGGCATCTATGAGAGCAGAAATCTTCTGGCGGCGCTGTTCTTTTGCGGGATCCATCTGTTTGCGTGCAGTCTGCTGCTCAGGCTCTTTCTGCTCCTCTTTTTCCGAGGGTTCCGGATTTTCCGGCGCATCTTCCTCATCAGACTCCGGCAGCGCCTTGGCTGTATCCGTTTGTGCAGCAGACGTTTCCTCCATCGCACCTGCTTGTGCAGCAGATGTTTCCTCTACCGTACCTGCATTCTCTATGGCAGCTGTTTCCACAGGCGAGCTCACACTGTCTGCGGCAGGCAGCTGCTGCACCGCAGTTTCACCCTCTGCCACAGTCTCGCCCGCAGAGGACGTTTCTATAACTGCAGCTTCCTGCGGCACGTCTGTTTTTTCCGCTGCTTTTGGTAGCTCTTTAGGCAGAGACGTCACCGCAAGCTTTTTCGGCTTGCGAGTCGACGGCTTTGGCTGCTGCGTCGGCACGCCGGAAGTCTCCGATGACTGTTGCGAAGATTCTTCCTTTTTTACCGGAAAACCACGCTCTGAGAGGATCTGATCCACATCGAAGTTCTCAGGTTCTTGCACAGTCCTTGGCTTGTTGGCCAGAGGAATCGGCTCGCGGTTTTTTAAGCGATCCGGCATACGAAACTCGATGGTACGTCCCTGCGGCGGCTGTGCTGGTGTTTGAGCAGAAACCTCCCTTTTTTGCTGTTGCGAAGAAAATGCAATTGGCGCGGCCTTGTTCTCGCCGCGGTTATCAGCTGCTCCGAGAGCTTCATCGGAATAGCTGTAAATGGTGTCCCTACGGCCAATCGGCGTGAGACCGGCCTGCTGCGCACGTTTCTGGCGTTCGCGGTGGATCACCTCAAACCTCTGGGCAATCTCCTCATCCACATCGGCGTCCTGCGTATCGTCGAATAAATAAGCAAACGCAGGGGTAGGTCCTGTCTGCTGGGCATCATCGTCGTTATAGCCGCGCCGGTATTCGTCAATTCCTTTCAGCTGCAGACCGTAATAGATATCTTCTGTTTCATCAAACCCTTGGCGTTTCTTCTTTTTTTCCTTATGCTTAGCCCAAAAGCCTTTCTTTTCCTGCTTTTTTCTGTCTATGGCGGGAGCAGACTGTAATTCCTCCCAAGACTCCTCCTTCCCAGCAGAGGCAGAAGCTTCCTCCTTTGCAGACGACTGGGGCGCTGTGCTCTCTTCTTGGAATTGGGATGGCGCAGAAGCCGGGGACTGCTTTTGTGGGGAGGCAGCAGATACGGCCGAATCGGCAGCAGGTGTTGGAACGGGGGGAGCGTCGAAGGGATATACTTTCGACAGCGACTGCGGCAGATCTGCCGGCGGTTGCGATGGCGCAGACATTTGCCGGTCGGAATTGGATACCTCCTCACCTATCAGCTCCTCATAGCTCTTCCCGCCAAAACGTCCGCGTGTTTCAGCCAATATTTCATCCACCGAATAATCATGCGGCGTATGTTCTTTCCTTTCCATTGTTTCCAGTCCTTTCCCCTTCCCCATTACGGATTCTTCGCGGCAATTCCCACGCGCTGGCGGGCTACCTCATAGCATATAATTCCACACGCAACCGATGCATTGAGCGAATTGATTTTTCCGCGCATCGGAAGAGAGACAATAAAATCCGACTTTTCCTGAACAAGACGGCTTATGCCAAAACCTTCTGACCCGATCACAATCGCACAGGGGCCGGTATAATCAACACCGCACCAGTTTTGGCCGTTCATATCAGCCGTATAAATCCATACGCCGCGCTGCTTGAGCTCCTCGATCGTAGCGGCTACATTCGTTACACGCACTACCGGGACATACTCTACCGCCCCGGCAGAAGCTTTGCCTACCGTATATGTCAGCCCAGCGCTGCGGCGCCGCGGAATGATCACTCCATGCGCGCCCGCACACTCGGCCGTACGCAGAATCGCCCCCAAATTGTGGGGATCCTCCAGCTCGTCGGCTACAATGAAAAACGGCGGCTCACCACGCTCCTGCGCCACGCGGAACAAATCCTCCAAATCGGCATATTCATGAACCGCTGCCACCGCGGCGATACCCTGGTGATTGGCGCCGCCGCATAAAGAATCCAGTTTTCTCGGATCCACTTCTTTTATGGCGATCCCTTTCTGTTTTGCCTTCGCCAAAACAGCCAAGAGAGAACCTGAGCGATTCCCTTTGGCGACATAGAGGCTGTCGATGGCTCTGCCGGAACGCAGCGCTTCATTCACGGCGTTTCTTCCTACAATAATATCTTCCGCCGGTTTTTTTTCTCTCGTTTTTTCTTCCATTCTTTTTCCCCCTGCCCGGCTCTCAAGCTGTGACGCTGCCGAAACAAACAGAACGTCCCGAGCTCCCGCGCCTTTGATGGAAAGGCGCGGCGACCCTATTTACATAATACAGGGGTATTATATCATAAAGTATAGAAGAAAGTAAAATATTCTGAAAAAAGTTCTGAAAAAAGTCCTATTTCATAAAAAATTTTTAAAGGCTTCGGAAATTCCTTCTTTTTTATCCCAGCCATCCAGAAACCGATGCGTAAACTAACACTGCGCTCACAACAAAGGATGCCAGTCCTATCGCTGCAAATATTTTTTCTTTAACGATCACTTTCTGAAACCGTGAGGGCGCACCGGCTTGTTTCACGATGCGCCGGGCTTCTTTTTCCAAAAAATCCCGCTGCAGTGCCGAAAACTCCGGGCGCACTACAAAATATGCTTTTTCATAATATTGACTTTGCGTATCGTGGACTTCGATAATTTGTTTATTCACGCCTTTAATCATACGATCATCCCTCCGCTAAAAAGTATTCTCCTGTATTTTTGCCGGTAAAAGGAGGGGTTATGCAAATTTTCCCAATATTATACGATTGGTATTCCTTTTTGTTTACATAATATTTGTGGAAAATCCTTTTTTTGCCGTTGAAAACCCTGTTGAAAAGGTGGATAACTTTTCAAAACTCGAATTTTTTTACTTTTGTTAAAATGTAAAAATAAAATTTATGTAAACTATTTTTAAAGTTTCCATAACGGTTTGTATTATTTTCTCCTTTTCCTTGCAGTATGCTGACATTTTCTACGTTTTATGATATAATCAGGCAAGTTGAAGTTGCGTACCGATCGCGCTTTCCTGTTTTGAAAGCCGGGAAGCGGGGCGCATCCCCGCTAAAATTTCCGATTAAAATGTAAGGATGGTGAAAGATAACCATGAGAGAGGATATTTGCAGTATTCCTATTAACGACGTATTTGGGCCAAAGGATGGATGCCCGGTGTGCCGGATGCGCGATATGCTGGAAAACCGGATCACGGAATATATTACGGGAGCTGCCATGATGGAACCGGATGTGCGGGTAGAAACGAATCACCTCGGCTTTTGCAGCAGACATTTCGGCATGATCCGCGAATATGGAAGCCGTCTGCCGGTGGCGCTGATTTTGGAAAGCCATCTGAAAGAAATCGAAGAATGCCTTTTTCCCAAAGGCGGAGAGATTCCCAGCAAGAAAAATCTTCAGGCTATGGAAGAATTGGAAAAAAGCTGCTTTATGTGCCAAAATATCGAAACGAATATGAAGCACTTGTTTGAAACCGTTATTAAAATGTGGCAGACCGATCCCGATTTTCGCAAACTATATGCCGAACAGCCTTGTCTGTGTCTTCCTCATTACCATATGCTGGTGGAAGCCGGTGTAAAAATGCCGCGCAAAAACCGCGATCCTTTCCTCAAAGAAACAACGCGTCTGGCCCAAAATTACCTCACCGCTCTTAAATCCGATGTAACGCATTTTTGCTCTATGTTCGATTACCGCAACAAAAACGGGGATTGGGGTACTTCCAAAGATTCCATCGAGCGCGCCATGTGGTTTCTCACTTCGCGCCATGTGGAGGAATTATGATCCCTTTTTGTGAAACCTCAAAGGGGATCCTGCTGCAGCGATCTGATGAATTTGAGCCGGATCAGATTTTAGACTGCGGCCAGTGCTTCCGCTGGAACCGCTGCCCGGACGGCGCCTGGGAGGGATTTGCCGGCCGGCACCCTGTGCGCCTTTCCCCCTGTGCGCAGGGATGGATATTCGAAAACGTTACATTAGAAGATTTTCACCAAATCTGGATCCCTTATTTCGATCTCGACACCGATTACGGCAAAATCCGCGCCGAGCTTTCTTCTCACAGCGAAATTCTTGCCAAAGCCGCCGCCTTTTCTCCGGGGATGCGTATTCTGCGTCAGGATCCTTGGGAGGCGCTGTGTTCGTTTATCCTCTCGCAAAACAACAATATTCCCCGTATTAAAGGAATCGTTTCGCGGCTGTGTGAATTTTTTGGAGAAGAAGGAATCTTTTTTCCCACACCACAGAGCCTTGCGCAGGCATGCGTGGAGGATCTCGCTCCCCTGCGCAGCGGATTCCGCGCCAAATACATCCTCTCTGCTGCACAGCTCGTTTCAGACGGCACTGTCGATCTGGAAGCGGTGCGCACGCTGCCTCTTTCCGAGGCGCGCGCGTCTCTTATGCAGATTTTGGGTGTAGGCGTGAAAGTGGCGGAGTGCGCCCTTTTATATGGACTGCACCGTTTGGACGCTTTTCCCATCGATGTGTGGATCAGACGCGTGATGGAGCGTTACTTTCCCGGAATGGATCCCGCCGCATTCGGACCATACGCAGGAATTGCCCAGCAGTATTTATTTCATTACATACGCAGCCTTGAACGGGGCGCTTCTTTGAAAAGATCTGGTTGATTTTTCCCAAAATATTTGATTTACATCTACTCAAGCCTCGTTTTTTGTGCTATAATAGCAACAGAAATCGGAAAGGACAAATCCTTTTACGTATAAAAAGTGCTGCTTTTTATAAAATGGGACGCAAAAAGGGGTTCCTTACAGAATACAAAATCTCTCGGGAGTTTCCATGCGCATATTCCTGTACGATTTGGTTTTTATCCGATGTATGCACGAGTGCGTTTAGACTTTCGTCTGACGCTGTATTATACAAGGCTCAGCCTTGAATCTTTTAGGAGTGTGATTACAATGCCACTGGTAAATACTACCGAAATGTTTAAAAAAGCCTATGAGGGCGGCTATGCTATCGGCGCGTTCAACGTGAACAACATGGAGATCGTGCAGGGCATTACCTCTGCTTGTGAAGAACTCAAGGCACCGGTCATCCTTCAGGTATCAGCAGGCGCACGCAAATATGCGAACCGTACCTATCTGATGAAATTGGTGGAAGCTGCCGTTATCGAGTGCCCCGATATTCCGATCGCGCTCCATTTGGATCATGGCCCGTCTTTCGAGCTGTGCAAGTCCTGCATCGACGACGGCTTTACTTCCGTTATGTTCGACGGTTCTTCCAAGCCGTATGAAGAGAACGTGGAAGAAGCCAGCCGTGTTGTGGAATATGCGCATAAATATGGCGTTACGGTAGAAGCCGAGCTTGGCCGTCTCGCCGGCGTGGAAGATGATGTAAAAGTGTCCGACGACAAAGCCCAATATACGGATCCCGATGAGGTACAGGATTTCGTCACCCGCACCGGCGTGGACTCCCTTGCCATCGCTATCGGCACCAGCCATGGCGCTTACAAATTTAAGCCCGGCCAGAAGCCGAAGCTGCGTCTCGATATTCTCCAGGAAGTTTCCGATCGTCTGCCGGGCTTCCCGATCGTGCTGCACGGCGCATCCTCCGTTGTTCCGGAGTTTGTCAAGATGATCAACGACAACGGCGGTCAGATGCCCGATGCTATCGGTATTCCGGAAGAGATGCTCCGCGAAGCTGCGAAGATGGCTGTCTGCAAGATTAACGTCGACTCCGACCTGCGCCTTGCTATGACCGCCAGCGTGCGTAAATATCTTGCCGAAAATCCGAGCCACTTCGATCCCCGTCAATACCTTGGGCCGGCTCGCGATGCGATTAAAGCAATGGTTGAGCATAAGATCAACGTTGTTCTCGGCTGCGCTGGCAAAGCGTAATTCTTACATACTCCCTAAAATCAGACAGGGGACTTTCCGTTTGGAAAGTCCCCTTTTTGTTCCAAAATCTTTAAATCATCAAAAAAATCCCTGCCGTCATAAGAACGCATCCGGCAAGCGACTTAGGGGTAAAGCGTTCCTGCAAAAAGAAAAACGCCAGAACCATCGTGATTACTATGCTGAGTTTATCAACGGAGACCACTTTCGATACTTCTCCCAACTGAAGCGCATGGTAGTAACACAGCCATGAAGCCCCCGTTGCCAATCCCGATAAAATTAAAAAAATCCAGCTTTTCTGGCCGATACTCCAAATTCCTCCCTGTGTTCCTGTAAGGAATACCATGCCCCATGCCATCGCTAAAACAACTACCGTACGCAGGGCCGTCGCTAAATTCGAGTTCACACCTTCAATCCCAACTTTTGCAAAGATCGACGTCAGCGCTGCAAATACTGCCGACAGCAGCGCAAAGAAAAACCACATACAGCCCCTACCCCCTATTCGTGTTTTCCATACGAAAAAATCAGGCGTTCCCATAAGCTTTATCCTTCCTGCACAGTTTTCAAACAGCCGAGCTCCCTTCCGTGCACTGCCAAACCGCAAACGAAAAACAGCCCGGCGCATTGCCGGGCCATTCCTCATTTTTGTTATTCTACTCTTATTTCTTGCAGGCTTCGTAAGCGGCAACCGCACAGGCGACCGTCGCGCCTACCATCGGGTTGTTGCCCATACCGATAAGGCCCATCATTTCGACGTGAGCCGGAACGGAAGAAGAACCTGCAAACTGGGCGTCGCCATGCATACGACCCATGGAGTCGGTCAAGCCGTAAGAAGCCGGGCCGGCAGCCATGTTGTCGGGATGCAGGGTACGTCCCGTGCCGCCGCCGGAAGCAACGGAGAAGTACTTCTTGCCGTTTTCAAGCGCCCATTTCTTATAGGTGCCAGCTACGAGATGCTGGAAGCGTGTGGGGTTGGTAGAGTTACCGGTGATGGACACGTCTACGCCCTCATGCTTCATGATAGCAACGCCCTCGAGAACATCGTTGGCGCCGTAGCACTTTACAGCGGCGCGCTCACCGTTGGAGAAAGCCTTCTCTTCTACGATATTGAGAGTGTCGGTGTAGAAATCATACTCGGTTTTTACATAAGTAAAGCCATTGATTCTGGAGATGATGTACGCAGCGTCTTTGCCAAGGCCGTTGAGGATGATGCGCAGCGGCTCTTTACGGGCACGGTTCGCTGTGCGGGCAATACCGATAGCGCCTTCAGCCGCAGCAAAAGACTCATGGCCTGCGAGGAATGCAAAGCACTTTGTCTCGTCGCGCAGGAGCATTGCGCCCAGATTGCCGTGACCGAGGCCCACCTTGCGCTGTTCCGCAACGGAACCCGGGATGCAGAACGCTTCCAGACCGATGCCGATCGCTTCCGCCGCTTCTGCCGCAGAGTTGACATTCTTTTTCACAGCGATTGCGCTGCCCAGGGTATAGGCCCAGCTGGCGTTTTCAAACGCGATGGGCTGCACACCCTTTACAATTTTATCAGGATCGAAGCCCTTGCTCAAGCAAAGCTCGCGCGCCTCTTCCAGGCTTGCAAGGCCATACTCGGCAAGACATTTTTCGATCTTGGCCATTCTTCTCTCTTTGCCTTCAAACATGACATCATTAGCCAGTGATTTCGTCCTCCTTATATGCTCTGTTATTCCTCACGCGGACCGATATACTTCGCCGCGCCGTCATAGCGGCCGTACTGTCCCACGTTCTTATTGAACGCCTCTTCCGGATTCACGCCGTGGCGGATATCCTCGAGCATTTTGCCAAGGCGGACAAACTTATAGCCGATGACTTCGTCGTTCTCGTCCAGAGCCATAGAAAGGACATAGCCCTCCGCCATTTCCATATAGCGAACGCCCTTATATTTGGTGCTGAACATTGTTCCCACCTGCGAACGCAGACCCTTGCCAAGATCCTCCAGACTTGCGCCGATCGGCAAACCGCCCTCAGAGAACGCGGTCTGGCTGCGGCCGTAAGCGAGCTGCTTAAAGATCTCGCGCATAGCAACGTTAATAGCGTCACAAACAAGGTCGGTATTCAGGCACTCGAGCAGCGTTTTGCCCGGCAGAATTTCAGCAGCCATAGCGGCGGAATGAGTCATACCGGAGCAGCCCAGCGTTTCGACCAGAGCTTCTTGCACAATGCCATCCTTCACGTTGAGCGTCAGTTTGCAGGCGCCCTGCTGCGGAGCACACCAGCCCACGCCGTGAGACAGACCGGAGATATCTTTGATCTCATAGGATTTTACCCATTTCCCCTCCTCCGGAATCGGAGCCGGACCGTGGTGCGGTCCTTTTGCAACAGTACACATTTTTTCCACTTCTGCGGAATAGTTCATATCGGTACTCCTTTCGGTTTAGGGCCTGTCCGCAACGAGAAGGAAACAGACCCATAGTTTCTTTGGCTTTACCAATAATAAAGTATACACCAACAACAGTATACATTTTTATTATAAACAACTTGCGGAATTTTCGCAAGACCACTTTGCATAAAATTTAGCCGAACCTCTCCGGCCGCACACCGGCGCCGGGGAGCGGGCAGGGGCGGCAAGCCCTCTTTTTAGGAGGCAGCATGAAAGAGATTTTGTGGGGATGGCCGACGCTGGGAGCTATCTTGCTGGCAGGGGCCAATTATACTTTTCGGCTGGGATTTTTTCAGCTGCGGCATTGCGCCTTGTGGCTTAAAACGGCGTTGGGAGGAATTGTAAGCCATAAAAGCAAGACGGCTAAAACCGGTTCAATCACCCAATTTCAGGCGCTTTCTACGGCGCTGGCCGGATCCATCGGCACAGGAAACATCGTTGGCGTAGCCACAGCCCTTACTTTGGGCGGCCCGGGGGCTATCTTCTGGATGTGGATTTCGGCCTTTCTGGGAATGGCCACTATCTTTGCTGAAAATGTACTGGGAATGAAATACCGAATCCATGACTCCCACGGTCAATGGCACGGCGGCGCCATGTATTACCTTGAGCGCGGCGTGCACTGCCGCGCTCTTGCCCTTGTCTTTTCAGGGGCCTGCGCGCTGGCGTCGTTTGGGATGGGGAATATGGCGCAGAGCAACTCTATTGCACAGACGCTCGATTCGTCCTTCCGTATCCCCCCGGCCGCAACAGGCGCCGTTTTGTGCGCCGTTCTTCTCTTTATTACGCTGGGTGGAATCCAGCGCATCGCTCGTGTAACGGAAAAACTTGTGCCGCTGATGGCGGTGGGCTACCTTACAGCCTGTGCAGCCGTACTGTTTATACGCCGTGACTTTCTGCCCGGCGCTGTACAAAGCATTATGCAAAACGCATTCGGGATCCGTCCGGCAGTCGGAGGAATCAGCGGCGGGATGCTATTAACCGCAATGCAGTGCGGAGTGTCGCGCGGAATCTTTACAAACGAGGCCGGTCTGGGCAGCTCTGTGATGGCCCACTGCGGCAGCGACGGGAAAGAGCCTGTCGAACAGGGAATGTGGGGAATTTTTCAAGTGTTTCTGGATACGATGGTAATGTGCAGCGTGACGGCGCTGGTCATTTTGACAACGGGTGTACTCTCTACAGGGCTTGATGGGGCGCGGCTGAGTGCGGCTGCGTTTAGGTCTGTCTTTGGGGAAGCGGGAAGCGTTCTTGTCTCACTGTCTATTACGCTGTTTGCATTTGCCACACTGCTTGGATGGTCTTACTATGGTGAACAGGGCGTACGCTACCTTCTGGGCGGCCGGGGAGTGGCGCCGTTTCGCGTTTTATTTGCGTTGGCAGCCGTGCCGGGGTGTTTACTGGATCTTCGATCCGTTTGGGATATCAGCGATATGCTCAACGGCCTTCTGGCTTTGCCGAATCTCGCGGCGCTTTTCCTGCTTAGCCCAGAGGTGGTGGAAGAAACGGAGAGCTATCTGCGCAGTCATTCGAACCGCCTTTCAAAAAAGTCTCTTTCCCACAAGGAACGGCCCAAAAATCCGCGTACACCACTTCTCTTCTACCGCCGGAAGAAGTCCTAGTCTTTTATATTTTTCATGTTGGCACGCCAGATAGATCGCTGCTTGGAATACACAGCACCCTTCCAGCAAAATTTCATCGGGCGGCGCGCCGCCGGAAAGATACCCGTACAAAAACGCGCGCCGCAGCGTCTCTTCGGGAACCACCAAGGCAAACGAAGCGAGGTCCATCTCCGGCCTGCCGTATCCAGCGAGGGAAAAATCGATAGGAATGATTCCATGCGCCGTATTCAACAGGTTCGATGGCGTGAGATCCGCATGGATCATCTGCTCTCCCTCCTGCGGCAAAACCGTTTGCAGCTTCTCAATCGCCCTTAAAACCGTATCCGCGCACACTTTTGTGAGATTATTTGTCTGCGCCGCCCTAAAAATCTCCTTTTCCACTCGTGTGAGCATCTCTTCGCCGTAGCGGTACCGGCCCGCCATCCGGCAGCTGCGCAGCATTTTATGAAGCTGTGCCGCGGCATATCCGGCCTGCTGACACCGCTTTTCATCGAGCCCAAAACGGTCGAGCGGGCGCCCGCTTATCCATGTAAGGACAGAGGCGGCCCGGCCGCTGCGCGTAAATGAGATCCACTCCCCTTTTTTATTCGGCACAACCTCTTGCAGCCGCATCCCTGCCGTATTCTTCAGATATTCCAGCAGCCGCAGCTCCCCTTCCAAATACGCAGCGGCGCCCATCTCCCCTTGCAGCACGCCCAGCGAGAAGCCTTCGGCCGGCCTTTGTATTCTCAATACATACTGTCTTTCTCCGTCCCGAACCAGAAACACTTCGTTTTCGTTTCTGCGCCAAAACACCGCCTCGGGCGCCCGAAACGGATACTGCCATAAAATTTCGCGCACTTCGTTTTCCGTATCCTTTTCGACACATCCCTCTATCTGCATCTCCACCGTCTTTTCCTCCTTTGGGTATACGGTTTCAATCTACCATACTTTCCTTCTTTTTACAACGAAAATCGCCTCTTTACGGGAGTTTATATCGTATTTGTTTACGTTTTGTTTCTTGACTTATCCTATAAGGAAAGAGTATCATAAAAAGACAGGTTTTCGGTAAAGATAGTCCGTCTCGGGAGGACGGGTGTGAAAACCAAATAAAAAAGAGGAATGATCAAATGGAAAAACAGAAGCTTGCGGCCGCCATTCACGATATTTCGGGTTTGGGCCGCTGTTCTTTAACGGTGATTCTGCCGATCCTGTCGGCCGCCGGAATCGAGACGGGTGTGCTTCCTACGGCCTTTTTGTCTACGCACACGGGGGGACTGCCGGGATACACGTATCAGGATCTGACGACCGGCCTGCTCCCCGCAGCGCGGCAGTGGAAGAATCTGGGGCTGCATTTTGACGCGCTGTACAGCGGATTTCTCGGATCGTTTGAGCAGATTTCCATTGTCGCAGAGATCTTCGAGATGCTCCGGTCGGAAGATACGCTGGTGCTTGTGGATCCCGTTTTTGCGGATCATGGGAAACTTTACGCTACCTGCACGCCTCAAATGGCCGATGGAATGCGGAATTTGTGCCGCGGCGCCGACATTATTGTTCCCAATCTGACAGAAGCCTCTTATCTGCTGGGACAACCATATCGGGAATCTTCGTACAGTCGGGAAGAGGTGGAACAGATGCTGCGCGCTTTAACAAAGCTGGGTCCGAAAGCGGCCGTAATCACCGGGGTGAGCTTTGCGCCGGGGTGTCTGGGCGCTGCCGGATACGACAGCGCTTCGGGAGAATTTTGCTGTTCGTTTTTTCCGCAGGTAGACGGCTCCTATCCCGGAACGGGTGACATCTTCGCCAGCGTGCTCTTAGCGGCGCGCCTGAGCGGTGATCCGCTCCCCAAAGCGGTACAGGCAGCCGTTTCATTTACAGGCGAAGCCATACGCCGTACGTGGCTTGCGAAAACCGATCCGCGTTTTGGGGTCAATTTTGAGTACGGGCTCTCTTCGCTTGCCAATCTGTTGGGAATTTCTAGAGCTAACCGCGAGCTTTGACGCTTTTTATGATTCGTCCGGCTGCCAATTTACGCGGCCGGTTTTTAAAAGGGAGATGGTTTTCTGGAAAATATAGAAAGTCTTCTTTCGTCGCTTCAGCCTTTTTTGAATCTTCTTTTATATTTGCTGCGAATTCTTACGCCTGCCCTCTCGCTTTTCGTTATCGTGCGCTGCTTTGTCTCTTTGCGGCGCGGCAGACGCAGCGAGGATCCCGTTGTGATGCTGGAGGAAGTTACTAGCCACGTAAAAATCCCCGTGCTGTATTGGGAAAATTCTTTGGGGCGCAGCCGCAGCTGTGATATTGTTCTGCCGGATCCCAACATTTCGCGGGATCATGCGGTGCTGATGCGCCGGGAGTCCGGCTGGATTATCACCGATACCGGCTCGAAAAGCGGTACCCTTGTCAACCACCGCAAAATCTCACAGCCGCGCATTCTCAAACCGGGCGACGTGATCACTATGGGTTCCACCTCGCTGGCGCTCAAACGCGCCGGTCACACAGCTGCAAGAGCTAAAAAACAGGGGGTTGCACGTAAAATTCCGCGTCCGTCGGGGCTGCTTTTGCTGGTAACGCTTTCGCAGCTGCTTTTGGGGGTGCAGGCCTGCTTGGCCCAAAACTCCTTTTCCATCTATGGACTTTTGCCCTTTGCATTCCTTACCCTTTTAGAGTGGACAGCCTTTCTTGTTTCAAGCAAAGGATTTCACCGCGTCAGCTTTGAGGTAGAAACGATAGGATTTCTGCTTTCCGGAATTGGATTATCGCTTTTGTATACGATTTCGCCGCAGGACGCTCTGGTGCAGGCTACGGCCATGACGGCCGGCGTGGTTTTGTATTTCTGTCTGATTTCTTTTATGAACGATCCTGACCGTGTGATGCAGTGGCGTTTATTTATCGAAATCGGAGCCGCTGTGCTGTTTGCGGTCAATCTGGTGTTTGGCGTTGCAAGCCACGGTGCTCAAAACTGGATCTCACTGGGGCCCATCACCGTACAGCCATCGGAATTCATCAAGATTGCTTTTATTTTCGCAGGAGCCGCCACGCTCGACAAGCTGCAAACCAAAAAGAACCTGACTGAATTTTTAATCTTTTCCGGTGTGTGCATCGGCAGTCTGATTGTAATGCGCGATTTCGGAACAGCTTGTATTTTCTTTGTTACGTTTTTAATCATAGCCTTCATGCGCTCCGGCAGCATCCGCACCATCTTCCTTGTCTGTGCGGGCGCCGTGTTCGGCCTATTTATCATTTTGCGGTTCCGCCCTTACGTAATGGACAGGTTTGCCGCGTGGGGCCACGTTTGGCAGTACGCCGATACGTCCGGCTATCAGCAGACACGCACCCTTACGTACGCCGCCAGCGGGGGATTATTTGGCATCGGTCTGGGGGACGGGTATTTAAAAAATGTGTTTGCCGCCTCTAGTGATTTGGTGTTTGGTGTGCTGTGGGAAGAATTGGGGCTTATTTTATCGCTTTTAGTTGTTGTCGCCATCATGCTTTTTATTTTCTACGCCCGTTCCGACGTCACGCGCAGCCGTTCGACCTTTTATTCTATTTCCGCCTGTGCCGCCGCCGGAATGTTATTGTTTCAAACGTGTCTGAATATTTTCGGCCCTACGGATATTCTCCCTCTTACGGGAGTGACGCTGCCGTTTATCAGCGCGGGAGGTTCCAGTATGCTGGCTGTTTGGGGACTTCTCGCCTTTCTCAAAGCCTCTGACGAACGCACTTACGCGGTAGCGGGCTAACCCTTTGTACGCCGCTTATACCCAGATTTTGGCTTCTTTTCCGCGATAGGCTCCATGCGGGAGGGATGGAAAAAATTTCGCCGCAGCACGAAGAAACACCGCCCCGAAGAAAAAGGGAGGGACAGCTGTTTCACTTGGCGGCAGCGCAATACACCGGCACATTGGCAAAAGCGCGGAGAAACCCTACCCGCGTGTTGATTCGCCTTTATCCCAAAGGAGGGATTTGATGAAAACAACGGGAACCCGATCACTCGTTCTGTGGATATTAGCGGGGGGATTTCTTGTAGGATTGGCTCTTCTCCTGTATGGATATGTATTTCACGGCGGAGACTGGGCGATCCAGCCGTATAACGGCCACCTTGTGGGTGGAGGGCAGCTGGGGTATGCCGGACAAGTCCTCGATCGCAACGGCGTCGTTTTGGCATACAGCCAAGACGGTGAGCGGTTTTATAACGACGACCAGACGGTGCGTCAGGCCTGCCTGCACGCTGTGGGGGATACGGACGGATTTATCTCTACGGGTGTACAGACTCAATTCCGCACGCAGCTTTCCGGCTACAATTTCTTTACCGGACTTTTTTCCCCTACCGGCGAGGCTTCGGGCCACAACGTCACGCTAACGCTCGACAGCAATCTGCAAAAAATCGCGCTCGAAAAATTTAATGGAAAACGAGGCGCCGCCATCCTTTACAATTACAAGTCGGGAGAGATTCTCTGCATGGTCAGCACCCCCACATTTGATCCCGCTGCTCCTCCCTCAGACATAGATTCCAACCCGCAATATGAAGGCGTCTACCTCAATCGGGTGCTTTCTTCGACCTATACGCCCGGTTCCATTTTTAAAATCGTTACAACCGCCGCCGCTTTGGATAGCATTTCTGGGCTCGATACCCGTCAGTTTGAATGCAACGGAAGTATCATTGTCAATAACAGCAAAATTACCTGTCTGAGCAAGCACGGCAATATTACGATGCAGGACGGTCTTGCTAAATCCTGCAACATCGTATTCGCTGAATTGGCGATGGAGCTGGGGGCGGAAAAAATGACTGATATGGCGCAGCGTATGGGATTCGGCCAAAGCTTCGAAATTGACGGCATCCCCACAGCAGCCAGTTTTTATGATGTCTCTAAAGCGAACGACAACGAACTGGGCTGGTCGGGCATCGGACAATATACCGACATGGTCAACCCTTGCCATATGGTCATTTTGATGGGGGCAATCGCCAACGGCGGGACGCCCGTCATCCCGTACTATGTACAGTCTGTCACCGGCGCTTTCGGTTTTCCGTTCTATCGCGGCCATCCTTCTTGGGGCAGCGAGCTTGTAGACGAAACACTCGCCGGGAAGCTGGAAGCTCTTTTGCGGTACAACGTCACCTCTGATTACGGCGACGATATGTTTCCCGGGATGAACGTCTGCGCCAAAACCGGTACCGCCGAGGTAGGCGGAGGAAAACAGCCGAACGGTTGGATTATCGGTTACTCTGCAAACGATGCAACGCCCTACGCTTTTGCGGTTGTGGTGGAGGAGGGCAACTACGGAATTTCTTCCGCAGGCCGCATCGCTTCCGCCCTGATGGCCGCGGCAGCGGGCTGATGCTAACCCAGCGTTTTACCGCAGAATTTAATATAAACAAAAAAAAGCAGGCGTGCTTTAGGAGGCACGCCTGCTTTTTACATCTAATTTTTAATAGATTATTCTTTTTCCTGACGGTCAAGGCTCTCCCAAATACCGTTTATGTAAGCTACGCCGAGCGCGCGGTCGTACAAACCATAGCCGGGACGGCCTTTCTCGCCCCAAATCATACGGCCATGATCCGGACGGATGTAGCAGTTGGGCGCGCAGTCATGCAGCGCCTTCACGATAGCATACATATCCAGAGAGCCGTCGGGCGTAAAGTGAGAAGTCTCCCAGAAGGTCTTGTCGGCGGTACGCTTAAAGTTGCGTACATGCGCAAACGGAATTCTGTCACCAAACTCACGGATGAGAGCCGGAATGTCGTTGTCGGGGCTTACGCCCAGAGAACCGGTGCACAGGGTGATCCCGTTGTAGGGATTATTCACCATGTCAAGGATCTCCTTCATGCTCTCGCGATCCTTGAGCACACGCGGCAGGCCGAACAGATCCCATGGCGGATCGTCCGGATGAATCGCCATTTTGACGTCGTACTCCTCACATACGGGCATGATCTGCTCGAGGAAGTAACGCAGGTGATCCATCAAATCATCGTGGGTGATGCCGTCATACTTCTGGAACAGCGTTTTCACCATGCTCAGACGTTCCGGCTCCCAGCCGGGCAGAGAGAAGCCGCCCGAACCTTCTTCAAAACGGCGGATCATCTCGTTGGGCTCGCCGATGCTCTGCATCACAGTGTGATCGTAGCTCATCGTTTCGGAGCCGTCACTGAGCTTTTTCCACAGGTCGGTGCGCATCCAGTCGAAAATCGGCATGAAGTTGTAGCAGATCACGCGCACGCCGGCCTTGCCGAGGCTCTTGATGGTCTCTTTATAATTTTCGATGTACTTGTCGCGGGAAGGCACGCCCAGCTTGATGTCGTCATGGATGTTCACGCTCTCGATGACTTCCATCTCAAGCCCCGCCGAGGTGATGCTGTTTTTCAGCTGTGCAATTTCATCGTCCGTCCAAAGCTCGCCGGCCTGCTTGTCCATCAGTGTGGCGGCTACTCCAGAAACGTTCGGGATCTGGCGGACGTATTGGATCGGGATGCTGTCGTGCTTTTCGCCGAACCAGCGAAATACCATTTTCATATAGGAAAATTCCTCCTTACAGAAAAATTCTCCTCCCCGGACATCCCGCCCGGGGAGGGAATCGGGAAATTTATTACTTCAGAACGTACTTTTCAAGCGTTGCGCGTACGGCGCCCTTGCCTGCAACGAGCTCTGCGAAATAGCTCTCTACCAGCTCGCCGAGACCGGCCTCGTAAAGATTAACGCCAAACAGGTTTGCGTTGCTCAGCACAGGCTCCAAAATCTCATGGAACGATCCTGTGTCGCCCAGCTTCACACCAGCAAACCGCGGCTGCAGATCCGGCAGCAGCGGATCGGGGCTGATCTCAAACGGCTCGCCGTCATCACCCACGCCCATCAGATAGCGGCACCAGCCGGCGAACACCAGCGGGATAAGCTTGAGGGAGTGCACGTCGAGGTTCGGATCGCGCTGGTACGCCTTGATCGTCTCGCCAAAGCGGATCGACAGCTTTTGCGAGGTGTCACAAGCGATTCTTTGGGGCGTATCCGGCATGAAGGGGTTGGGCAGACGCACCTCGAGCACCTCGCGGATAAAGTCGATGGGGCGGATAATCTTCGGATCCACTACCACCGGCAGGCCCTCGTCGTAGCCGATGCGCTCGATCAAACGCTTGAGCACATCGTCACGCATTTCTTCAAAGATGCGCTTGTGACCCAGCAGGCAGCCATAGATAGCCAGAGCGGTGTGCAGCGGATTGAGGCAGGTGCACACTTTCATCTTCTCGGTCATATTGACGGTATCGCGGTCGGTGAAAATAAGACCGGAATTCTCCAGCGCCGGGCGGCCGTTCGGGAATTTATCCTCCACAACGAGATACTGCGCTTCTTCCGCGTTGACGAAAGCGGCCGTATAGGTGTTGCGGGAGGTGACGATGATGTCGGTATCGTCGAAACCGCAGCCCTTGAGCATCTCCTGTACGTTCGGATCGGGACGCGGGGTGATCTTGTCGATCATACTCCACGGGAAAGAAACCTTGCTCTCGTCGCTCATATAAGCGATAAATCCGTCATCGACAAAGCCGTTTTCTTTCCACTTGTTCGCTGTCTCCATCACGGAAGTCTGCAGCTTCTCACCGTTGTGAGAGCAGTTGTCCATGCTGACAAGCGCGATGGGGAATGCGCCCGCCTTATATCTCTCATAGCACAGCAGCGTCAGTTTGGCCATCATGCCCTGCGGGATTTCGGTCTTGCGGGCAAAATCCTGCTCCACAAAAGGCATATACTGCCCGGAAGCATTCTTAAGAGCGTAGCCCTTCTCTGTAATGGTGAAGCTGACCATCTGGAGGGACGGATTCTTAAAATAAGAAACGAGGGTAGCCCAGTCGTCTTTGTCGTCGGCGCCGGCGCGCAGCGACTGTGCCACGCTGGCGATCACTTCTTTATCGATGCTGCCGTCAGCCTTGAGCACAACCAGCAAGCTCAAATCGTCAAAGGGTTTGTAGGCCTTGTCGATAATCTCGCAGTCAAAGCCTTCCGCCACGATGATTCCCTTATCGCACAGACCTTTGTTCAGAAGATTCTGCTGCAATGCCGCCGGAAAACCGCGGAAGATATTTCCTGCACCGAAGTGGATCCAAATAGGTGCCTGGGTCGTTTTACGGATCATCTCGTCGCGATCAAACTGCGGCAGGGTGATACCGGCTTTTTGCCAAAGCTCTTTACTTGCAAGAGATGCCTGATTCAAATTCATAATCATGTTACCTCCAAATCATTTAAAACGCGCCGCCCACCCTGTCGGACGGGCGGCGTGAAAACGGATTAATCGTAAATTTTACGCCCTTGCTCGTCCGGAATACCGGTATGACGGTAGAAATACGTGTTGACCACATCGCGCCACTCGATGGCGTTTGTAAGCTGACGGCCCATGCGCTCGCGCACAGAAGCATACACGTCGGCACCAAGCTTGTCCTTCAGACTCTCCCATGTGCCGATCATCTCTTCTACCTGCTCCACGCCTACAAAGTGGGTATTGTAGATATTTTGCAGAAGCGTCTTGCCGTTTTTCATCACATGGCTGTACGGCACGCGGTGGAAGAAGAGCATGAGGTTTTCGGGACAGGTATCCAAATTTGCGAACATCTTGGCGTTCTCAGGCGAATACTGGCCTGTATAATTGGTGCCGGCGGGCGTGCGGTCGATACCGATGGCCTCTTTATCGGCACGGTGATAGGTGCCCCATTTGGTGAACTCGTATCCTTCCACGCTCGGACCGTAATGCAGATGCGGCACCACCATAAAGCATACGCCGAAAGGCGCGTTATAATTCTCGTAGGCCGGATAAGATTCCATGAGGATCTTTTTAACGGCGGCGTCTACCTGTGCGTCAAGACCGAAGGTAAGTTTGACCCACTCGTCGGCGATCTCGTCGGCGGTCAGATCCGGATTCCACGCCTGACGGCCAAATCCAAACCAGTTGGCCTGGGCGAGCGTGTGGCCGGTCCAGTTGCCGTCGAGTCCGACGCTGCCCACTGCTACGGCGCCCGAAAGACGGTTGCCCATCATGCCGCCGATGGTAGAATTCTCGCCGTGCTTCGTATCGAAGCGGTACACATCCTGCCACATATACGGCAGGAAGCACACATCGATTTGATGGCCGGTGTATTCCTGGGTAATTTGGAACTCAATAATGTGACGAGTCTTTTGCAGCGCTCCGAAAAGCGGGCTGACAGGCTCGCGCACCTGGAAGTCGTAGGGACCGTGTTTTATCTGGAGAATCACGTTATCGTCAAACCGGCCATCCAAAGGCATAAAGTGGTCATACGCGGCACGGGCTCTGTCTTGGGTCTTGTCGCGCCAATCCTGGGTGCAGTTGTACACAAAGCAGCGCCAAATCACCGTACCGTCATGCGGTTTCAGCGCTTTCGCCAGCATATTCGCGCCGTCGGCATGATCTCTGCCGTACTGGAACGGGCCGGGTTCAAACTCGGA